>JABDDJ010000066.1:7502-9351 GCA_013287645.1 Chlamydiota bacterium | reverse complement strand
GTCGTGTAAAGATTTCTTCAATTTTTCATAAAATTTATAAATACATCTCACGGTCGTTACGATCATCATTTGCGCTTTCGAGATATCCTTTATCCAGTATTTCAACCGCTGTTGCTTTGACTGTCTCGATGCCACCGGAAAATCCTATTAGTCTCATAAGGGTGTCGAGTTCTTGCAGTTCGGTGACTAGGTGGTCATTGATTGACTCAAGCCTCGCTAGTCTATTTCTAAGAGCTTCTTTTTCCTGATTCTTCTTCATTGTACCCTCCATGGTGAAGCTGGCTCTACATAGTGCAATTCCTATGCCAGCTTATTTTCCTTAAAGAGACGAGTATGGGAGAACTTCATTAAAGAAAAATTAAGAGAAGATATAGGTAAAGTTTAGAGCTTTCAAAGTATTCCGGTAAATTTTACCCTTGTCTCTAGCGTAATTGACGAGGTGAACCTTGGAGCCTTTCTATCAAGATTATTATTGGAAAAATGGCCGCCCTTGCGGAGCTGGGGTTATTTCGCCTGACAAAGAGTTAGTATTTAAGATAATCGCGGACCCCTATTTTAAGCATATCAGCGTAGAGCAGTATAAAAATGGAAACTTTGCTCTGCTGATATACGACAGTAAACTATTAGATTTTAGACAGTTAAGGCAAGAACTGCCTCCTGCCTGGGAGAAAACCCAGGAGAAGGGACGCACAATCATACGCGACCAGAATGACCGCATAGCATGGATAGAGACGTACGAATTTATAGGTGAACAGTGCCGTAAGTGCATTGTGCACTCTCCTCATGGCATACATTTATCGACACATCAAATATATTATAGTGCTCTAGGAGATCCCTTCGATGGCGTAGAGCTATTTGACAGTGCCGGCAAGATGGTGATGCGTAAATATTATCTCCTGACAGAAGAGGGAGACTTCGGACAGGTCTCAGAAGAGATCTGGGATATGCAGGCTATTATCAAAGTTTAACCGCAGAGCCGCAGAGATCGCAAAGATAACGCAGAGATTAAAGAATAAATCTCTGCGTTATCTTTGCGCTCTCAGCGGCTCTGCGGTTAAACTTATACAATGGCTAGAATAGTGCCGGCTAGGATAGCTGTCTGATGAGCAACGATGAATGCGGGCATAGTGAGCATTGCATAGTAAGCTGTGGCAGCGCTGATGGCTACGAGGGCAACCCCTGTAAGTACTCTTGTGGGGTTATCATACATTCTTTTGACGGTTTTATAGGTTAAACTGTTCCAGAAAACCCCTAATAGACCCATGTTTAGAGGGCTTGTCCAATACGTTGTAGAACAAGCAAGCTGATGCATTGATGGATCATTTTCCATTTTATTTACAACATCGGGTGAAAGATGAAATTTTATCGATGGTAGCAAGATGTTAAATGAACTCAAAAAGCCAAAAGTATACTTTGATATTGTTGTATCCGGACATGGAGACAATTTAGTTATAATATTATATGTTGAACCACAGCCGTAAACTTTTGGCCAAATACGCATAATAAATCTATTATCAATGTAATCTTTTACACCTTGAAGAGAGTAAGAATTAGAGGGTTTGATTATATAGTTAGTGAGTCTTGGCTGCTGTTTATTCCAATAATAGTCATCTTTTGTACTTTTTAGCATATAAAAATGCTTAACATTTTGAGAGTCATAACCGCACCCATAGTCTCCGCCAAACCAAGAACCTCCAAATTTAGGCACAGCACCGATTAAATGAATGGAAAGCCAACTAAAGGGATTCGTACCGTGTCTTAATGTCTCTAGGCCAGATAGATGCGATTGATAGGCTTTGCCGAAGGGATTAAGACTGTGAAAGCTACTGCTCAAGAGATGTTAAAGCAT
>JABDDJ010000066.1:0-7492 GCA_013287645.1 Chlamydiota bacterium | reverse complement strand
ATTCCCTGTACTCCATTTCGAAAAACTAAATGTGCAGCTGTAAAAGCTAGAACTGTAGGAATAGAAATCACATTAACTCCAAAAATTAAAAATATTAACTTAAATTTTAAAATATAATTGTTAATAAATTATAAAGATTTGTTTAATACTATATTATCGCTAAGATAGCGCCGGCTAGGATAGCTGTCTGATGAGCAACGATGAATGCGGGCATGGTGAGCATTGCATAGTAGGCTGTGGCAGCGCTGATGGCTACGAGGGCAACCCCTGTAAATACTCTTGTGGGACTATCATACATTCTAACAACGGTTCTATAGGTTAGACTGTTCCAGACAGTACCTAAAAGGCCAATATTTAGAGGACTTATCCATTCTGTAGATGAGCAACCTGCTTCATTTAAGAGTTTATCCGGAGTCATTGTGTCAACTTTCTCTTGGGAAAATCGAAACTTAATGCTAGGGACTAAATAAGCACTTAAAGCGAAAAAATCAGGAATTCCATAATTCATGATTTTTAGACAGTGTGGATAAAAGCAGATAAATTCGATTAGCCTTGCAGTGCTTCTTTTTGCATAGGATTTAGGAACTGCTCGCATAGCTATACGATTATCTAGATACTTTATGGGTTCGTTTAGCCATTGTACTCTTTCTTTTAAGGCTTTGGGACAATTCTTAAGAATAAAGGAGATGATTTTAGCTCTGCCTGTATAATTTTCGAAAGAATCCGCATCTTTAGCCATATAAAAACGGCCTGGATTCTGTGCGTGTGCTTTTTCATTTTTGTTATGAGAATCTCCTCCTATCTTACATCCACCGAATCGTGGAATTGCGCCAATAGTATGAATACTTAGCCAAGAAAGTGGATTAGCTCCATGGCGTAATGTAACTAAACCAGATAGATGCGCGAGTCCTTGTTCTGCTGTTCTGAATAGTAAATGAGAGCCACTAAAAGCGACGGCAATAGGAAACATTATACTCTCCGGATTAAATCAAAGTGATGATAGGTTAAATTTGTTAATAAAATATTAAACTGTTATATCGTGTTTTAAAGGGGCGGTGAATGTACCTATTATTATTTTTACTGTTGCTAACTGGTTGTAACGTCATTCATAACATTGAAAAATCTACAGATGCGATTTCGGCTAATAGTCAAGCAGTAGATACGAGTACTCAAGGAATTCTTGCGAATGCTGATGCGATCAATCAAACAACACAGCTGCTTCGTGAAAATAATCGCGCTGTTCAAAATACTATAGACACCGTTCATCGTAATACAACACAGATTCGCGATAGTACTCAGGTCATTCAAGCAAATGCTGATACAGTTGCTAGAAGCTCTGATGTTATTTCGGGGAATTCCAAAATAATCGATGAGAGTACACAAGTTATCTTAAACAATCAATCGGCAATCGCAAAGAGTATTGCTCAGATTGAGGCGAATGGCCAAGCAATTGAAAAGGCTACTCAGGCGATTGAAACAAATCGTAAAACGATTGAGAGAAGTACTCAAGCGGTAGAAACTAATGCTAAGCTTGTTGAGAGCCTATCTTCGCTAGTAACTAACTTTTCCTCGAATGATCAAGCGTTGCCTTTGATCGGATTAGTGGGCTTGGTGCTCTTTTTTGCGCCGACAGTGCTTCTAGTGATCTTTCTTTGGCTTATTAGTAGCCGCTTAAAGAAGCTTTTGAAGAGACAGTGACAATTCTTTAATTGAAGGGCCTTTCATTAATTCCATAGTAGGAATTTTAAATTTTAATTTTTGTTCCATCATGTGCTGCAGCTCCATTGCCATCAGCGAATCGACACCTAGCGTATTGAGTTTGGTATTTACATCGAGCTTCTCATGATCGATTTTTAAGGTTTCGCTTACTTTTTCGCTTATAAATGTGATAAGAGCTTTTAATTGCGCCTCTTTGTCCATCGCTTGTAGAGCCTTTTGGAAGTCGGAATGGATCGATTCTTGTGAGGATACCTTCATGTGTGACCATTTGGGGTCTTCTTTGAGATGGGGAAGGCTGTGGAATAGTCGAGACCAGTCGATGTCCATGACAGCATACTGAGCGCCAGGCATGTCGAGGAGCTGTTCAAGAGCTTTTAAGGCCTCTTTAGGAGTTATTTGCCTTATTCCGTTGTTGAGTAGATAGGTGGCTACAGAAGTATTGCGCGCCACGACACCTACTTCAGAGATGGCTCCCCAATTGATGCTTAAGGCAGGTAGATTAAGAGAGTGCCGATAGTTTGCAAAAGCGTCTAAAAAGCTATTTGCAGCAGCATAGCTGGCCTGTCCAGGATTTCCGATTAGAGCAGATACCGAAGAGTAGAGGACAAAATGGTCGAGAGGCAGCTCTTTGGTGAGATGGTGAAGGTTCCAGCATCCGGTTACCTTGGGATATAAAACAGCCTGATAGCGCTCTTGAGTTAGATCTTGAATAAAGCCATCGTCGAGAACCATTGCGCAGTGGAAAATCCCTTTGAGAGGATAGTGAACATTTTGAATGACGGGTTTCAACTGTTCTATGTTTCCTACATCCACAGCTACCACTTTAACTTTAGCTCCTTGCTTTTCCATCTCTTTGAGGGCAAGTTGAGATTCCTCAGTAACTGCACCCTGCCTGCTGAGAAGTATGAGGTGACGAGCTCCTTTTTCTATGAGCCACTGCGCTGTAGCCAAACCAAAACCACGCAATCCCCCTGTGACTAGATATGTAGCCTGATCATGGAAGAGTGCTTTGGGTGTTGGAACGGCCTGGACCGATTCATTTTCAAATTTTAACATGACTTTTCCAATATGCTTAGCGCGTGCTAAGTAATGAAAAGCTTCATGCACCTGTTCAGCAGGAAATACTTTGCAAGGCAGAGGTTTAAAGATTTTTTTTTGGAAGTAGCGAACAGTTTCGCGCAACAGCCGTAAAATAATTTTTTTATCGTCGGCAAAGGTTCTGTCGAGGTCGATCGCTGCGAAAAGAGCATTGCGGTTAAAGACTTCCATGGGAAGAGCTGCATTCTCGCTGATATCACGCTTTCCGATTTCGATAAACCTTCCGTAGGGTGCTAAAAGCTCCCAACTTTTGAATAAAGCCTCTCCAGATAGAGCGTTGAGGATGACATCTACCCCTTTCCCGTTAGTCCACTCCATGACTTGCCTTGAGAATAGAAGTGAGCGTGAGTCAGCGATGTGAACGATTCCTAGTTGAGACAGATATTCACGTTTTTCGGAACTGCCCGCAGTGGCGATAATCTTGGCACCGATATGTTGAGCATATTGGATTGCGGCTAAGCCTACGCCCCCTGTGGCTGTGTGGATAAGGAGAGTCTCACCTTTTTTTAATTTGGCAATCTCTTTTAAACCACGTAAAACCGTCAGGAAAGGTATGTAGATGGGTGCTTCTTGTAGGTTTGCGTTGAAAGGAATGGAGACAACCTGATTTGCAGGGAGTGTCAGATAAGAGCAAAAAGTATTCTGAGCAAACGCACAGACAGTATCTCCTATTTGATGCGATTGTACTCCTTTTCCAACGGCTGTCACAGTACCTGAGCATTCCATGCCAAAGCTATTTCCAAAGAATGTGTCTTTTAAGATCGATGCATCTAAAAGTCCTAGTACTTTCATTAGGTCCTTGAAATTGAGAGAAGCTGTATGTACTCTAATTTCTATTTCGCTTTTCTGAGGAACTCTTCGAGTCTTTTCTGAAAAGAATAGATTTTCGATGGTACCGGGTTTAGACAGTTGCAGTTCAAAGCAGTCGGAATGAGATTTTCGTTTTTGCGGGAGACCGGACTGCCACTGTTGAAAATATAATTTACCGTTTTTGACAAATATTTCTTTTGCATTTTGACTTGCGGCGAGCTGAACATCCTCTTCGTTGAAAGGTTGATGAGGATCTAGATTGATGATATGACAGCGTATAGAGGGCATTTCTTGTTGAATCACTGCCGCCACACCACTCAGAGTGCTATTTTGTACCCCATGCGTGACAATCCATAGAGTGCCTGTACGCCCCTCTAACGTTTTAACAATCTGCAGTAGCTCTTCATCTGATTTTGCGTACTCAATGTTCAATGCTGTGGACGGTTTAGGTTGAATAGGATGTAGAACAGGGTGATAGATAAGCCGCTCTAAAGATGAGATTTGTTGCTTTTGTATGCGTCGAAAAGTCACACCTCGCAGTTCAATAAATACTTTACCCTGCCCGTCACATAAATGCAGATCCCCTTTAAATTCAGTGTCTGTTTTCTCGCGCGCTTTAGCATAACACCATATCTCACCCTGAGGCTTAGAAAAATAGTGCAGCTCTTTGATGTGAATAGGTAGAGCCAGACCGCTGTTCGATAAAGATGAGCCGTTAGTCCCGATTAAAGTTTGAAAAGCGGCATCAAGAAGGGGTGGAGGCAAGTGGTAGTTATCAAAACCTGCTGAAACTATAATTTGCGACCAGGCTTCGCCTTGGCCAGGAAAAAGTGCCTCTATACACTGAAACGCGGGGCCATAGAGCATTCCTTGACTTGCAAAGTAGGTATAGACCTCTTGCTTAGAAATTTTTCGATTTTTTGATGGCAAGATAAGATCTGGCGGAGCATATCCCTTCCAAAGAGGATGAAGAGCACCTTGCGCGTGTAAACTCCACTCTTCGTTACTACCAGAATGAACCTGAAATTGATCATTTGAATTTAAGCTTAGACGCAATAACGGTTCACTACTTGAAGCAACCACTAAAGGATGCAAGAAACGCACGTTTTCTAATATGCATTGAGCTGTTTTGTTCAGTTGATGATGCAGTGCTAAACCAGCTTCGATATAACCTGCACCGGGAAAAACGACAGAATTATCAATTTGATGATCATTTAGCCAAGGAAAAAATCCATGATTTACCTCTACCGTCCAGGCTTTTTCAGGGAATAAACACCTTTTGGTCATAAAGGGGTGCCCTTGCAAACTAAGACGATGCTGTAGAGATTCTTCAGACTCTTTCCAATGCGTCTTTCTTTGCCATGGATAGGTAGGAAGCTTAGTCAAGCAACCTTTACCCTGTAACAAGCAGTTCCAATCGATATTCAGACCAGCTAACTGTAAACGGCCAATGAGACGAGATAAAGTTTCTTGTTCGGATTCCCGTTTATTTAATGTATAAAGAGAAATCCCCTTGCTATGACATTCTTGGATGGTTTCTCTGATCGATTTAGCTAGTACAGGGTGAGGTCCAATTTCTACAAAAAGATTAAAACCATTTTTCAATAGCGATTTGATGGTTTGATGAAATCGCACAGGCTGTCGAATATTCTTCCACCAGTAGTCGCTGCCAATGGAAGCTTCGGTTCCTTGTACAGTAGAATAGAAGGCTATTTTGGGAGGTCTGGGGATGATCGAGCCCAGAGCGTCATGCACTTCCTTTTCCAAACCATCCATCTGAGCACTATGGTAAGCTATATTAACCTGCAAAAAGCGATGAAATATGCCTTTTGCATCTAGAGCAGTAGCGATCTTTTGAAGAGCTGAATGCTCTCCTGACAATGTCACAGAAGAGCGGCTATTAATAGCAGCAACAGAAATCACGCCTGGAAAAAACTCAAGATAATGCTGTGCCTCTTGTTCACTAATATCAGCAGCAAGCATAGTGCCCTGATCTTGACGAAAAGCTTGTATGCGCGAGCGATGATAGCTAATCGTCATTCCCTCTTCAAGGGTAATGCAGCCAGCCGCATATGCTGCAGCTACCTCTCCAATACTATGGCCAACCACAGCCTTGGGAATGATGTTCCAAGATTTGAGCAGTTCTGTCAAAGCTGCTTGCAGAGCGAAGTTGGCTGGCTGTGCATATTGTGGTTCAGCGATTTTTGACAAAGATTCACTTTTTTCCAATTCATCGATAAGTGACCATTTTGCTAGTGGTTCCAGAATGCGGCTGCATTTTTCGATTGTCTCTCGATAGATAGCTTCGTGCTGAAAAAGCTCTCTCCCCATTCCATGCCATTGCGGGCCCATTCCCGTATAAACAAAGGCGAGTGATGCATCAGCTTCTAGTGTTTCAAAAGAGAGCTCTTTATTTTGTTCAAGCTTATGCAGCAACTCAGCATGGGATTTTGCAACAAAACAGGATCCCCAGTGATGACGTTCAGAACGTTTGGAGAGAGTATAGGCAATATCGTAGTGGTCAACTTCTGAATGCAAAGAATGATTCTTAATCAATTCTTGGAGCGCTTCTTTGGTTTGAGCAGAAAATAGAAATGGAAATGGCTTGGTAAAAGAGTGATCCAATTTACGATCATTATTCAAATGATATTCTTCCAAAACGACATGCGCGTTAGTCCCTCCATATCCAAACGAGTTAACGCCTGCATACAATGTCGTATGAGGTTCTGGAAAATCGCGCAGGCTTGTGGGTACTTCTAAAGAAGAGGTCTCCCACGAAATAGCAGGATTAGGATTTGAGAAATGGAGGTTGGGTGGAATTTTACGCTGCTTTAAGCAGAGAGCTGTTTTGATAAGACCTGCAATGCCTGCAGCAGCTTCTAGATGACCAATATTTGATTTGATAGACCCTAAAAAACATTTTTTGCTTAACAACTTATTGAGAGCTTCTGCTTCAATAGGATCGCCCACTGGCGTGCCTGTACCATGCGCTTCGATATACTGAATGTTTTCAGGCTTAATATGCGCTTTACTTAAAACGGAGCTGATGAGCTCTCTTTGTGACTCTATACTAGGTACAGGCAGGCTTGACGTATGGCCATCATGGTTTACACCTGAACCTTTAATCAGAGCATATATAGAATCGTTATTTGCTAAAGCACTACTTAAAGGCTTTAAAATGACAACGCCAGCACCTTCGCCTCTCACATAACCATTAGCATCCGCATCAAAAGAGCGACACTGCCCTTTAGGATTTAAAAAGTGTCCTTTGGACATAGCTATGGATGGTTCAGGAGTAAGCATGACATTCACTCCACCCGCTATAGCTAAATTACACTCCCCATTGTAAATACTTTGACACGCCTGATGAACAGCTACAAGCGAAGATGAACAGGCAGTGTCGATGGTCATGCACGGCCCTTTGAAATCGAAAAAATGAGCCAGCCTTGCAGAAAGAATAGTTTGAGACGCATTGATTCCGGTATAAGAATCCACTAACAGATGATTATAAGGACTATTATGAAGAGTTTGCCAGTCGGTCATAAAGCCGCCGATAAAAACAGCTGTACGACTACCCTTTAGATGCGAAGGGACTAACCCCCCATCTTCTAATGCTTCCCAGGTGACTTCTAATAATAGTCTTTGTTGAGGGTCTAAGCGGTCGGCTTCACGCGGCGAGATCTGAAAAAAAGATGAGTCAAATAGATCAAGTTTTTCCTTTAAAAAACCACCTTTATAGGCGATCATTTTACCCGCAGACAATGCATCTGCACTATAAAAACGACGTATATCCCAGCGATCTGGGGGAACATCGACTATACCGTCAAAGCCCTCACACAGAAGCTTCCACAGCTTTTGTGAAGAG
>JABDDJ010000065.1 GCA_013287645.1 Chlamydiota bacterium | reverse complement strand
CTGTGGTATGGTGCCAAGAGGTAATGCCTAGCTTTTGTGCCGCTTCTACAAGATAGGGTCTGTCGTCGATATAGATGACCTCGTTTCCTTTTTTTTGAGCGAGGGCAAGGGCAAGTTTATAGATTGTGGGATCAGGTTTTCGCATTCCTACAATGCCAGAGACAATATAAGCGTCAAAAACTTTGTCTAAATGAAACTTTGTATAGCGCCATTCTGCTAGCTCAATGCATTCGTTGCTGAGGGAGAAGATACGCACTCCCTGATTTTTTTTGAGATCGATAAAGATATCCCGCATTTCTGGTAGGAGTTGGGACTGATTATGAAGAAACTCCATAAATTCTTCTTTTGAAAAAGGGCGCTTTTTATAGAAAATAATTGCAGTTAGGTAGTCATCTAAGCTGATTTTTCCTAACTCCAGGATAGGGAAATAGAGATCGTGTCGATGGTCTAGCTCATCTTTATCCAATTCGAAGAGTAAGGAGGCTTTATGTCGGGCATGCGAATCCCACCCATTGGTTAGGATAACGCCGCCGATATCTGACAATATGGTAATCATGCGATTGTTTTCGCAGATTACCTATTTGGAATCAAATTAATTTTTAGACAGTTGCTGCGACGAGAGGATGGACAGCTTTCCATTCGTGGCGACGAGCATTTTGGTCAGCAACTTTTATAGTATCAGCCATAATGTTCGCATCTAAAAAGGCTTCAGCTTTGAGCTGTTGCTTTATGCGAGTCTCATCAGTGATGCGCTTAATGTTAAGCTTTTCTCTAAGAGCTTCATCTTCATAAGCTTTTTGAGCAGCGCGTTCCAGCATATCGAGAACGATTTGCTGCATTTGTATTTCAATTTGATAAATGAATTTGGAAAAGCTTACATTAAAGTTTCTTTCAAGATGTTGAGAAGTTTTTGCAGAGGGGCTACTTTCGTGTGTAGATTTACCTTTTTGATTCATGTCGATGGTTTTAACGAATTGAGCAAAGACTAGTTGTAAATCTTCGTACTCTTCTTCGGTCATCGGGACGACTTCTACTTGTCTAGCTTCTTCTGTCTTAGTTGCCTCTGTATTAGCGGCTTCTGTACTAGTTGGTTCTGTTTTATGGATTGCTTTTGTAACTCTCTCGTGTTTGTCGGCAAAGACGTGTACTCTTTGTTCGGTGTCAAAAAATACAATAGTACGAGCTTCAAAATAGCCTTGAATTTTTATTCTTCCATGTTCACTTTGAAGAAGAAAGGAGATGTTTAAGTCTTTCAGATCTTTATTTTCATTTTTTGGGATGACAGCGAACCTTTGAAAGTGAGCTAAATGGGCCATAAAATAGTGCATCGCCACCATATCTGAAGGTGACAGGCTTTGAGAAGAGCTAGAGAAAGACATATTATACTCCTAATATTTAAAGAACTTATTATAGCGTAGCATTATTAAGATTTTATTAAGAAGCATTTTTTTTGGGGTGGGATATAAATTTTAAAAAATTAATTGATAGCTAACTTAACTTTAATAATATCTAAATAGTTGTTTGTTAAACTTAAATTATAAATAACAAATTATAGTAGGTTTTTATAATGACAAGCTTAAACTTGAGTTATCAACAAATAGAAGTTAGAAATATTAGAATGTTAGCAGAGCATAATGCTTCCGACTTAGAAGCTAATGATCAAGGACTGTTGATTCAGAGAAGTCAAACAAGTTATGTCCATCAATTTTGTTATAGATTTGGAATAGGCAGTACCGACACTGATAAAAAAACGGCTGCAGTTATTAAGAAGTTAGTCGATTCAATTGACGGCCATATAACCATTGCTGTTATGGGTAATCAAAGTAGTACGCTATCTCATATTAAATTAGATGGTTATTATGATAATGGCAATGATGTGTATCTTTCTCACAATCAAATCAAATCATTTTTTAATCATATTGCTCAATCTAAAACAGTAAACCCATTTCTTCAAAATAAGAACTTATTGAGGGTTGAAACACAGAATTTTTTGGATCCTAAGCTTGCAGAATTAAGATTAGAGAAAGCACAAGGAAAAAAAGTTGATCCTGATCATAAGTTACATAGAAGAATACAAAAGGCGCGCTTGGCAGCAGAGTTATTAGGGATTGTTCCTGAAGCGAATGAGGAGGGAGCTACAGGGACACTTATTGTAAAAGGCCTATATAATAATAAACTTAGAGCAAAACCTTTATCCGAAGAGCAAATCAGGTCGGGTAAAAGCCTAGGTGTATTTAAGCGCGCAGATAGCAATGTTCCTCTTCTCGTAAAGATTAAAAATTTCTTTAAGAGACAGTCACCTACAGCTCAGAATTATTATCTTCCCAAGGGCGATTTAGCCAAACCAAAGGCAACTGTTGCAGCCTATATACTTGATAAGCATTTAGGATTTAATATTACCCCACCTTCAGAGATGATACGCTTTATGGGAGAAGACGGGGCATTCGAATTGTTTCTAGGTGGGCGAGTTGAAGCCAAAAAAGTCTTCAGACTTGGATTTAACAATAAGGAAGCATATGAGCTCAACGAGAAAATATTATTTCAATTTATGGCTTTGCACAATTACTTAACAGGTGACTTAGACAGACATAGAAAAAATTGGTTTTTAACACCTAACGATTATACATTAGAAAAAGTAAAAGAACACAATGCTGCTAAAAAAGAATATAAAAAAACTGGAAATATGTT
The DNA here is from genome assembly GCA_013287645.1 of Chlamydiota bacterium. Lineage (GTDB taxonomy): Bacteria > Chlamydiota > Chlamydiia > Chlamydiales > JABDDJ01 > JABDDJ01. Next base: position 7,046 of record JABDDJ010000065.1, on the reverse strand, counting down.
TTGTCCGGCTGTTGATATTGATAGGCTTGGTTTTACAGGATTAGATGGTATAGACAATGCAAATAGTTTCCCTGTATGTCATCCTGAATATACATTCCTTCTAAAAAACCAGTATCAATGGAGACATCTTGAAATTGCTAAATATGCATTTACTCCTGAAGTTGTCGAGTTTGTAAATAATATTTCCATTGAAAAATTCACCTTATGCGTAAATGAAATACAAAAGAACATACCTGATTTCTTTGAAAAAGATATGGGAACTGCTCTTTATCAAAGATTTGCTGTTCTCAAATCAGTAGTTTCTGCAGAAAAATCAACACCTGCAGAGCTAGGAGAAATTCGCACAGGTCAAAAAATACGATCAGTGTTGCGTGAGGAAGAGTATATTAGTAATTTCACGCTGAATGTACTCGAAGCGAATCAGAACCAAAAGTAGCGGATTGTAGGGCGGCGGCGGCGGCGCCAATGACTACGGCGGTATTGCCTAGGGTGGCAGGTATAACTTGAAGAGGTGAGCCTGTTGCTCCTAGAGCAGATTTCTTGACCTCTTCTTGTACTTTTTCGAGTAGCATAGGCATACCTAGAGCTACACCTCCCCCAAAAATCAATAATTTAGGGTTAAAGGCGTTTACAAAGGTAACGCATCCATTAGATAGACTTTTGATGACTTGAGAATAAATTTCTTGAGCAAAAGGGTCATTTTTTTTGACAGCTTCGGACAGGTGTTCCGCCTTTAGGGCTTTAGCATCTCCACCAGCTAAAGCGATTAGAGCTGCTGCCTTTTTAGGAGAGCTGGTCGCTGCTTCTTTGAGCGTAACCGCTATTCCCCAACCGCCAGCATAGGCCTCTAGACATCCCCGATGTCCACAGCTGCAGAGCCTTCCCCCTTCACGGAGGGTGGTATGGCCTAATTCTCCAGCTGCATTGGAAAATCCATTAATGAGATGTCCTCCAGCGACAATTCCTCCTCCAATACCGGTACCTAAAAAAAGACAGAGGAAATCTGAGCAGTTCTTTCCGGCTCCATGGAGCCATTCTCCCCAGGTAGCAGCTCTAACATCATTGAGGATTGTGCAGGGAAGAGAGAGACGTTTTTCTAATTTTTCTTTGAAGGGAAAGTTACGCCATTTGAGGTTGGGAGCAAATAGTACTTCTTTTCCATTGGAGGAGATTTGCCCAGCGACTCCGGCGCCTACGGCGATAATTTTGTAGGAGGAGCGCTGCATGAGGGCTGTGGCCCCAGAGAGGATATCCTCGACAACACGTTCGGCACCATTCTCAACATGAGTGGGTAAACGTTCATGTGTGAGAATGGTTCCTTGAGGATCAACGATGGCAATTTCAACTTTTGTACCGCCTAAATCAATACTTAAAGCGCAGCCATCGTTCGACATAGGGCATCCTTGGTCAATTTATCCTCTTCTATAGAAATAGAGGATTCTAATCAAGATTGCGCGTGCGCTGGGAATAATTTGTTAGTACTAGGTAATCGCTCTGTGAAACGGAGCGATCGTTGTAGTAGTAGTCGGTGGTGACAGTATCTCCGGTGTAATGGAAAGTTGGCCCATGCTTAGCTCCATTGACCCAGGTGATGCGCGTAGTTAGGATGCGCCCATCGCGGTAGTGTTCTTCGGTTCCATTGATGGTGCCGTTATCGTAAGGGACGACCGCGACTCTTTCGCCATTATCGAAAAGGATGGTTTTTCCATGCTGAGTACCCTGTTGCCACTCTTGGGTATAGTCAGGCTCCCCTTCAGGAAGAAATCCTTGTACAACGCCGTTTTTTAAGCCGTTATTGAGGGGAGTGATATCTTTGGGGCTACCGTTGGGGTAGTAGGTGGTAAAGAGGACGGTCTGACCTCTCGAAATTTTTTCACGCGAAATGAGCTGCCCTTTGGAATCACGCGTGACCCGGTCGCCATTTCCGTTGCGGATTTGAGCTTCTAGAGTGTGGTCAGGAGTATAGTATTCACCTTCCATTAGCAGAGTGCCGCTGTATTCTTCATTAAACTGTGGTTCGCCTGATTCATACCACTGAGTAATTTTATAGTCATTATCACTGAGAGGAGTTCTCTCTCTTTGGGCACCACCAGAGCGGTAATATTGTACTTCAGATTGTAATTCGCCTTGATGATAATTTTCTTTACGTGCCATGGAGGAGCTGTGTGGGAAAGTATAGGTACTTTCGCCATGCAGGATTCCTTGGTCGTAGTTACGCGATTCTGTGGAGCCATCTTTTCGTGTGGCAATGACTTGGCCACATTTGCCGCGCTCAGCCCAGTCGTCGGGAGGGACTTCGACTCCATATTTATGCATGTAGGTTTCTTGTAGAACTTCTTCTGAGCAGGGGGTGCAAGAGCGTTGTGAACCGCAAGAGCTGGTAGCAAGGGCTACAAGTGAGGCTAGAAGTAGATGATAGTTGCGCATTGGGTTATCTCCAAGGTTATATTTTCAAAGCTGCGGTAACATGTTGAATAAGACGCTCATGTTCGGCGTCGACAGCTTGTTGTGAAATGGTTTTTCTATCGTCTCGATAGAGAAGATTGATATTAATATTTTTCTTGCCAGGACCCACTTTTTCACCACGGTAGACATCTTTGATTGACACTTGTTTGAGAAGTCGAGATTGCATGGTTTTTACGGCTGCGAGGATGTCTCCGGCTGGGATAGATTCGTCGATAGTTAAGGTCCAGTCTCTTTCGGAACCAGGATAGATGGGAAGTGGCTTGAGAATGGGTTTAGGAGCCCGCATTGAGAGGAGTAGGTCGAGGTTGAATTCGGCAAAATAGACCCTTTGGGAGATATTATAAGAGGTTAATACATCAGGATGGACTTCACCAAGGGCACCAATTTCACACTCTCCAATGACTACAGCGGCTTGACGTCCAGGGTGGAGGGTGGTTAAAGAACTTTTTTTAATCGCGTAGGGTTGGATACGTAGTCCCTCTAAAATATTTTCAACTATTCCCTTGAGGTCATAAAAATCGATTTCGGTCGCCTTTGTCTTCCAATCGAACGGAGTGTTATTTCCTGATAGAACAATCCCTAAAGAGGATTTATCGTAGTAGTGATTCCCCTCTTTGTAATGGATGCGGCCCACTTCAAAGGCTTGGATATCTCTATTTTGACGGTCTAGGTTATGTTTTACGGATTGTAAAAGCCCGGGAAGCAGTGTAGGCCGTAAGATGGATTGTTCAATCGAAGAAGGATTGAGTACTTTAACTATTACTTCAGGAGGGATGCTTTTATCGATACTGCTCTGGATCTGCTGAGGGCTAATCAGGTCGCAGGTGATAAACTCTTGTAGTCCTTCTGAAATACTTCTCAGGCGAGCTTCATTTTCAAAAGAGTAGATGGGTGAGTCAGGCAGGGCTGAAGCTTTGTAGTTATTGAGATGTCTTGGAATATTGTCGTAGCCATAGAGACGAGCTACCTCTTCGATTAAATCGACCTCTTCCTTGAGGTCATTTCTCCAGCTGGGAATAGTGACTGAGTAGATCTCTTTTGCCGGTTCGAACTTTGTGGGCATACCTAGCTGTTGGAAAATGGCTTCTACTTCTCCACTCCCCAACTGCATACCCAGTAGCTGATTGATACGGCTTAAACGGCAATTGACTTTAATATCTGTTTTTTTGCCAGGAAAGCTGTCTGAAACACCTGCTACAAGCTTTCCACCGGAGATTTCTTCTAAAAGCTGCACAGCGCGCATCAATGCTATAGCGCAATTCTCGCGGTCAATGCCTTTTTCAAATCGATATGAAGAGTCGCTCATAAGGGCTAAACGACGGCTAGTTTTACGAATAGCGATGGGATCAAAACAGGCGCTTTCTAGTAGGATACTCGTGGTTTTATCGGTCACCATCGAGTTTTCGCCACCCATGACGCCCCCGAGAGCAATGACACCTCTTGCATCACAAATCGTGATATCGCCAGAACCTAGAATATGCTCTGAGCCATCGAGAGCCTTAAATAGCTGACCATCTTGAGCTAATTTTACGGTGATCGTGTCGCCATTTAACTCGTCTTTGTCAAAGGCATGCATGGGCTGACCCATCTCCCATAGCACATAATTGGTCACATCAACCACATTGTTGATGGGACGTAGCCCTGCGGCCGTCAAGCGCACATGTAACCATTCGGGAGAAGGTCCAATTTTAATCCCTTCCATTACGCAGCAGGTATAGCGTGGGCACTGTTCTGGAGAATCTATTTTTACTTTATAATCTGAAGATACAGCAGGAAGGCTAAGATTTTTCCAAGGAAGTTTTACAGATATCCCTAAAACAGATGCTAGCTCTCTCGCTACCCCTAAAATCGAGGCGCAATGCCCCAAGTTGGGTGTCAGTGAAATATCAAAAATTGTGTCAGAATACATAGCAGCGATGTCAGTACCCTCTACAAGATGGCTATCAAACTCGATGATGCCATCATGATCAGTGCCAATTTGTAGTTCACGAGCAGAGCAGAGCATTCCAAACGAATCGACACCACGTAAAGCAGTTTTTTTAACTTTGAAGGTAGCCCCACCCTCTTCGCTCAGGTTCGCACCAACACGTGCAAATGCCGTTTTGATGCCTGAGCGGCAATTGGGAGCGCCACAGACTACTTGAAACTCTTCTATTCCGTCGAAGACTTTTGCGACGACGAGGGAGTCGGCATTGGGGTGTTTATGAGCTTCCAAGACTTTGGCTATGACAACTTGGCTGAAATTGGGGATAGACTCATTGATTCCGTCGACTTCTAACCCTAGCATGGTGAGGGTTTTAGCGATCTGTTGAGGAGATAGATCGCTATCAATAAAATCTTTTAGCCAAGACAAAGGTATCTTCATAGGGGGTACCGGGTGTGAAACTCCCTAGACAGGATACCAAATTCTTAAAAATAAACAAGCACAAAATTCGGGCACGGGCACGGGGGCGAGTCACCAGACAAGGTCATCGTCGATATCTTTGATGAGTTTTTCTTTTTCTTCAGAGGTGGTGATCTCTCTCTCGATTTTAAACGGTGGTTGAACAGATATTTTTTGCGAATCTACGCCTTCTTCCTCTAGGGTACGCTCTATCGTAGAAAGATAATCCTTCATTTCTTGAAGGTACTCATCCTTGATAGAGATGCCATTAGGTTCTGGACTACCAAAGTTTTCGGCAAGGGAGAGAGCTAAGAATTTATCGAATTTGGCTAATAATTTCATAGCGTCGATGGAATAGTCTTTAGAAAGTTCCTTTACTTCGTGCTTTGCAATCTCGATTTGTTCACATTCGACAAGCTCTCGTGCACAGGTGATTAAATGTGTTGCAAGGGATTTTTCTGTGCTGGAGAGATTTTTGATGGATTGGGCAACTGATTTAGCAGTGGGAATGTTGTCCCAATCTTTTTGATGCTGAGTTTCAAAGCTGAGCTCTGCCATAGGACCTCCTTTTAATCTATATTCTATCAATTTCTCTATTTATTAAAATAATTTTTTATATACAATTAGTATGGGATTATTAACTATTTTTATTGTTTATTCTTATGCCAGAAATTACAAATAGACTTTCGCTTAATAAAATTGCAACTAGTCTAGGTACGGGATTAGAATCTCTGAAGGGATTATCTCCTCTTGCTAAATTACCAAGTATCGATTTGAAACAACTTCATAAAATAACGTCTGAAGGGTTGGAGGGATTTAAAGTAATAGGCAGAAAAACATTATCAGCACCGCTTAAAATAGGTGTTGGAGTGGGAGCTGTTACACTTGCTGCTGTTGTTCTTGCAGCTGCTGTTGTCGTTGTTCCGGCAGTTATCATGGGTTTTGGGATAGCGTATCCTACCTATAAGCTGTATAAACTTTCAAAACCAGGTAGAGAAGCGATTTCGGATTTTACGCAAAATAATTTACCTTCAATGATTAGAGCTGCTGTAGGAGAGAGTACTATCAAGGAATTGCAAACTACCATGGCACAATATCGAATAGAAAGAGGGATTTCCAAGGCACATAAATACACAAAAAAAGCTATCAATGCGCAGGGCTTCCAAAAAGCAGAATATTATCGAAAGGCATTCCAAGAATTAGCCATCGCTGAATATCGTTTGATTCTAACCCCTGACTTAAAGAAGAAGAAGCAAGTATTAGAACAGTCTATTTCTGAAAAATTAGAAAAGTCTATTTCAGAAGAATATGGAAAGATTGATCTAGGAGCCCAGACCAAAGAATTTATTTTATCTCGTTTAGGAATAGAAACTACCTCTTCTGTTGTGAATGATGCCATCATTTATGGAGGAAAGTTAATTAATAGCTTTATAAAAAATAAAACTGAAAATGATATTAATATTTACGATCGTAATAGTAAAAAAGCAGAAGAAAACCTTAATATAGCTCTTGATCTAATAAAACAAAATTATGATTCAAAAACTAATGCAGAAAAACAAGAGGTCGATAAACAAGTCAATCGCATTCAACTAGCATTAAAAAATATACGTATCCTAGACCGAGCAAGTATTGCATTGAACACGCTACAAAAAGCTAGAAGTGGCATAGACCGGCAAAAGCATGAGAATAATAATCAATTAAGCTTAAACGAAGGACCGATTAACACGTTAACTGAAACTTATATTCAGTTAATGAAGAATACAAAAGACTTAAATGATGATGAAATGAACTATCTTTTACTTATGCAACAAGAAATTGTTGATGTTGCAAAAGAGTTGTCCCATTCACCCATTTTAGATAGAGCGATTTATATAAATACTTCCATGATTAATTCAAGACAAAGCCTAGCGATGGCAGAAAAGGCTACTAGTGAAGAAGAAAAAAAGAAACACTATTCCGCTGCATTGGAGTTTCTTCTAAAAGGAGAAAAAGCACTATCTTCTGCAACTCCAGAGGAGCAGAAACAGTTAAAAACTTTAAATTCTGATCTTGACGACCTCATGTCAAACGTCGAAGAAAGAGGACAGAATTCTATTGATCAAGTGTATTTCAAAACAAATTATAGCTATTACTTGGAAAGATTAAACGCAAAGGCGCAAAGGCGCAAAGAATTCAGTGAAAGCTAATATTTTTTATT
>JABDDJ010000064.1:149-9793 GCA_013287645.1 Chlamydiota bacterium | reverse complement strand
CCATAGATGTCCATAATTGTCCACCAACTTGAGGAATACAAAAGCTTATTCTGTGTCCACCAACTTGAGGAATACAAAAGCTTATTCTGTGTCCACCAACTTGAGGAATACAAAAGCTTATCATGGAGGACCAGGATCATTGCCCCTATTAGTTAATTTAATTTGTATCATTCTCATAGCATGTTCTTTAAAATAGGGAACAAACAATTCGGAGGGTTGATAGACATTATTCATCTCTTCGATTTCGTCAAGTTTATTTAGAATATCATAAGTATTAGTAATGTTATTATTTGTAACTGCATCTACTCGCATTTGAATGCGTTTAGCATGAATTCCTTCCAGCGTGTCAAAATCAGTGCTTAAATATCTCTTACCTGCGTACTTTGATAACTCAGATCTTTCCGTTATTTTATATTTGATAGCTTCTTGAGTACTTTCTATATTTTTTCGAACATTATCGTCTAACATGCTCATGATAGTCTCATCAGGATTTATGTCTTTATAAAGTCTATCCAATTCAAGATAAATTTTCTCAGGACCTTTATCATACATTTGCGCTATTAATGTTTCTAGTCGACGTGAAATATCTTTATTCGCTTTTTCAGGGTCACTATAAAGTTGTGTTAGATGTGCTTTTTCTTGCATTAGTTGATCTATTCTAGCGGCTACTAAATCAGATGCGAGAAGATCTCCTCCTATTGCATACGCTTTATCTAATATTTTCTTAGAAATTCCTAGTCTTTTACACAGACTGTTTTTATTTACTTTAACATGTATGATGTCAGTTGTAGAATCACCTTTTTTGACCATTAATTTACATGAGCGCCACTCAGTGAGAGTATCTGTTATTTTGAAGAACATGTGCTTAACTAAGTTTTTTTCATTATCGAGACTTTCATCAACGACTGCAAATCTATTATCTGTACCGTGTAATTCTTTAAAATCTATACGATTTTTTGCATTTCCTTCTGATCCTTCTATAGGTAGAGCTGTTTGTTTTCCTTTGAGACTACTTACTGAAGGAATTTGCATTTTTTCGTAGCCGGATGGAAATTCCATAGCAGCCTCCGATATAATAATTTAAATCAATTACTAAATTATATTATATATGAGTTTGATTATTTAGTATCGGTTATAATAGTATTAGTTAACTAATTCTGTAACTGTGAGATTACAATGATTAAAACTACTTTTATTCTATTTCTTTTATTACCTTTGTTTATTTTTGCAACTCAAGTAAATCACTCAGACTATGAGAGGTTTATTCAAGAGGTAAAACCTAATAAGCAGACAACGCGTATTATTTTAAACGATGGGAGTGCTTGGGATGTCAAAGAATCTAATAGCCGGGCTATTGCGCGCTCCTGGCAAGGAGGAGATAGTATTTATTTACACCCTAATACTGATTATGCACCAATACTGTGGCTAGAGAATACAACTATCAATGATCATGCCATAGTGAATTTTGCCTCTTTACCCCATGTCCCGAAGTATGCTTTGTCAGTAAAGTCTTATAGTGGAGGTATAATTACCTTAAGTGATGGTAGTAAATGGGCTGTGGGTGGTCTTAAAACTATGGTATGGTATCTGGCTGGTGTTGATACTAATAGCTTTAAGGGCGTTATTGTTTCAGTTTATATTTATTTTAGCGATCTTTGGCGGGAACCTTCTAAAAATGACTATATTATAGTATTTTTCTATAAAAATGGCTGGGCAAATTATGTCGATGTAACCCCTGCGCAATAAGTAAAAATTATTAGCTTGTCACTTATCGCGAAAAACTATCATGATTTCTAAGTAAAAGTACAAAGGTAGTTGATAACATGCCAATTGCTCGAGCAATATCAGCAGGTACGACACCAGGGATAGATATCCATTTAGTAATATTTTCCCGGTTTTTATGAAAAATAATATGACATTTACCTTGTACATTCCTGCATTTATCAAAATTAATAGGCGTGCGTTTTGCTAATATGGTGTTATCTGGTTGTTCATTTGACGTATCTATATTGATTTGGTCCATAACGATTGCATATTTTCTGATATGACTGTGATACAAAGCAAGGAATCTATCGTAAGGGATTTTTGCTCCCGTGGCAATATCGAGATATTTATTCTTAGGGATTGATGATAATCGAACAATAGTCGCTTGATTAGCATGAAATTCTTCATGAAAGGGACCAAGATGATCTTTACAGTAGCTGAAGTGTTTATCAAGTATTAGCTCTCTAGTTCTTTTCTCGTGATTGTCATCATTATTTGCGTCATGTTGAATGGGAGCTAATTCTTCAGGAGGGTTGAGTAATAAATCGATAGACATGGGATTTGGAAAATTTGTGGTTTGAATACTATTAATACTGCTCATTTATTATCCTGTTATTTTTTTGTGATTATTGTTAATTGAAGATCATATCATCTAATTGAATTATTGACAATGAATCAGAATGAATGATTCTATGAAATTTATTATTTATACATTTGTCCAATTTAGTGAGAGTATGTTAGGTTGAGGCATTATGGCTTCGACTCGTTTTGGTTTATTATTCGCAATACTTTGTGTTGTCGTGGGTGGGTGCTCATCGGGGAGGCGTGCTGAACCGATTGAAATTGCTGCTTGCGCGTTGGATCGAGCGTCAGAGGATGCTGCTGCGGATCCGATGATCATGCACACAGAGTATATACCGGATAGCTGGTGGGAGTTATTTGGCGATCCTCAGTTGACAAGTTTTATTTTGACTACCTTTGAGCGCAATCCGACTCTCCAGGAGGCTCGCGCGCATGTGATGCTGTCTGCCTTTGGGGCAGATAGTGTGCGTGCTAACCTTTTTCCTATGGTTAATTGGGGTGGCGATATTCTGAGGGAGAAATTTAGCGAGACGGGCTTAATTCCTTTTGTTAATCCAGCTTCTACAGCTCCTGCTGCGGGTGGTTTGCCGGCTCAGGGGGGATCAGGCGGTATCCCAGTCTATTTTACGCAGTATGAAACTGAACTCACTCTTGCTTATAATTTTGATATTTGGGGAAAAAACCGGAATACGTACCAAGCTGCGCTGGGTCAGGTGCAGGCAGATATAGCTGATGAGGTGTTTACGCGCTTGCAGCTAGGTATTGCAGTAGCGCAGGTCTATTATCAGTTGCAGATAGATTATAGGCGACGTTACATTGCTCAGAGGTTGATTCATAACCTAGAGAAATTTCTTGAGTTGACGCGTGGGCGTGTTAAGGGTAATTTGGAGAATTCGTTATCTATCCCTACTGCAGAGAGTAGGGTTTCTGATGCCAAATCTGCTTTGCTGCAGATTGAGGGTGACATTGCGGTTAAGGAGCATCAGCTTAGAGCATTCCTGGCGGGTGATTTTGAGGAAGAGATTTGCCCTATGTCTATTTCTGAAAAATATCTACCGGCTGTGCCGCTGCCATGCGATATTCCGATGCATCTTCTGTCAAACAGGCCAGACATTATTAGACAGTTATGGCTGATAGAGTCTGCTGGGAGGCAGATTGAGGTAGCTCAAGCTGGATTTTATCCTGACTTTAATATCACGGGTCTTTTTGGTTATCAGACACTCCATCTTTCAAAATTGTTTGAGTGGCCGAGCAGTTATTTTAATGTTGATCCTGCATTTACTTTGCCCATTTTTGATGGGGGGCGCTTGATAGCAAATTTGGGTGGGAGTGAGGTAAATTATGATTTGGCAATTTTAGAGTATAACAATTTGATTATCAATGCTGTGAAAGAAGTGCTCGATGGAATTGCTGTCCTAAGAAATGCAGAACAGCAACTACAAGAATTAAAAAATAAGTTACACTTTCAAGAGGAGCATTACAGCCTGACAAACTTGCGTATAGCACATAACCTCAATTCGGATTTAGATGCTCTTGTGAGTGAACAGAGTCTTATTCAGGCACGTGATCAGGAGACTGTTGCATTGGGAAATACCATTCAGGCAGCACTCTCGCTTATTAAAGCAATAGGTGGCAGTTATTATGCAAAATAATCCCGTACCTACACCACCGCCCGCTGAACAGCCAGCTCCACCAGTTGCAGCTCCTCCTCGTTCAAATGGACGTTCGCGGACTATTGTTTTTGTTACGATCTTTTTTCTTTTGTGTGGTCTTGCGTGGTTCCTATACTGGTTTTTGTATCTTCAGTTTGAGGAATATACGGACGATGCTTATGCCAATGGAAATTTAGTAACCATTAATTCAGCAATTTCTGGATCAGTTGTAGCATTTTATGCTGATAACACAGACTTGGTTAAAGAGGGTCAGTTACTGGTGCTTTTGGATAAAACTGAGTATCAGGTCTTGTATGAAAAGGAGCTTGCTGCTTTAGCTTCCACTGTTTTACAAGTCAGGCAGCTCTACGATACAGTTTCGACTAAACAGGCCAATGTGCAAAATAAGCGCATATTACAAAGTAAGGCAAAGTATGACTATGACAACCGCCAGGGTTTAGTTGGTTCTAAAGCTGTCTCTAATGAAGACTTTATCCATGCTCGCGATTCGTTACGGACTGCTGAGCTCGATTTAAAACAGGCTGAAGCGGAACTACAAGTTGCTCTGGATGCTGCAGGGATTACCATGATTGAAAATCATCCCACGATTGAACAGCAGAGTGCAAACGTTCGCATTGCCTACTATAATTTGCGCCACTGCGCTATCTATGCTCCAACGACTGGATATGTCGCCCAGCGTGTTGTGGATGTCGGACAGTGGGTGACTCCCACGACGCCTTTGATGGCCGTGATCCCTATCGATTATATGTGGGTCGATGCGAATTTTAAGGAGACACAGCTCTCCAAAATGCGTATCGGACAGCCTGCGAAGGTTTGGTTCGACATTTATGGATCTAGTGTGGAGTATCAAGGAAAAGTTTTAGGAATTGCCTCTGGTACCGGAAGTGTCTTTTCAATTATTCCCCCTCAAAATGCCACAGGAAACTGGATTAAAATCGTTCAGCGTTTGCCTGTACGTATTAGTTTAGATCCGGATACAGCCAAAAAATATCCCCCACGTTTAGGTATATCTGCGGAAGTGGAAGTTGATATTACAAATACGGATCTTCCTTTCTTAGCTGAAAATCCTCCTACAAAGCCAGTAGCTACAACAAGAGTGTTTGATCTCAGCTTTAAAAAAGTGGATGAGATCATAGATAAGATTATTAAGGAAAACTTAGAGAAGAGGCCTTCCTAAAATGGGCCACGTATGTGAAAGAGGAGGGAAGCTGTGGCTTCTCAACGTAGCCATAGGGCTGGGCACGTTTATCCAAATTCTTGATACCTCTATTGCTAATGTGGCGATTCCTTACATAGCCGGAAATCTCAGCGCTAGTGCTGACGAGGGAACATGGGTCATTACCTCCTTTGCAGCCAGTAATGCCATTGTCCTACCCTTGACAGGGTGGTTATCAGATTATTTTGGACGCGTTCGACTGTTTGTCTGGTCTGTGGTACTTTTTTCTTTGGTCTCTTTTTTATGTGGTCTCTCTACTAGCTTGTCCATGCTGGTCTTTCTTCGGGTTGTCCAAGGAGCTGTTGCGGGATCGTTAATTCCCTTGTCTCAAAGTCTCATGGTAACACATAACCCGCCTGATAAAGTTGGCCCTGCCATGGGTTTTTGGGCCATGATTGTGGTTGTTGCTCCTGTTTTGGGACCTATTATCGGAGGGTACCTCACTGAGGTCTATTCCTGGCCGTGGATTTTCTATATCAATGTACCTATAGGCCTATTTTCAGCCGGCATCACATGGCTTTTTTTGCATGATCGCGAAAGTCCTATCGTTCGCAATCCTATTGATTGGGTGGGGCTTTTTTTCCTGGCAACTGGAGTGGGTTGCCTCCAGATTATGCTAGACAAGGGTAAGGATTTAGACTGGTTTGAATCCAATACTATTATAGCCTTAACAGTCGTTTCAGCAGTATCCCTTATCTACTTTGTGTTTTGGAATTACTACCAGAAGTTTCCTATCGTCGACTTTTCATTCTTTAGAAACCGAAACTTCTCTTTAGGCCTGCTTTGTATCACCATTGGATTTCTTATCTATTTTTCTAGCACGGTCACAATCCCACTTTGGTTGCAGACAGAGATGAACTATACGGCTTATTGGGCAGGAATAGCTGTAGCTCCTGTAGGTTTGGCGCCGTTTCTCCTTTCTACAACTGTCGGGCGCTATATGAAATTTTTTGATTTGCGCTTCCTGGCAGCGCTCAGTTTCTTTATTTTTTCGATGGGATTCTTTTATCAGGCTAACTTTACCACGCAAGTAGACCTTAGAACTATTATGTTAACACGGTTTGCGCAGGGCTTTGGAATAGTCATCTTCTTTTTGCCGATTATACAGCTCTCTTTTGCCGAAATTTCTAACGCAAAATATCCCAGTGCAACAGGTTTGTTTAACTTTATCCGGATCTTAATTGGAAGTGGTTTTGGGACATCACTGTCTATAGAGTTGTGGACGCGGTTGGCTATCTTCCATCATGCTCGCCTTACAGATTCCGTTACAGCATTTCGCTCCGTCACAACACAGTTTTATGACCATGTCAAAAATATCGGGACACATGCAACTAATGTGCTTTTAGACCGACAAGTAGAACAACAGGCCTACATGCTATCTACAAATGACCTTTCGTGGTTGGGAGCTTGGCTGTTTTTATTGATGATTCCGCTTATATATCTATGTAAGCCTGTGAAGAGTGCACGACCTGCAGAAGTCGTGCATTAATTTATTGCGTAGTCTTTATAGAGCTCTTTCCATTCTGCAATTTTCTTCTCTGAAAATTCTTTATTATCTTTTAAAGGAAGAATTGATAATTCTGGCTCGTTGTAGGGAGCTACGAAGGTTGATTTCTGTTCAAGCATCCAGTTAATCATCGCTGATGAATGGTCAATAGGATAGGAGAAGGGTATCAAGTCATATAATTTTTTGGATATATAGAGAGCTAGACTTCCTACCAGGCTGAAGCCCTTTTTTACGAAATTAGGAGTCACTGCATCTTTCAACCAGACAATTCTATCTGAAATTGGATTAAGGCCTGGAATATAAGAAAAGAGGTCTTTTCTGCTTGGCAATGCATTCCAAATCGATTGTGTCAATGACATCTTAAAATTCACATTTACATCAATTTTTTTCAAACCGCGAGTTCCAAAGGATACGCAGTTACTCGAAAATGCATGCATATCAAAGGCAGTGTTTTTTGAATCGTTAATATATTTTAGTGCAGCATCTGCTTGTTTAGGATCTATGGCAATTGTGGTGGTTAAACTTCCTTCATGAGTGCGAAACTCTTCCCAGTCTATATCCATAATATGAGCTTCAGTTATAGGAAAACCGGAACCTTTCGCTTTCAAGCCAGTGGAATAAGTTGTGCCATCCTGTAGAACGAGTCTCAATCCACAATGGGAACCTAATACTGTACTGCTATTTTTAAGAAGATTGGAAGAATATCCTATTCGTGGATGAGTGACAACCTGTAAAACACAAGTTAATTCTTTTTTTCTTTCTTCAGATATATTTTTATGGAAGGTTAAACCCAAATCAATTAATTTTTTTTTCGCAGGAGGAGGTAGCGTACACACAGGTTCTATCTGATTAGTTTTTTCTGTTAATCCCTTTGTTCCTGAATAAATCCATTCTTTTTGTGATTTCTTATTGAATATGTTTTGATCCATTATATCAAATCCAAAATTTTGCATAATGGCTCTAATAGGCCTGAATTTACCATTGACTCGAATTGCAAGATATTTTTTTCCATCCTTTTCAATTTCAGCTATATTATGAAATTCTTTTCCAAGAGGTGTGCTATTTCGTAAGCCAATAATTTGATAAAAGATTTTGAATTGATTAAGGCAAGCAATTTCGTCTAAGTATTTTGTAGCCCATTCGGGATTTAAACCGTTATTTTCTAATTTAACTTTGCAATTTTCGTGATCAAGGACTATCCCTAATTTATCTTTGATTGGAGAATTAATATCAATTACTTCAAATAATTTTTTTAGGCCTGGTTTCGAAAATTGTTCATCTTTTACTAATTGTTCCTCTGAGATCATCCCTAAAAGAAATAAAACGGTATTATTGACTAATTCAGCAGGAACTTTTAACTTATCAGCTAGATCAACAGTAAATTTTTTATAGGCACTTGAGTCTTTATTGATTAACTGGTTCGTTTTATACTCTTTATTAGAAGAAATTTCCTTAAAAATTGCAATTGCATCATAATTTCTAGTTTTAGAAAAAAATGAATTTATATTTTTAGTCGTTTCTTGGCTTTCTAAGTGGTTATGATTTTTTGTATCTAAATATAACATAATTATCCTTGATAAATTTCTTTCCATTCGGCGATTTTTTCATCGGAACGTACTCTGTCATTTGGATTTTGTGGAGGAAGAATCAACATATCGGGGGAGTCATGTCTAAAACGAACATAGGTGGACTTCTTTTGCAGCATCCAATCAGCCATGACGGCTGGGTGTTGGATGTTAAACGTTGGTAACATATTAAACATTTTTTTAGGGATATAGACTAGGCTTCCTAATATGCTAAATGTCTTTTTCACGAAGTTAGGCGTGATGGCATCTTTTAACCAAATCATGCCATCTGTAATTGAATTAATGACGGGGATATCCTTTCTGCTTGGCACTGCTTTCCAAATGGATTCAAATAATGGCGTTTTAATATTCAAATCTATCCCAATTTTTTCTAAAACTTCGACACCGATACTAGCACAGTTCCTTTTGCTACCATTTGTTGATAACCCATTTTTTTTCAATTCGTTCAGATAATTTAAGGCACTCTCTGCTTGCTTAGAATCAATCGCAATTGTAGTTGTAAGACGGCCTTCGTGGTTATTACGGAATTCTTCCCAATCAATATCACCTAACTCAGCTTGAACAAATTTATACACAGATGCTATCTTGTCAGATGGTTTAACCCCTAATCCTGTTGAATGGACCATCTTGTCTTTAATGAGTCTTATTGTACAGTGCACAGGGCAAGCTGTGTTGGCGTTTTTGAATAGTCGTGAGAAAAAGATTTTTCTAGGATTCATCACTATTTGCAAAGCA
This sequence comes from Chlamydiota bacterium, assembly GCA_013287645.1. GTDB lineage: Bacteria > Chlamydiota > Chlamydiia > Chlamydiales > JABDDJ01 > JABDDJ01. The sequence continues at coordinate 730 of JABDDJ010000064.1, read as the reverse complement.
CAAGTTAATTTTTTGGATCTCTCCTCAGTTAAGTCTTCATGAAAAGTGCGGCCATTGGTCAATAAAGTTTCCATCTCATCATCAGTAAGTTCTGCAACTGACCGGAGCTTATCTGTTTTTTCTACTAAACCATCCCCAAGATATATCCATTCCTTTTTAGTTTCTTTATGGTAAAGGCAATAATTTTTATACTCGAAGGATTCTCTAATGGATGCTACAGTTTCATATTTTCCATCCTTAAGAATGAATAAATTTGTTGGGTCAACGTATATAGTATGTCTTTCAAAATTTATATCAGAGCTTTTGTGTAGACCTATAAGCTTCAAGAGAATTCCACTATCCTTTAGAAATTTTAAATCATCATAATGATCAGAGATATTAGGTATAATAAATCCATGCGCCTTTAAAAAATAATCCATGTCATCATGATTTAAAGCTAGATTGAGCTTTTCTGCTGCTTTTGATGTTGGATCTAGGAGTTTAGCAAGCTTTTGGGTGTCGTTATAAGAAAAGTTCTTATTGTCAATGAGATCATCTTCAGAAATACTTCCTAAAAGAAATAAAACGGTATTATTGACTAG
>JABDDJ010000064.1:0-139 GCA_013287645.1 Chlamydiota bacterium | reverse complement strand
GACTAGTTGAGAAGGAACTTTTAATTTATCAGCTAAATCTACAGTAAATTTTTTAAAAGCTTCTGAATCTTTATCGATTAACGTATTGCAATCTTTAGAGGCAATTTCCTTAAAAATTGCTACGGCATCATAATTTCTA
>JABDDJ010000063.1 GCA_013287645.1 Chlamydiota bacterium | reverse complement strand
GGCATGACGCTAATGAAAATGCCCATCTTTGTCTGGAGTGCTCTCTGTGCAATGACTTTGGTCATTTTTGCTTTTCCTATTCTAACGGCTACTCTTTTTCTTTTAACGCTAGACCGTTACCTTGGAATGCATTTTTTTACTGCAGGCTTTGGAGGAAATCCCATGCTCTATGTCAACTTAATATGGGCGTGGGGCCACCCTGAGGTCTATATTTTAATCCTGCCTGCTTTTGGAGTATTTTCAGAAGTAGTTCCCACCTTCTGCGAAAAACGTCTGTTTGGCTATGTCTCGATGGTGTGGGCTCTTATCGTCATCACAGTTCTCTCCTTTATCGTCTGGCTTCATCACTTCTTCACTATGGGCGCTAGTCCAGATGTCAACGCCTTTTTTGCCATCATGACCATGTTAATCGCTATCCCCACAGGTGTTAAAATATTTAATTGGCTCTTTACCAAATTCCGCGGCCGTGTCCACTTCGACTCCCCCATGCTCTGGTTTTTTGCCTTCGTCCTAAACTTTACCGTAGGCGGCATGACCGGGATCCTGCTCTCCTCCCCTCCCGTCGACTACCAGGTCCACAATAGTCTATTCCTCATCGCACATTTTCACGGCATGGTCATCGGTGGAATGCTCTTCGGCTTCTTCTGTGCCTTTACCTACTGGTTTCCCAAGTTCACAGGATTTCACCTTAGCGAACGCCTAAACCGCTACGCCTTCTGGTGCTGGTTCTCAGGATTTTTGATCGCATTTATGCCCCTCTATATGCTCGGTTTTATGGGTGCTACAAGACGCTTAGATCATTATGAAGCCTCTACAGAATGGCAGCCTATCTTCATTACTGCAGCGATAGGCGCTTTAATCATTTTGTGGGGAGTGACTATCCAGATCTATGGACTCTACAAAAGTATCAGAGAGAGAAAAAAGAACAGGGATTTGACCGGGAACCCCTGGAACGGCGCAACACTCGAATGGGCTACCTCATCTCCCCCACCCGTCTATAACTTTGCCATTACGCCCACAGTAGATCAGCTCGATCCTCTATGGGCGCCTAAAGCCCCCAAGCCTCGCAAAGATTATGAAGATATCCATCTTCCTACTCATACACCTATGGGCCTCTATATAGGCATCTTAAGCCTACTTCTCGGCTTTTCCATGACCTGGTACATTAGCTGGCTTGCCATCCTAAGTTTTATAGGAATTATTGTATGTTTAGTCATCCGACTCTCAGGAAAGGACGAATTTGAAATCATTACCGCAGCTGAAGTGAAAAAGATTGAAGAGGCACGTACAGCATAATGGACACATTAACAATACACCATACCCCCGATCCAAACGCTGACACCAGCGTACCTGATGTTCATCAAGATATATTTTCAACACGAGTATTAGGCTTCTGGATGTATCTGATGACAGACTGTATCATCTTTGCAACCCTCTTTACAACCTACGCAGTGCTGCATAACAACACCTTCGGAGGCCCCTCCTCAAAAGATCTCTTTAGCCTCAAAACATCCTTTGCCGAAACAATGATACTGCTTCTCAGTAGTGTGACATGCGGACTTGGAATGCTCTCAGCTCTAAAAAGTCGTAGAAAACATGTTCTAGGATGGTTTGGAATAGCTTTTCTATTAGGCGCTTCCTTTATAGCCCTCGAATTACACGAGTTTACCCACCTTGTCTTAGAAGGGAATAGCTGGACACGCAGCGCCTTTTTATCCTCCTTTTTTACCCTTGTCGGCACGCATGGCCTGCACGTATCCATCGGACTATTTTGGATGCTTGTGGTACTCACTCAGGTCTATTTGATTGGGATTAATATTGATACCTTCCGCCGCCTTGTTATCTTTAGCCTCTTTTGGCACTTTTTGGACCTAGTATGGATATTTATTTTTACGTTTGTTTATCTGATGGGAGTCCTCTAACATGCATGAACATCTCAGTTTAAAAGAGGCCAGAAAAGAGTGGCATGGTACACTAAAGGCCTACATTATCGGATTTATCACTTCAATTATCTTGACAGCTCTTTCTTTTCTATTGGTGGCAGCCGAAATCCTCTCCGGAAGAACTCTCGTCATTACCATTGTAGGACTTGCCCTCACACAAGCTATTGTACAGCTGCTCTTTTTCTTGCATGTGGGTCAAGAGGCAAAGCCGCGCTGGGAAACTTTAGTCTTTCTATTTATGGTGCTGATTTTGCTTATTATCGCCTTGGGAACACTCTGGATTATGTACGACTTAAAAGACCGCTTAATGATGGATATGCCCACATGATTAATTATTACCTCCTCACAAAGCCAGGAATTGTTTTAGGAAATCTCGTTACCTTTGCGGCCGGATTTTTGTTAGCATCAAAAGGAGAGATAAATCTAAAATTATTTTTTGTCACTTTGCTCGGACTTGCCCTCACGATGGCCTCTGCTTGCGTTTTTAATAATTATATAGATCGGCAGCTCGACAAAAAAATGCAGCGCACCAAAAACCGCTCCCTTGTTACAGGGTTAATAGCGGGACGCAATGCAATTGCCTTTGCCATAGCTTTAGGACTTCTCGGAGCACTCATCCTACTCCTTTATACCAATCCAATAACTCTTGGCGTCACTGCAATCGGTTACTTTGTCTATGTTGTCCTTTATAGCCTCTGGAAATCAAAAACAATTTATGGAACAGCCATAGGAAGTATTGCGGGGGCAGTACCTCCCGTAGTAGGATACTGTGCAGTCAGTAATCAGCTAGATTTAGGAGCGTTGATTTTATTCACGATGTTAGTTTTGTGGCAGATGCCGCACTTCTTCTCGATAGCCCTATCCCATTTTGATGATTATAAAGCGGCCAACATACCCGTACTGCCCGTCAAAAAAGGCCTGCTTAGAACAAAAGTTCATATGCTGCTTTATATCGTAGCCTTTATTCTCGTAGCGATACTACTAACACTCTTTAACTACACAGGCTATATCTATCTCTTAGCTACAATGATATTTGGATTTATGTGGCTTGCACTCAGCATACAAGGATTTCAAAACAACAACACCCAGAAATGGGGCCGTCAGATGTTCGGCCTCTCACTCCTCACAATCATGTCCATCAGCATCATCATCCCTTTCGATCTCTACCGTTAAACATTCACGAAGTTTGGATTTTTATTGAACTTTCCCACTATTCCCGATCTAGACATCCGGCCTAATAGCCGCTACCCTCTTTGTAAATTTTGAAATTATACTTCATTTATTGGTCTTATTTATTGTGATGATCTGCTGACGCAATACGTAAGGATCTAAATCAAGATCATCATTGCCCCAAGCAACTGTGGAAGCCTTTTCGTTGATATGCACTGAATTGAAGTATTCAATTGAATTCCAAGCAGAAAACACACCTTTTCCTACTAAATGCTTTAGATCTACCTCTCCAGCTAATCCATCATCAAAACAAATCCAAAGTTTATATTTATCGCGTGGCTCACAAGCCACAATTCTAGCTCTATGGAATTCCATAATCTATTCCTTATTCTAAAGGACGTATTTTTTCTAACTTCTGATAACCCTCAGCAAGTTTCCAATCGCGTAAGAGATCTTCCGTGTGCTGTACTGCCCACTCCATTACAAGGCTCAATGCTTTTGGTGGTAAACGGCCTTGAAGTACTCCTAGTGGGTCAATTCGTATTAAAGCCTCAAACTCATTGTACCTCGCATGAAAATGAGGCGGTGCATGATCTTCGTAATACATCAAAATCAATATTCCGAAAAACTCTGAAATAGTAGGCATACGATTTCCTCTCGCTCTTATGGCATGTATTATACCAAGCAATATTACAGAGATCAATGTCAATCGCAGTGATAGAAGCCGGTTCTTGCATAAGTGCATAACTTTTGATTAAGTAATCCAGTTATCTAGGAACCATTCCTAATCTTCTTGTATTAATCTACCTTATCTAACCCAAGATCTAAGTAAATAAGTTTATTGGGATAGTCGATAAAAAGTGGAAATTCTCGGAGGAAAGCCATGCCAAGATAACCCTCGTAATCATCTCGAGGGCTTACATCAAGATCTAAAATAGTACGTGCTCCAAAATCGTGGTCCATTATGCGAAATTTTGATGTGGACGGGGTATGTGGAGGCCGTATTACTACATGCGAAGCACCTGTATCTAGAATGAGCCGCTGAGTTCCCAAGTCCGTTTCAACAGAAATCAAAATACCATCCTGATGAAGAACAAATGGAATAATAAGAAGATTCTTAGAAAGAAGCCCTGCCTGCTGAAGGTGAAGATGGCTGTTGCTAGCATATATTGCAGAGTGCGGAAAGTCCAAAAATAGGTTGTATTTTTCAAGAATAGGCAACCCGATTGACCCAAATGATTCTGAAGGAGGGGGGCCATTGGAAGTAACAGCATTGAAATCGACATTTTCTTGTTTAGTAAGCACATTAACAACAGTCAAATTGCCAATTTTGATCTCTGGTATTGTATAAGTGGGTGATTCATATTTATTACCTTTAAAATCAGCCCACATGGTAGTGCCATAACTAGCTTTATGGATATTTTGTAATATTTCCTGGCTTAAGGAAAATGAAAAAAAAGCACCAAGATCCACTCTTAGAGGATAAGTATTCTCTTCGATCGTAACATTTATTTCGGGAGTATTGCATCTTCCAAAGATAACAGGTAAACGCGCAAAGTAAATTGGAGGCGGTTCAATATAGGCAATCTTATTAGAGTAATCGATATACAGTGCATGATCTTTGAGAAAATCCATTCCGATACACCCATCAATGTCATTAAGGATCTCTGGTAAATCAACAACTTGAAAAGAAGTTTTGCCAAATTCCACATCTCCAATGGAAAAATTAGAGGAGATAAGGGATTTTTCCGAGGGAGCCAGAGATGATCGCAATGCATTGAAAGTAGAAGTTGTATTAATGGCAAGCCTATGAGTTCCGAGAACTGTTTTAACGAGTAGAACAACACCAATACGATTCAATTCAAATGGAACAGGTACCCAGTGATTACCGGCTAGTTCCCTAGCCTGCAATCTAGAAAAAGTGTCGCAAGCTACAATACGGGAATGAGGGAAGTCCAAAAGGAGATTAAATTCCTCTCCCAAATATTTACCTATGGAATTGTGACCCTGCTCCAAGGATTGATTAACGAGGATATTCGTCAGTGTTAATTCTCCTACCTTCATTTTTGGAATTAGGTAGGTAAGAGCTTCAAATTGCTCTCCTTTTATATTATGCCAGAGTGTAGTGCCTTGAGGTTGTTTATCGATCTTATCGAGTATCTCCTTATTCAAAAACAGAGGAAATCTTGTTCCAATACTTACCTTTAGCTCATAATTACTGTCCTGCAATTCCACTTTGATTTTGGGGATGTTAAATTCGCTGTAGGTGACAGCGCAAGAGCTATAGTAGCTTGTTGAAGAAGGATACCAAAGTAGGAATCCAATACCTAAAGCAACACCTACTAAAAAAAGAACTAAATATTTTGGATATTTTAGAAGTTTGTACACCATTCACCTCTCACAGATACTTCTCCTCTAGTGTTCCCATTGCGGTCTTGGTTCACAGCAGCCTCAGCTCTCATATTCCAGTTCCCCCCATCCGTCTCTTTAGATACATTCAAGCTGCCAGTAGCGCATTGGTTCCCTTCTGTATCTCTGCGTCCTTCTACTGCAAAACCCGCTCTGCCAGGTCCTCGACTTAAGACGTAATTTGAGATATCTGTTTTCCAATCCAAAGAAAGAGATACGGGAGATTGAATTGCTGTGGCAATTGGACTGCTATTAGGTTGTTCTTCTCCAAATAGAATGGATTGCAACCATTGGCACGTTGCAGCCTGAACATCTGCATTGTCCAAGTCATGGCCATAACCTTCCAAGCGAAGATAGGTAATAGCACTCCCATCTCTCAAATCCTCTGCAGCAAGGTCAGCACTGAGCACAGGAATTTTATCATCCTCCACACCATGGACAAGGAAAATAGGCAGAGAAAGCTGCTTTAGAGACGTTAGAGCCTCATCGGCATCAAGAAGGGAAGCCCACCATTTATAGGTATTTCCTAAAAACTGTTTATGGGGAGTAGGATCGATCTTTATAGCTTCCATTTGTTCATTGAGAAAACTAATATATTGATCAATCTCATCTTGCTGTGCTCCATGCTCTTGAAGGCGATGACGAATTATCCATTCCACCTCTTCACGGGGCTTCATTCCTCCGCCCGTAGCGAATAATAAAACGGCCGCTGTTTCCGGAATTTGAGCTGCTAATGTTGCAGCCAGAGTACCGCCTTCTGACTCACCCCAGAATATGATCTTGCCCTTCCAGTCAGGATTGATCACAAGTATATTATCGAGGCACAGAACATAATCTTCTAAGCGATTTTTGAGACAGTTGGTTTGATTATATTCAAATTCATTGAGACTATCTTTAGAGATTCCCTGTTTTTCAAGAACAATAACTCCCAAACCAAGAGAGTTTACTAGATTGCTTAAGCCTACATGCAATTTTAGAGAGCTTTCACAGGATGATCCCTGTATAGCAAAAATAATGGGGGAAGATTCTGTCTCAGGAGGAGAAAAATAGCCTTCCAAAACGGAGCCATCTTGACGTTGCAAAAAGAAGGGTTCTATCTCCGCAGCACATAGTTTTTCAAATCCGAAGAAAGATAAAAGAACTACACTGAATCTAACTACTAAATTGTTTATCATATTCGCATACCTTATGACTTTGCAAAAAGAAATAGTAAGCCGAAATTCAGTTATTAATTCAAGTGTTAAGATGAAACTAACTGAATATGAGGTGTATTTTAGAATTAAATTTATATAATATTAGACCTCGAAAGATACTTAAAACAGCTTTAACAACAAAAAGGATAAGACGATGATTATGTTTTAAAATATAACTTTAGTAAAAAAGTCCGATTTGAAATTGGTTTGATTATTTAGAAAAGAATCCCACGCTTGTTTAGACTTCTCTTTGTCCTTGCAATCATTAACCGTGTCTATCATGCCTCGAACACCTGCCATTACGTCTTGAATATGGTTATAGGTAATTTCACTGTTCGAAAAAAAAGATGCTTTTCCTTCCTGAAGAGCTTTTCTTGTGGTCGGTTCAAAGATGTTACTAGGTGCTATCAATCTATAATAGGCATTGCAGCTTTGATCCGATGCTAACGAAAAAAAACTGGAATCTAGTTGGCTATTCCGTCTATCAATTTTAAGGTAACGCTCTCCTGTGCAAAGCGAAATTTTGGTTATGCTTGAAGGGCTTCCACCTCTATACCTATTATTGCCAGTCTGAAATATTAGGGTATAGGAATCAGCAGTTCTATCAATCCGAATCTGGGGAGGATTATTATATAAATGAGAAAGAGAGCTATTTAAAGCCGGAAGATTTTTAATAAGGGTAGCAATGTCTTCTTGATGATTAGGAAGAATAAAACGTGTAATAAATGCATAAGAAAGGTGTATGATTCCTCCCGTGAATATCCCAAGCACTATGCTCCCAATAATGTAAGCAGTTTTTTCCCCACGACTGTTCCACTCCTCAGGTCTAAACAATGGATTCAGCAATTTAGACGAAGTTTCTGATAGTGTGAGACTATGCATTAGTATTATCGTCCATTAATTAGTAATCCATATAGTAGTATAATTAATTAATTATTTTCAACTATTAATTTATCATTTGTTGGAGCAAAAGGCTAGTGGCCGGTTGTTGCATAAGCGCATAACTTCATCATTCAAAAATTATTCAGTCACGCAGGAACCGTCCTTCTCTACCCCCTTTATAAAATTATAGGAATTGCCAAGATGAAGAGGAATACCTTATAGATTGGAATAACAACCTAAAAAACATTTGAGGGCAATATGAGTACTCGTTTATTAGATTTTTCATTCTCTCAGTCTATTTTAGATATGTTTCGAACAGAGAATAAGGATACTGAGGCTACGAAATCTCAAGTCCAAGAAACTAAAAGTAAAGATAAAGAAAAGAGACTGCAGCATATTAAGGAAAAAGTGGCCGCAGAAAGAGCCTTTAAAGAGATCACTCTTCTATATGGATGGGGTCGCTTCACGTGTGCTTCTTCCTATCGTTTGAATGAGATGGTTAAATGTTTAAAAATTGGATTTAACATTTGTAATAATAAAATGCTGTATGAAAGATGGGCATTTGAAGTGATGCCGGGTTGTTTAAAGAGTTTGCAAAAAAAAGAGAGGAGAAAAAAATGGGAAGATCGCAATAAGAGCATAACTATAAACTGGAAAGTTAAGTTATTCAAAAACTATTCTAAATCTTTAGCCATCATTATAAACTCTCTAGAAAAAAATGAAATAACTCGTCAATCAGCAAAAGCCATTCTTAGGGAACTTATTTCAGATCCTACTAAAGATGTAGAAGTGCTCATTGAAAGATATACTGCTATTAATGAAAAGAAGCCTGTTTCACAAGAAGAAGTTCAGGATCGAGTCAAACTTTTCTTAAAGAATATTGAATTCTATTTTCTAAGAGAGCGAATTGAAGATTTAATGTTTCAATATTTCATTCAATCTAGAAGCATGAAGTGTTACAAGACCATTCCCCAAATTTTTAAAGATATTAGAAAAATTGTTAAAGAAAATAATGTTGTTAGCCTAATTCAAAAAAACGATAAAGAACGCTTTGTTGATGTATCTAAGAATATTCACGTTAGCTCCAAGTATTACCAAACGACTACTGAAGGCATTCAAAATGTGTTAAATGAGTGTTTGAAGTTAAATGATATGCCCATACCCAAAGATATTTTTACATACAGCTTTAATGGTTGTGCAAGAGGAAAAATTCATTTTTTTTGTCAGCCTATCATGGAAGCTCTTAATTTCAAAACTGATCGAGAGACTATTATGGAGACGTTTAAAAAATTAACAATTTAAAAATTCGATCTCTATCGACAATAAATTGATTATCTCAAACTTTAATCCTTGATTACCCTCTTTCTTATTGGTTTTTATCGTTTACAAAAAAATATAAATAGGATTAGGATCGTTGATCAACATTTAGGAAAACTCATGAGTATCTTACCCACAAGCCAACCAGAATTTACTTCCGTTGTCATCAATAAAAATGCTGATGGAACTCTCAGTAAAGATCCACTCTCAAATATGTATTCTCCACTGTTTCTTCGCGCGTTGGAATATATTTATGGTAGTGAAGGAATTATATCTTCAGGCGGTATTGAGTCCGTAGATATAATGTTAGCGAATATTAACTTAGACAATAAAACTCTTTTAGATGTCGGCTGTGGTTTTGGAGGTGTAGACTTACATTTAGCTAAAAAATATAAAGTAATAATTACCGGTGTCGATCGTGAACCGTTCATGATTGAATGCGCAAATAAACTTTTAGAACGTTCCCTTGCGCCGCTTAAAGGGAGAGTTACTTACCAAACACTTTCCGATCCCCTTAGCCTTAAGGAGTTTGCCGATAATACCTTTGACTTAGTATTGTGCAAGCAAGTGCTCTATCATCTGCCTTCTGTAAAAAGAGAATTATATTTAAAGGAAATGTATAGAGTTTTAAAGCCTGGCGGTACAATTATAACTGAAGATTTATTAACAGCAAGTCAACCCTATACAGAATTAGTAAACAGAGCTCTTAATATCGACGCTGTAAAAGAGAATCTTCAACTTCAAGAGGCTTTCTGCTATCTTATTACTCCTGTTGAATATAGCTCATTAATGAGTAATGCGGGTTTTAAAAATATCAATCATGTTGATAATACCGATCAGCAAATCGAATATACTACAAAAGATATTCAACGTATTCAAAATAGCTCTGAGTATTTCTCCAAGGAACTC
>JABDDJ010000062.1:9381-9836 GCA_013287645.1 Chlamydiota bacterium | reverse complement strand
ATGATTGATGATCCTTTGGGGGTGGGTAGGCCTTATTCATTTCTGAAAGGCATTGCATAGTCGCAATTCTATCCATTTGCTTGAATTTTCCTCCGTTCTTCATGAATGTATGCAAAAATCGAAGGTGCTTAGGAAGAGTTTGAGTGTAACACCAAGAAGTTAACCTCATACTATCAATATTATAATATTTTAATGCCAATATTACTCCGAATTGCCAAAGGTCGCTTTTTAGAGTAATATTCGGAGGCGGAAAATTTTTTGACTCATACATTTTTTTTTCTTTCTTCCAGGCTAAAATAATTTTTAGTCTAAGAGGAGCTATATTATTTTCAGTCTCCCTTTCTAAGAAGGTATCTACATTCTTCATGTCAATTTGCAAATATTGAGTTAGAAGTTCTGGAGAATAGGCTAAACAATTAGCAGTCCATTTTGGATTTTTTACCATTTCATTTTCG
>JABDDJ010000062.1:0-9371 GCA_013287645.1 Chlamydiota bacterium | reverse complement strand
ACTTGAATGAGCTGTCTTGAATTTCCAAAATCTGCTAGTTTGCCGATTATTTTATCGTTTTCTTTTTTCAAAAAAACATTGTTCATGTGTAAATCAAAATGTAAGTAATCTTGCTTATGCAAATCCGAAAGCCCTTTTAATACATCTCGGAACACTTTTAGTCTATCTTTAGGAGATAGGGATTGATAATTCTCCTCCAAGGAACCTTCTGAGCAGTATTCTAAGAGATAATATCGCGAATTTTGAATGTAAGCGTCTTTTTCATTCTCATGTTTTTTTTTATTTTTATCCCAAACCACTGAACAATGTACGATATGCTTATTGCCATTTAAAGTTGTGAGTACATGCTTTTCATGCTCCTGCCCACTAGGAATTTTTACATTTATTTCTAGTTCTTCTTTAGTTTTGACTACTATTTTTTTTGAATGAAACTCTGGAACAAAATAGACAGACTTGCTCGCACCGCCAGCCCCTATAAAGTGTGATTTAATTTTTATGCTTTTATGCTCAAAATGGAGTGTTAACCGATGTATCTTTGCTAAATCAAATTTTGAAGATTGCCAAATTAGTAAACAACAGTTTAGATACACTTTTTGAACTGTCATCTTTTGATCTTTAATTTTACGGACAACGTGTTCATAAACTGAACTCTCTAATCCAGCAAAAAAAAGTTCCTTATTCGAGAAACCTTCATTATTCATCCTTTGAGAGTTTTCTAATCGTTCATTCAATACATAAGCGACTCGAGAAGTTTTTGCAGCTTCTTGAAGCAATTCTTCACTCAAATGACTTGCTGTAGCTAATTGTGAGATTTGAACAAAAAGAATTTTAGAATCTACATAAATGACGCCGTGAGGATTGCGGACTAAATAATCGATTTTGAGAGGAGTCCATTGTCTATTAAAACCTATAAAGTTTCTAAAGAATTCAGTGCATCTAGTTATAATGCCTATGCTTTCATAACCTTGAATAGGGTGCTCGGAAGATGACACTAAAGAAAAAGAATAAATCCCTGAAGAAGGATCGAATACAGGCTGAGCATTAAAGTATAATCTATTCATAAGCAAATACTAGCAAGTAACAAATTTAAAGAACTCTTATATTAAGTTAAAAAGTCATCAAATGCTATTAGCTTTTCCCAACATTCTGTATAATCTATTTTTGCATTATTCAGCCCGTCTTTTCAGCTCGCTCAACATTTACCAAGAATATTCAATTCCTTCGAGAATGGGTATAGGCAGTTGCAATGCGTCAATGAATAATAATAGTTGCTTTATATATATAAATTATATTATAATATTGTTTATGAGTTATTCATTAGATATAAAAGATTATACATTATCAAATGCTTGTTTTTGGGGCAATTGCTCTCTGCATTTTCAAAAAGCAAGGGAAGGAAACTTAGATGGACGTGCCGTTGTTAATTTTGTAGTTGCTGTGGCTGAAGCGATACCTCTCTTCGGTCAAATGATTTCCCTCTTTGAAATGTGTATGATGGGGCTATTAACAACCTCTTCTAATGATACTATTCAAGATATTAAAATTATCAGAAGAGATAAATTATTTATCATGGAGGAGAATGATGATCGTGAAAATATTCCTTTTCCTCTCCCTACCCCTCCTGAAAAAATCGACCATTGCGTAGCTAAGGCCATTTGCTACGGATTTAATTGTGAAAGAGTGCGGGACTATTCATGGGGAGGTGCTTGGAGAGCTATCCAAACTTCTTTATCTACCTATAAAATACAAGTCAATTTCGCTGATTTATTTCATCAATTTGGAACGATCCAAATTGGATCGATCCAAACTCTCACTTCACTCTATAAACATAAATATAATGAAGAGCTAAGGGATATACAGGCGCTTGCACCCTATGATAATGATGGTAGAGCAAACCTATTAGTTGCCGAAATGGTAATGCACTCTTATGGAATAGCCTCCTCTCTAGAAACAGTCAATGGGGTCCCCTTCAATAATGACCTTCCTAGACAGGTATTTCGAAACTCATCTTTGAAGTTTATCGAATTTAAAGAGCGTATGGAAAAACATTTTAACAAGGAAAATGCCGCCCCTATTCTTATTTGTGGCGAGCGCGGCTACACTCTCAATGTTGTTGGAATAGGATCCGATGGGACGCACACTACATTATGGATAGTCGATCCCAATATTAATGAAGGAGTGAATCGATCGGAGCTTGAAGATAAGCCTAGTGGATTATATACCATGACTTTTGACCAGTTTGGAAAACAAATCTCACATTCAATATCCGCATCTCACTATTTTGGTCTTTATAATAAGTTGAGTTTTATGGATTTGGATTTCGAGAAGAGAAGGTGGGCTGTATTATTTCCGGGAAGTACTTTTCAAAAAAAAGGGGCAAAGGTTTAGCCTCATGCTAACACCCAAAAAACATTCTGTCTAATTTTCGTCTAAATAATCTAATTTTCGCATTATTCAGCTCTTTTTCAATCAAAAATTACGAAAGGTAATAACTTCAATACTTTATCCGCTGATTGTTCCATTTGAAATTGTAATGGTGTTTTTGGCCTGCTCTGCCACTCGTATATCATGGGTCACTAGAACGACTGTACGGCCTTCTGCATTTAATTCAAAAAAGAACTGTATCATTCTTTGCCCTGTCTCTGAATCGAGGTTTCCGGTTGGTTCATCGGCTAAAATAATGGAGGGATTGTTAGCAAGCATACGTGCTAATGCGATGCGTTGCTGCTGTCCTACACTTAATTCTGAAGGTTTATGATCCATTCGATCGCTTAAGCCCACCTTTTCAAGTAGGGATTCAGCATTTTCGGCTTGTTCTTTGGAAGAAAGTCCTTTTAACAGCATAGGCATTTGTACATTTTCAAGAGCAGTTAGGTAGGGGATCAGATGGAAGGTTTGAAAAATAAAACCTAGCTGTTGCTGTCTGAGTTTTGCGATCTCATTGAGAGTCAGTTGATAGATGGATTCACCATTAATGATGACTTCTCCTTCAGTGGGAAAAAGCATACCTCCAAGCATTAGTAATAGTGAGCTTTTGCCACTGCCGCTTGGTCCAACAATAGCGACAAAATCTCCTGTTGGGATATCTAAAGAGAGATTATTGATAGCGATTACTTTGCCATCTTGTTTTTTGTAGATTTTACTTAAGTTGTCTGCTCGCAACATTCTTAATTCTCTTGTAATGCTATACTTGGTTCTAACCGAGAGGCATATCGGGCAGGAAAATAGCTAGCACCTATCGCAATGCATATAGAAAGCACGACAGCAATAATTGAGAGATAAAGGATAGGGAATACATGAACGCCTGCGATAAGTGGTCCTAAAGCAAGTGCCAGGACAGTTCCGATGATATATCCAGAGATTCCACCTAGAAGGCCCAATAGTGCTGCTTTTTTAATAAATACTTTAAGGATGATCTTGGGGGTTGCTCCTAGAGCTATGAGAATGCCAATTTCTTTTCTACGTTCATATACATTGTTATACATATCGTTTCCGATACTAGCTCCTCCCATGATGACGATGATCATGAGCAAAAGATAGGATAGATTTCTCATTAATGCGTTTGTTTTAACTTGAGTATCCACAATGTGTGCAATGGTTACTATATTGGCCTCTGGAAGGAGAGATTGTAAATTTGAGATCAGCCCCTTTGAAACCTGTTTGCAACACCCTACTACTTCGATCGCACTTAAGAGGGCATCTTTGTCTGTCAATGCTTGGACTGTATGCAAATGAGCAAAAATTCGAGAATCATCGATCGTTCCTGTCGTTGGTAGAACTGCTAAAACTTTGAATGGCGAGTCTAACATTGCGATTTCTGCGCCTTCTTTTAAGTGTAGTTTTTTGGCGATATCTGCTCCTACTAAGACTTCATGATGTTCCAAATTTGTGATGACACGCTTTCTAGCTAATGTTTCTTGTGGAAGCTTTTGATTCATTTTAAAAACATCTTCTGCACTGCCACAAATTTTAGGTCTGGAAAAAATGCCAGCACCCTGCCAACTTGTTTTATTTTGAAACTCGCTCTTGGGGAGTATGCCAGTTAAAATTACTCGATTGCCTTTGATATCTGTGGGGAGTGTCAATTTTGGCGACATGTTATCCACTCCTTCGACATTAGACATGGCGATCAGGGTGACATACTCTTCCGGAAGTTCTCCATTTTGAAAATCGGCGCTATAATAGTCTGCTACAGATACCTCTGGAGGTAAAATTAAAACATTTGCGCCCAATGCATCCAATTCCTTCGCGACAGACTCTTCCGAGTATGTTGTTATCGTGCTGATAGAAACTATTGCTGCAATGCCCAAAACAATCGCGAGGCTACTTGTGATCAGCTTGCTTTTGCGTTGGAAAAGTTCTCGAAGAACAAAGATGTTCCAATTCATAAATTATTTCCCGCATTTTCCACCAGGACAACACCCACCAGGACAACAGCCATCCGGGCAGCATCCAGATGCTGCTTTCTGCACATCAGCTACCATTTGAGCTTTGTGCGTAGGACCTTGATATTTTCCTATGATCTCGGCTGGAGGAGCAATGAGCACTGTTGTGGCTTGCGCAAGGTGAGTGTCAAGATTAAGCTGATTCAAGAATTTTTGTTCTTGAGGATCTGAAGGGTCCAATGTGATAATAACCGTAGCTTCACTATAGCGTGGATCAGCTTTGAATTCATTAATACCAGATAAAGCTTCCTGATTACTGGTTGTGCGGCTATTTTGCAGAGTAAGGATAAGGAGTTTGTGATCCTGAAGAGCTTTGAGAGCATGAGCAGCACCCATCGAAATCTGCGAATTCAGTAGTTGCTCTTCATTAAATGTTGAAAATCCACCTGTAATAGCGCCGCTGGGTGCAAGTACCAATACAAATGGCATTGGAGCACGCTTGAGATTGAATTGATCAACAACGCTTTGTTCAGATGCACTTTTGACATTTACTTTAGCCGATTTTACTTTCTCGCCTAATTTTTGCATTGTCTGATCAAAGACAGCTTGCAGTTTTGCTGTCTTATCATTTTGCTCTTTATAGAAAAAGAGGTAAAGATACTTATCTTCGGCAATAGCATTTTGGATGCTTACAGTTCCGCTGCCACTAGTTTGAGCAAAAAGATTTAATGATAGCGTAAGCAAAAAACCAATGAGAAAAAGAGCAAAAGTAAAACGCATAAATCCTCAAGTTTAAATTTTATTTTACCAGGAGTATTCAATTCCTCCGAGGATATCATAGGTATGAGCATGCTTCCACCATTCGCCGTCTATCTCAATGTATCCTTTGAGCCTCTCACGCAAATTTGTTGATAGAGTAAGAGCATAGTCAAGGCTGTTTCTGTCTAGTGGATTACCACAAATGGTGAATGCATCTCCAAATTCTCTAAAGCGGCCTACGGTCGAGTTTTTACGACTTGACCACAGTCTGTTCCAAGCTAGATCCAAGGAAGCATCTGCACATTCGCAAAAATTATATGTAGTAAGGTGAACGCCAAGGCGTGAATTTGTAGAAGACCAATGATGATTATTGATCACCAAACTAAAGTCATTCGATTTACTTTCGTCGATTTTCTGACGGCGATTTTTTTCAAATTGAATACCTAGAAAGGGTTGGACGAGGTAGCATTCTGTATTGATGTCGCATCCCATTTCACCATAGAAGGCGAAGGTATTAACTATGGGTTTACTGTGTTCTTTAAAGTGCAAATTGCCGGCATGGATGGTGCGGTTGAAGCTATTTCTAGCATGCCCATAAACAAAGTCGACAAGTCCATAGTAAAAACAAGGTCTATATAGTCCATAAGCAGCTATATATTCGGCATTGCGATTGGCTTTTCCGTCTTTATGTTTGACATGGTCATGCTCATACGAACCTGCCAGGCCAACAGTGATGTTTTGACAAAAGTTTTTTTGAATTCCACCCGTTACTTGATAGCTATCGATATCTACTTTATGGGCATTTTTTCCATGTGCTTTTGTAAAGCCATCACCCGTCTCTAGCCATGTCGTCCACTCCCTATAAGGATCATCTCCAGGGCAGCCGCAATTATTTGCAGTTACCAATGCTCGTAATGGGTCGTATAAACGTCTGAGAAGTCGATGTGTAGAAATTTCTGAAACCCAGACATCATTCGTATACTGGAAGCCTGACAAAGTCTCTAATGCATTCTGAGCACCTTCTAAAGGTAAACTAGCAATAGCGCTGATGAGTTGAGATTGTGCATCGCTCAGGCCAGTGATACTATCCAAATTTCTTGCAACACCCAATTGATTGCAGGATTTGGCTGCATTGGTCAGAGCTGACAGCAGCGTTAGAAACACATTATGGGGATCGTAAGTAAGGATAGGGGTTATAAAGGCTAAGGAGGTTGCTCCTGCATATGTTCCCACTACAGCTCCTCCAGCTGTCACTATAGTATAAGGCTGTTGAAATCTAAACGTTCCATCCACTGAGCTAACTACAACTGTGCCGCCATTAAGCGTAGCTGTTCCTAAAACATCGATTAGGTCACTTTGTCCGAGACCATTGACTTCGACATCGTAGTTTCCACCATTATTGACGTAATTACCTAACACTATTGTGCCTATACTCTGCCCCGGAGAGATAGTTCCCTCGTTGGTAAGGGTTCCACTGATAGTTCCTGTACCTTTTAAGGTACCAAGAGGATTTATCAGTACATCTCCTGCGAGAGATCCATTCACTATAAGAGTGCCTTGTTGGATTGTGGTCAGACCTGTATAAGTATTAGCACCGGAGAATGTTTGTACTCCAGGCCCCGTTTTTTCCAATGTCGAACTTGTAGCAGGAAAGTTTTGGATAACTCCTGAAAATTCTGCCTGGGTCAATGCATCCGTGTTAATGATCAGCATAGGTTTCGACTGAGCGAAGCTCGTACTGTCGCCATTAAGCTCTCCGATAGTGAAGGTTGGCAGCGTCGTCCCAATATTAAGCGAACTATTGTTTAATTGGATGTTGGCATTACCTCCAGCATTACTGCCTTGAATATCAATCCCAAATGAGCCAACAGTGCCATGATTGATGGCCTGAATGAACACTTTGCCACTTGAAATATTAAACCCTTGTCCAAATACAATCTGCGAATTTACCACAGTACCAGAGTTGAATGCACCGATACTGGATCCATCATTGAGCGTGCAACCCTGCTCAAAAAATAGTTGAGAGGCGGCAATGTGGGCGACAAGATTGCTGGAATCTCCAGCATTGCTGCCGCTATTGACTGCAGTCATGGTGAGATTAGCTCCCCCGGTAAAATTCCCACTCACTTGCATTTGCGAGCCATTAACAATTCCAATACTGTTAGAGGTACCTGTCGCATCACTATTTATCCCAATATTCAGGAGGTGCACTTGAGCATTATCTCCAAGAACGCAGTCTGCACCGAAGGTAGCCTGCCCACTCCCTACTTGCCCTATACTATTGTTACTCTGACCAGATGCACCGTCGAGACCTATGTTCACAGCTATAAAAGTGAAGTCATCTTCGGCCTGAAAGTCTGCAGGTGAAGAAAATTGCTGCTTTGCCAGAACGCCGATTGCATTTTCGCCCGTATTGTTGCCGTGATATTGCCCTATGTTTGCTAGCTGAATCGATGCACGATTTCCCACAGTACCACCAGCATCGAGGTGAAGCTGAGACGCAGTATTATCAACAGTATTATTATTAATAAAACCGACGAAATTCCCGCCTGTTCCTGTGCTACTATCAAGCCCGGAGTTTACTATCTGCAAAACTAGATCGTCTCCTGTTTGAAACTGATTCTTGACAAACATCTGCTTACCATAGCCCATGAGGCTGCCAACTTGGTTATTGCTGGTTGTATTAGAAGAATTTTGACCGGTATTTGATATTGAGATGGAGCCAGTATTTCCAATGACAAAGCCATCCTGAAAGCTGACCTGTTGTCCGTCTATAAGGTCTCCAATAAAGTTGTCACCCACACCACTGCCTGAATTTATTCCGGTATTTCTAGCATCAAGAGTAAAGTTATCGCCAGCATGGAAAGTGCTTACGCAATTCAGTTGGCTGCCTCCCACAGAACCAACATTGACAAACGAAGTAGACCCTTGTCCGCTGTAGTCTCCGCTGTTCGTCAAGCTAATATTTGCATTATTACCTACCGAACATGGAGTATAAAACGTGATCTGATCTGTCGAAACGTCTCCTACAGTATCAAAACCTCTTCCAGTGCCGCTATCAACTCCTGAGCTAGAAGCACTCAAAGTAAAGAAATCACCCGCATTAAAGGAGTGCGAACCCGGTGCAGTGCTATCACCGAAAACAATTTGTTGAAGATTCATCCCTCCAATGTTAGGCCCACCGCTAGTATTAGAACCAGTATAGCTTCCACTGTTGGTAGCGCTAACATTCGCATGACTTCCAAGTACACATCCTTGTTGAAATAAGATTTGATTACCTGTCGTTCCCGAGTTAGAGTTGATCACAGCCACTTGAGAGCCACCATGTCCGGTGCTAGTGTCAGTGCCGGAATTACTTACTGTCAGACTGAAATTATCGCCTGCTTCAAAACCATTCCCAACAAAAAACTGCTGGTCATTCAGATATCCCACAAAATCAGCAAAACTCGTCGTTTGTGATGAGTTGATGCCCGTATTGGATAGGGTGATAGAACAGTTGTTGCCCACACTTCCCGTGGTTTGCAATAGCATTTGAGCAGAGTTGAGTTGACCAACAGTACTGAGGCCTACACCTAGGCTGCTATCATTACCGGTATTTTGCAGTTCGCAACTGAAACTGTCACCTACCTGAAAAGCACCTGAAGAGATAAATTGACTACCATTGATGATACTAATAGCGTCACCTTGAACACTGTTCGTACCACTGAAAGAGCCACTGTTTGATGCTGAAACAGCCACATTATTTCCAGCTGTAAAGGATTGATCAAACCTCAATTGACTTGACCCGGTATTGGCGATTCCATTGTTGCCAGTGCCATTTGAAGTATCATCACCCGTATTGCTTGCAGTGATATTTCCATTATTACCAACGGTAAAAGGTCCAGTAGAATGAAAATTAGAGTCAATGCTTCCAATACCAGTACTAGAATGATTGCCAGTTAAGGTAGCGCTATTGGAACTAGTGATCTCTGAGCTCCCAGAAGTACCTGTAGATCCTACAAATGAGACCAGACTTCCAGGAAAACTGCTGTTGTTAATGTTTGTGACATTGATGGTACAATTCGTAGAGCTGCCAGTAATGCCCGCACCATTAAACGTCAGCGTCTCGTTGTTAAAATTAAAATTAAAAATTGACGCTACATTAGGAAACTGGAAGGTAGAAACCGAAAACGGCGCCGAATTCTCAGTAGGGTTGGTAGAGATCCCAGGAATAAAGCTACTGAAGAT
>JABDDJ010000061.1 GCA_013287645.1 Chlamydiota bacterium | reverse complement strand
GCGATTTCTGGCTTCTTAAGGTAGTCAGCAAATCCGATGATATTATTCCAAGGATCTTGAATTTCAAAGGTATAGCCTGTCACTGTTTCTAAGATCACTCCTTTGATACCTAACTGGCTGCACAACTCTTTTGCTTGCTGGGCATCTTTGATTTCTATCCACAATTTTGAGGGTTTGGGAATTTTGACTTCTTTAATAAGGAGTCCTGGCTCTTCGTTACCAATATCAAAAAGGGCTGAGGATATATGAGGAAGACGAAATTTTAATTTGAATCCTAATTTACCGTAAAAACTAATCGCCTCTTCAAGGTTACTGACTTCAAAAAATACATTGTCAATGCCGAGAAGTTGCAACATTTGTTATCCTCACAATAGTAGAAAGGATGTCACGAAAAGAATTAAATTAAAATAAAGAATGCTTTAAAATGAACCCACTATGAAACTTAGCGTTGAAAAGCTTACAGATTCAAACCTTGAAGATGCTCTCTTCTTTCTATCTAAACGTGAAAACACTTCTGTATTTCTACTTGGTAATTTACACGAGTTGGGTCCAAATTTAGGCGATCATGTAAATTCTGGTAACTTTAAGCTGATACGAGAAGAAGATGCCATTATCTGTGTGTTTTGTTTGAGTCGTAGAGGGAATTTGCTTGTCCAGTCTGAATTGGGTCAACCCACATTTGAATTGATTGTAGAAAGTTGTAATGAAGAGCCCAATAAGATTCGAGGTATTATTGGAGATTGGGAATTTGCGAAAGATTTTTGGCAATATCTTAAAGACCACAACGTTATCAAAAAGGAAACATTCTACTCTCAAGAAATTAATTACGTTCTTAATTTGGATGATTGTCAATTCTTCAATAATAAAGATGTACGAATTTTAGAGGCTAAAGATTTTCAGCAGTGGCAAGCTCTTCGACTTGATTATTTGTTAGAACAAAAACTTCCTAACGATCTTTCTAATGAAGAATTTTATATCCAATTTCTTGATAAATGTAAGAAGTCAATGATTTGGGGTTTGTTTATAGAATCTCAACTTATTTCGATAGCAGGATTAAATGCCAAAACAACTTCCCTAGCTACTGTGGGTGGTGTTTACACGGTACCCAAATGGAGAATGAAGGGTCTTGCTAAAGCATTAATGAAACAATTAGTTTTTGATTGTAAGAACAAACTTTCTCTCCATAAACTTATTATTTTCACAGGGAAAAATGAAAACCTTCCTGCGCAAAAGCTGTATGTATCTCTAGGATGCAAAGAGGTAGGCTATATGGCTCTTTTTTTTGGAGAATAGAAAGGAATAGGTCGTTCATTTGGCGTTATATAACTTAGCTATGCATTTTACTGTGCAGTACTATGCAGAAAAAAAACTGCATACCTATTATAAGTCACTGATTTCAAACTGAATAAGATAATTTTTATATGGCTCGGGTTTTGGGAAGTAAACATTAATAAAGTGGAAATATGTTTACAAAAAGTAGTTGAAAATGCAGGGTAAGGATATAAAATTTTGCGATTTTAGGAGAAATTTTCGTATTTTTATTGATAAATACTCTGATTTTAGGCAGAATTTAACTATGATTATTGAATTTTCAACAAAAAATTTCCGATCCTTCAAAGAGCTCGCAACTCTTTCACTTGAAGCAGAGTCTCTTAAAACAGGAAAAGATGGCCTTATTTCAACCGAATTTAAGATGGACCTCCTTCCGGCAATTGGAATTTTTGGACATAATGCAAGTGGCAAAAGTAACCTCATCAAAGCTCTTGCTTATATGCAATGGGCAATGCTTAATTCAGACTATCTTAATCAGCCGACAACCAAATCTCCTTTACTTCAACCTTTTCTTCTAAATATTGAGAGTTCTAAAGAGCCTTCTTTTTTTCAAATTTTTCTTTGGGATCCAGAAAGCAAAACAGAGTACAGATATGGATTTGAAATCAACTCAGAGAGGGTTGTTAGTGAATGGTTGGAAACATCGACTAAGGTCAAAAAAAATCGTCGGCGCCGAATGATTTTTCTTAGAAAAGGTCAAGAATTTCCCGAAGTAGACGATAGCGCCAAAAACAGTATTGCCCATTTGGTTAACAATGTCAGACCTACAGCATTGGCTCTCACAGTTTTTGCTCAATTTGCCGATCCTATTGCTTCACAAGTCATAAAACTAATCAATCGTCCTAATTTTATGATATTTGATGGTGGGTCAGTAGATCCAATGGGATATGCTCTACAACAATATCATGAAAAGCCAGAGCTAGCTTTTAAAGTGTTAAAATTGTTAAAGAAACTGGATTTAAGTATTCAAGACCTAAAAGTTATTCGAGAACCATTTACTGAAGCCCATTTAAAGATCATTCCGAATGAGTTAAAGTCACTTTTCAATCAACCAAGCGATCTATTTCGAGCTGTTACTCTTCATAAAATGTATGGATCTTTAGAAAAGAATCATCATGTTGAATTTGATTTCAATAACCAAGAATCGTTTGGAACTCGGCGCTTGTTTGTTCTTATGACTTTACTTGTACAGATTTTAGATATAGGGGGTATTTTTGTTCTTGATGAGCTTGGTTCTAGCATTCATCCTTTTATGAGCAAAGAAATCATTTCTTTGTTTCAAAATCACGATACCAATCCTAAAGGTGCTCAATTGATTTTCTGCAGCCATGAAACTTATTTGCTTTCAAATCAGGTAGGCTTAAGACAGGATCAGGTTTGGTTCACAGATAAAAATGCGCAAGAAGAAACTGTTTTGCGCCCGCTTTTAGAATACAACATACGAAGCGAATGCGAATTTGAAAAAAATTATCGTCAAGGACGCTTTGGGGCAGTTCCTGTGATCTGGTCTTAATTGGGATAAATCCGAAATGCCTAAACGAAAACAAAAAATAGAGCCTTGGCATCTTCGAGAGGAGCGTAAACGTAAAAAGCATGAAGTTTCCTACCGAAAACGCTATTTGATCTGCACAGAAGGCAAAACTGAAGCTATTTACTTTGAACACTATAGATGTTCTACTGGCCCCATTGTCGTGGCATTAGACAAATCAGACCATAAAGTTAACCTAGTCAAGAAAACAATAGAAGAAAGAAATATAAGAATACAAGCTGGAGAATTTGATGAGGAGATTGACGAGGCTTGGGTCGTACTAGATCGTGATGCAAATCCTGTCAACAGATTAGATAAAGCCCATTTTAATCAAGCCTTAGAACTCGCAAAAGCCAATAATATTTATGTCGCTTACTCCAATGATGCTTTTGAATTATGGCTTCTTTTACACTACCAAGATTTATGGACAGCAACCCATAGAGATCAACTCTATAAAATGCTGTCAACGCATAGAAACGAAAAATATGAAAAAGCCGTCAATTTATTTAAAGAAATTAAGCCCTCTCGATCGATTGCCCTAAAACGGGCTGCAAAACTATTAAAATCAGACAAAACACCCGTGGATGGTAATCCATCAACAACTGTTCATATTTTGGTTGAAAAACTCATAAATGAACCCGGGTATCGTGAAGAAGATTAATAAATAATTAACTTGTCGAATCTGAACAAGAGATAGCCAACGTTTGAATTGACTTTAGGAAATTATATTTTCTGAAAAATTAGACTGGTCAAATTTTAATTGCATGCTATAATGCTGCTTCAATTGTAACAAAAGCGCGTTTTTATTCTGGAGAGGTGACCTATGAGCTCTGTTCAAACTCAAGAAAGTGAATTAATAAATAAAACAGCCCATCATCCACTGTCGAAACTTTTAAAGTCCATTCAAAGCAAAATCATCGGCCAACATCAAATCATTGAACAGATGCTGGTTTGTCTTCTGACGGATGGTCACGCTCTTTTTGAAGGCATGCCTGGTTTGGCTAAAACGCGCTCTGCTAAAGCTATTGCTGATGGTATCGAAGGTGCCTTCCACCGTATCCAATTCACTCCGGACCTACTGCCTTCCGATCTAATCGGAACGGAAATTTATATTCATGAGAAAAGCGACTTTGTCTTCCGCAAGGGCCCTCTTTTTAACAATATTCTGCTCGCTGATGAGATCAATCGTGCTCCTGCAAAGGTACAGTCGGCCTTACTTGAGGCAATGGAAGAAAAGCAAGTGACTGTAGGGCACAAGAGCTATGCTCTTCCTGAGCTGTATATGGTCATCGCCACGCAGAACCCTATCGAGCAAGAGGGCACCTACAACTTGCCTGAGGCGCAGCTCGACCGGTTTATGATGCATCTGGAGGTGGGTTACCCCAACCATCATGAAGAACTGTTAATTGTCGAGCTGGACGAAAAACGTCAACAGCGCTCCAAAGAAGTGTCGCTGCCGCTCACATCTACAGAAGAGGTCCTCGCTGCTCGTCAAGCTGTAGCGCGTCATTATATTTCTGAAAACTTAAAAAAATATGTTGTCTCGCTTACTTCAGCAACGCGCACACCCGGTAAATATGATCCTGAACTTGCGAAATGGATTGTGCATGGTGTCTCTCCACGAGCAACCATTGCCCTGATCCGCTGTGCCAAGGCTCTCGCCTGGCTAAGAGGTGATGAATATGTCACTCCAACGCACATTCATGATGTAGCCTTTCCGGTATTAAGACACCGCATCTACCCTTCCTTTGAATCAGAAGCTGACGGAATATCGCGTAATGGGATCATCCGCAAGCTCTTGGATGTGGTAGCCATTCCTTAAAAAGAGGTGTGAGCATGCTTTATCCTGACTTTAACGACCTACTTTCTTATAAGGAACGTAAACTCGACAAGATGCAGCTTGCGCGTCGCAAAGTTAGCACATCAGCGTCGGGCAATCACCACTCTCCTTTTCGTGGACAGGGTTTGGACTTCGATGCCGTGCGTGAATATGTGCCTGGAGACGATATCCGCAATATTGATTGGAAGGTGACGGCGCGCACAGGATCTCCGCATCTAAAGCTTTTTAAAGAAGAGAAAGAACGGCATACCATCATCTGTGTGGATATGAACTCTGCCATGCGTTTTGGGACAAGGAACACTTTTAAATCAATTCAAGCTGCTCGTTGTGCCTCTCTGTTGGGATGGAGAGCACTTGATCATCAAGATCGTATTAGTGCTTGCTTATTTGGCGATGTGTCGGGGGGAGTGCATTATTTTGCATCTAAGCGTACGCGTCAAGGTCTCTGTATGATGCTAAAAATGCTTGCTGAACCTCCTACAGAACAGCATCAAGTCTCTTTAGAAACAGTATTGCAGCATATTTGTAAAGTCGCTCATCCAGGCTCATTAATCTATTTGATTAGCGACTTTATGGATCTCTCCCCCTCTTTTCCAAAGGAATCGGGCTTAAGCCGCCTGAATAAAAGCTGCGACGTAGTCTTTATTTCCATCAATGATGCAGCCGATCAAGCTCTTGTTCCCGCTGGCGTCATCGGCTTTTGTGGACAGAATGCAGAGAAGGTATTTATCAATACAGACAGCATAAAAGGGCGCAAAGCTTACACAGCTCAATGGGAGGAAAATCGTAAAGTATTGAAAACTCTCACTGAACGTTTTAAAATTCCACTGATAGCACTTTCTACAGAATCAGATATTCATCGTGACCTATTTTTAGGTCTTAAAAATATAGCAAAGAGGAAGAAATGTCTTCTTTAATGCAACAACTACACGATATTGAAGGTCTCGATGCCATTAGTCTTTGGCCTCTAGCTATCGGCTGGTGGGTTTCTATAGCCTTTGGAGTGCTTGTTCTTGGAGGTGTCTTTTGGCTGCTTTACCGTAGCTTGGGTTATTTAAGGAGTTGGAAAAGAGATACTTTTAAGAAGTTAGATAGTCTAGAAAATAATTTATCCCCTTCTAATTCCGCAGAGACAATCGCATTTTTGTCAGAGTATTTGCGCCGCATTGCCATGCGTCGTTTCCCTCGCAAAGAGTGCGCCGGATTAGTCGGTGATGCCTGGTTAATGTGGTTAAAGACGCATGATCCTAAGCAATTCGATTGGTCCGATAAAGGAAAGCTGCTGATCGAAATACCCTACGCTCCTTTGCGTACAGACCTGCCTCTCCAGCAGATTAAAGAGTTAATTCAAGCCGTTCGATATTGGGTGTGCTAATATGTTTCACTTTCACTCTCCCTGGTTTGCTCTCCTTCTTCCTTTGCCTTTACTTTTTCGTTGGTTGCTGCCTGCTTTGCTGAAAGAAAAACACAATGAGGGTGCAGAGATCTACTTTCCTGCTGTGCATAGTTTAAAAACTATCTTTCCAGCTTGCAATGCAGCCAAGAATAAAAATAATTTTACTTTCTTCTGTCTTCTTTTACTATCTTGGATATTGCTCATCGTCGCTCTGATGCAACCGGAAAATGTAGATCAATTTCGACAGGTTAAAAACGAGGGCTACGATCTCATGCTAGCCGTCGACATTTCTGCCTCTATGCAAGCGCTGGATTTTTCGACACCAGACAAAGCGATCAATCGTCTAGATGTGACTAAAGAAGTGGTCGGCAATTTTATTAAAGGTCGGCAAGGAGATCGTCTAGGCCTTATTCTCTTCGGACAAAATGCTTATTTACATGTACCTCTTACCTTGGATACAACTTCCGTCAGCCGCATGCTCAATGATGCTGTTCCGGGCATGGCAGGCAATGCGACAGCGATTGGTGATGCCATTGGTTTAGGTGTTCGGACATTGCGTGAACGGCCACCAGGTTCGCGTGTTCTCATCTTATTAACGGATGGTGAGGATAATGCAAGCAGTATCCCCCCTTTGGAAGCTGCTAAGCTGGCTAAGCAGTATGGCGTGCGCATCTACACTATTGGCATAGGCAAAAAGGGCATAGTGCCTTTTCCTAATCAATTCGGTGGCTACGGTATGGTAGAGGTATCTATAGATGAGGAATTGTTGAAAGAGATCGCTAAAGAAACTGGAGGACACTATTTTTCGGCCACCAACCAGAAAATGCTCGCTTCGATTTATGCCAACATCAATCAGCTTGAAAAGAGCGAGGCCAATGAAACTCTATTTTTGATACGCGAACCGCTGTATCAATATCCTTTAAGCCTTTCTCTACTTGTTTTGCTGGCTCTCACCTTATCTCAGCTGTTATATAGGAGAGCACTCTATGGATCTTAGCGAACTGCATTTTGCTCATCCCCTTTGGTTTTGGATACTGCTAGTCATTCCTTTAGTGTGGGGTCTTTATTTCTTTTATTATCGAGGACAACAACCTCTCCATCAGTTAGAGAAGTTTATCGATAAACATCTTATTCCCTACCTTCTTCTTGGAGGTGAACAAAAGAAAAAAAGAGTGTGGTCTCACTTACTTTTTTGGTCACTCGTTTGGAGCTGTTTAGTGCTTGCTTTGGCCGGTCCTCGCTGGGATTTTCGTGAAGTTATCACTTTTACGCGCGACCATAGCCTTGCAATCCTTCTCGACCTTTCGGAGTCGATGAATGCAAAAGATGTCTTACCTTCACGTCTTGGGCGCGCCAAGCAAAAAGTTGAGGACCTTCTCAATACATCCAAGGGTGTAAAAATCGGTTTAATCGCCTTTGCTGCAGATCCTCATATGATTGTGCCCATGACCGAAGATAAAGAAACAATTCGCCATCTTCTTCCTTCACTCGATACCGATCTTGTCTATATACAAGGAAGTAAGTTAACACCCCCCCTTGAGATGGCAGCCACAATGTTAGAAAGCGAGCCTGGCAATAGCAAGGCAATTGTCGTGATTAGCGATGGAGGTTTTGAAGATGCTAGCGCTATCCACACAGCCAAAAAGCTGGCTGAGAAAGGCATTTTTCTCTATACCATAGGGGTAGGTTCCCTAGAAGGAGCCCCTCTTAAAGATCGTCAGGGTGGTGTAATCAAAAAAAATGGCTCTCCGATAGTATCCAAGTTAGAAAAAGAGAAATTTAATGAAATCAGCAAAATTGGACATGGGCGCTATTTCGATTCCGACCATTCAGAACAGGTAGCTCTCCTCTTTGAAGATCTAGAAAAACGCGCCGATATACAACATGAAGCGCATAAAACACAGCGCTTTTGGGAAGAGCACTTCTATTGGTTTCTTTTTCCCATACTTCCTTTCTTTCTTTGGTGGTATCGAAGAGGGTATATTTTCGCTCTTCTGCCCTTTATTCTCATGCCTACCTACTCCCAAGCCTCTTTGAGTGATTATTTTTGCAATACAGAACAGCAGGCCGAACAGGCTTATGAAAATGGAGACTACTCTACTGCTAGTCAAGACTTTCAAGATCCTTATAGAAAAGGAGTCGCTTACTATCGCATGGGTGATTATACAACTGCTGAAGAGATGTTTCGAAATTCAACGCGTCCAGAAGTAGCCTCCAAAGCTGCTTATAATTTAGGCAATGCACTTGTTCAGCAAAATAAGCTCCACGAGGCCATTACAGCATACGAAGATGTGCTCGAAAAATGGCCGGATCATCAACAAGCTAAGGAAAACCTGGAATTGGTCAAAAAAATGCTTGAAGAACAAAAGCAGAAAGAAAATGACCCCCAGAAGCAGGATTCAGACGACCAATCAGAGGGACAGCCTCAAAAAGAAGAAGCTGAGTCGAAAGAATCTTCCCCAAACTCTTCCGAAGAAAAAGAAGCGCCTCAGCATGAAGAGAAAGCACCCCCTCGATCTCAAGAGGATTTGGACGCCGACCTTTGGCTCAATCAAATTAAAAATAATCCTAAGTCATTTTTAAAAAATAAATTTCATATTGAATCGAAGAAAAATGGCACTAAAGAGGGAGTTGATCCATGGTAAAAAAGATGTTTTACATTTTCATTTCAGCATTCTTTTTTAGCATCACTTCTGTTGTCATTGCCGGCGAATTTACTGCCAGCGTTAGCAATACGCAAGTGAACTTGAATGAGAATTTTACGCTAAATCTTACTCTTAAAGATACCTCTCCCAAAGATTCTCCAGCTATCTCTGCCTTAAAAAATCAGTTTTTGATCCATTCACAACAGCATTTGAGCAATACAGTTATCGTCAATGGAAAGGCCACTTCAAGCGTCACCTGGAAGCTTTCTTTAACCTCAAAAGTAGAAGGAGACGTACAAATCCCTCCTATTTCTATCGATACACCAGAGGGCATTCTTTCCACCCAACCGATCACATTAAACGTTGTAAAAGGTTCCACTGAATCCAGCGCGGATAGCATTGGAGTGAATATCATCACCAATGTAAGTAATGCCTCTCCTTACAAAAATGAACCCCTGATCTATACAGCTTTTCTTACCTCGAAAGTATCCCTTTACAATGTCCAAACACAGAAAATTCAGGTCGAAAATGCCATTGTTGAACTTCTAGGAGAGCCAAAAGTAGAAGAGAGAGTAGTGGGTGGGGTCTCGCTCAATGTCGTTGAAATGAACTACCTCATTACACCTTTAAAAACAGGCTCCCTCACAATCCCCTCTATGGCTATTCAAGGGAGAGTACCTCAAAAAAGAAATCACGATGATCTCAATCCATTTCGTTTCATGCATGGCTTCGACAGTCTTAAACCTTTCACTTTGATGACCGAAGAGATTCAACTCGATGTGCAGCCTGCCATCCCAGAGGTCTCTCCATGGCTACCAGCAAAAGCACTTACATTGGAAGAGCTATGGCCAAGCGATCAGACATTACGCGTAGGAGAACCATTTTCGCGCGGTTTTCTAATTAAAGCTGAAGGTCTAAAAGCCAGCCAACTTCCTCATTTAGAGGATTTACAAAACCAAAGTTCAACGTTTAAAGTCTATGCCGACAAACCTGAAGAGCAGGAAAAAGTGTTTCAAGGCACCATCCAAAGTATGCGTAAAGAGCAGTATACTCTTATTCCTCAACAGGCCGGCTCATGGATGTTGCCTGAAATTTCTATTAGCTGGTGGGATAGCGCCAAAAAGGAAAAAAGAAACTCTATTATTCCTGCGCGTGCAGTTCATATTCTACCAGCTCTAGAAACTGCAACTACTGTTCCTCAAGAAAACATATCTGCTCCCACAACATCAGCAGCCATAGATACGCCTGTTTCTACAGATCATCCTCACTACTTACTTTATGGCATCATTGGGATTCTGACATTTTTTCTAACAGTTGCGCTGATTTGGGGATTCACCTTGCAAAGAAAAATCTCTAGCTTGACTCAAG
>JABDDJ010000060.1 GCA_013287645.1 Chlamydiota bacterium | reverse complement strand
AGCTGGATCACTTACGCAATAATTGCAAGGCGGCCGATTCCCAGCTCAAAGTTTCCAAAGGAAATAAAGATAAGCTTAGTACCGAATTAAATAAAATTAGAAAAGCTCTACAGACTCTCGATAAAGATCCCACTATGCATCAACGGTCTGCTGATCTTACTCTCTTTTGGAGGATCATTAATCAATTGAATAAGTATATCGACGCGGTAGACCTTCATTCCAAAAAAATTAATGCTAAAGTTGAAGGCGTCACCTACGAACAATTAGACTAAAGAGAATTATCATGGATCTAGCAACACCCTTCGAAAATCACGCTCCAATTCCTGCAAAATACACCGCAGACGGACAAGATGTCTCCCCCAAAATTGCAATAAAGGGAGTTCCTACAGAAGCTAAATCCCTAGTACTGATCGTAGATGACCCAGATGCTCCTCGCGGGACTTTTGTTCACTGGGTAGTCTGGAATATTCCGCCCGACACTAAAGAATTGCCTGAAGGTTTTACTCTGCCCACCCAAGGAACCAACGGATTTGGAGTCGTTGGCTGGAGAGGTCCTTCACCACCGGCAGGTAAGCCACATCGCTACATCTTTAAGCTCTATGCGCTAGATATTCCTCTTAATTTGCCTAAAGGAAGCCGCAAAGAGCAGGTCGAAGCCTCTATGGAAGGGCATATTATTGCTAAAGCAGAAACAATGGGGACTTATCAAAGATAACCGTTTCCGCTCGCGCAATTAAACGCAAAGGCGCAAAGACGCAAAGAAGAAATTAATTTTTATTATTTACCCCATTGCCCAGGCAATGGGGTAAATAATAATTATAAATCTTCTCTTTGCGTCTTTGCGCCTTTGCGTTTAATTGCGCGAGCGGACACAGATTACTATTCCAACAAACAGCTAGGAGCCAAATAAAGCAATGTGCTAAATGCCTCACCCGATTTGACCACACGAATCTGGGCAGGATCCACCATCTCTTGGCTAACCGAGCAGCGGATTTGCAAGTTTTTAAGGTCAAGGTAGAGGCCATTATCTGCTGGAAGAATGATGGTTGTATTTTCGTAAGATCCAGAATGCGAAAGCTCTTGACGCAGTTTCTTACCCACTTCTAAACGCACATCGCCCTCTCGGCCATCAAACTCACAGCAAAGCAATAAACGCGGCTTCACCTCTTCCATCAACGAATACGTTCCCATATAGCCCAAACAAGTCTCATTATAATTTAACTTACTAAAGTCATTCATCTGAGTATGTCCAAACCCTGTTAACAGAATATCGCATGTTCCCAGATGATGTCCCAGTAGGGGAGACCAGGCTGATCCAGATAAATATCCAAGTTTTAGTTGTCGGCGTCCCTCATGTGTATGAAGAGGGGTCTTTAAATCAAAGCGTATGCCCAAAGATGATCCATGATTTAGTGACAGCGACTCTTTAGGTGAAGTAGGAAAATAATTCAAGGTAATCTCCGGAGTCAACTCAATCTTTTCTACATCCGAAGAATCCACAAAATGCTCTAAGCTATGGATTGCGTTGCGCTCTTGCTTAAAATTAGGCTTCAGAATATGCGATAACTCTAAATAAGCCTTATGATTCAAATAATAATGAATAATCTGGAGCTCAGAATTAACTTTGTTCAGCTGATAATTTAATTCATAAATTTCTTTGATATCAGCATACGAGTCATGCTCAGTCTGTGTCACAATAACGATATCAATATCTGTCAAATAAAGCCCGGCATTATGAAATTGATCCAAAAAATGCTTGCCAGGATTTACCACAATGCCCTTACCGCACCACTTAAGAAAAAATCCTCCTGTAGGACGATGAAAACTATTACTCAACAAAAAGTTTGTCAATATGCTCTCTTCTTGCTTCAAAGGAGTATGAAACATCTCAGGACGATTCTCCCAACCACTAAACGCGTACAAACAATTATCCAACGGCTGCCTATTAATGCGCGCTCTCTTAATATACTGTGAAAGGCACTGAGCACGCTGCTTTTGAAACGCTTGTATACGTAACTCTAAAGCATGTTCTGTACTGCTCAGACTATCTAAAGCATGGTTAGATGTCTTTTCTATCTCGGTCTCTGCAATAGACATAATGGTTTCCTGGGTAGATGGTTGTAAAAGGGGAGCACTCAACTCGTCCAACGATAATCCGTAAGACCGGCGAGTGAGGGTTGCACTAGATGGCGGCACACCTGAATTGGATAGGGGAGAACTCATCGGCAACGCAACATCCTGCAATAATCTAGAAGTAACATTTTCAGCTTCAAACTCAGCTGGAATCTCGCCCGAAATTTCCATAGAAGGTTCCGAGAGCTTTAAAAGGGTCTGCAATAAACCATAAGCGATCTGATCTTCTGGCTGAAGTACATTCGCCTTACGAGCAAAGCGTAACGCCTGATCCATGTAGCCACGCTTTTGAGCGATAAATGCAGAGACTCGATAACAAAAAAATTGAAAAAAGGGGATTGTTTTGGCCTGAATATACTCTTTTAACGCCTCTTCATAATGGCCTGCATAAAAAGCATGTTCAGCTGAAAAAAAAGTTTGCATCGCTGAATTATCGCGATACTTATCCTTTTCCCTCATGATAAAATGAAGCAACTCTTCGCTGCTTAATTTTGCCCCCTCTTCTAAGTACATCTGCATCTGGCGCTGATCCATAGTCTTTAACTCCGCTCGATAGAATAAGAAGTACTTTTAAAGTATTAGACGATTCTTCTCAATCAAGAATTTATCCCCCTACTTTAGAAAAACTTTACAAAAAAAGGATTTTAGTGTACTTTTACTCCTTGAATGTGAATAATTCTACTCATGCGCTTTCCAACTCACTTCATAATCTTAATTTATCAAGTGTTTTTAAGCACTAAACCTAAAACGTAAGTAGTCGCTAAAAAATGAGTTATAACACTAATATTGCCTCAGATGAAATCCTTGAGGAAGAACCACTAACTACCGAAGCTGAAAAGGTTACTATGGAAGATGGCTCTCCCCCTTCTGAACTCCCCGAAGATAATAAGAAACCCAAGGAAAAGGAAACCGCTGATCTACAGTTGTCCTTTGGAGAAGCTTCGCTACCTCCAGAACAGAGGATCTCCGCTGCCTTAGTCTTTATGGAAAAAGCCCTCGCTCAACCCGGATCCCCACACTTTAAAGAATTTTGGGAAGCTCGGAAGCTCTGTCTTGATTACTTTAAAGAGCCCATCTCTCCACCTGTCCGCACTTACCTTTGGGGTAAATACTGCGAATTTTCAAAAGAAGCTAGACGTTTAAAAGAAATTCTTGACGAACAGACCGCTTTTGCTGTCGAACAGATCGAAATCGCTGTCAAAGCTCTCGAAGATGAAATCATCAACGAAGAAGAGGTACTCTCCAGAGCCCTCCCCATCCACTTCAACCCAGTACCTCAATTTCTCCAAAATAAACTAGATCTCTACGTAAATATCCAACTACGTCTCGGTCTCTACAATGCTCACGCTTCTCGCATTAACGTCTTGCGCAAAGAACTCATTAAAACCGATATGCGCATCCGTCAAAAGAACCGCTTCTTTCAACGCCTCTCCCTAGCCGGAGATAAAGTCTTTCCCATAAGAAAGGAACTAATTAGAGAGAGCAGCACACAGTTTATTGATGATGTTGATGCCTTTATCGCGGCAAACTTCCCTAGTGATACTCCAAAAGGAGATCTCTACCACTTACGCGAAGAGATCAAAGCTCTACAAAGCATCGCAAAACAGCTTAGCCTTAATACCCACGCCTTTACGCATACACGTAAACGTCTTTCTGACTGCTGGGATAAGCTCAAAGAACTAGAAAAAGAACGCAAAAAAGAGCGCTCTCAACAAAAAGCTGTCTATAAGCAGCATCAAGACGAGATCGAAGCCGAAATTAAATCCGTTCTCGAACAGTTCAATAGCGACCAAATCACTCTCGATGAAGCCCGTAAGTACTGTGAACAGCTCAACAACAAAATGCGCAAAACTGAACTCGGAAGAGATGAAGTCAAATACTTGCGCGATGCATTAGCCCAACTGCGCGAACCCATTGAAGCTAAAGAAAAGACTATTCAACAAGCCCAAGCACAAGAAGAGCAACAGCGCCAAGCTCAGCGCCTAGAAAAAGTGCATCAGCTGCGTCAAAAACTTCAGGACGCCATCTCGAACGAAACGAATCAGACTGTCGATGAATTATCAGCACTTTCTAAGCAGCTTGTAGAAGAGGGAGACAATCTCCATCTTACCCGCAATGAACGCATCCAATTAGAGCGCTTCTATCGCGAGTTAAAAGATAAGATTTCGTTTGCTAAAGACCAAGCCATTCTCTCACTAGCTGAAGAGGGCAAAGGTGGAGCAAACTACGCCGCTCTGAAGGCAGATTTAGCTATCATCACCGAACATCGTCGTCAAATTAAAGAAACTCTTGATCAACTCAAAAGACTGGCAGGACTATCCGGCTTAGATATCTCTAAAGCTATGGAACTCAACCACCAGATCATGCTTGAAAAAGAGCGTTATGATAAAGCGATGCTAGCAGCTTCCGATCTTGAGAAAAAGCTCCGTTCTTATAAAGCTAAGTAGCAGTTAGAATTAAACGCAAAGGCGCAAACTGGACTTCAGACAAAAAAAATAACAGGATAGGCAGGATCGCTTCGCGGCAGGATAAGAAGGATAATTAAAGAGATAAAGAAAAAAGAACGATATAACGATAAGAACGATAAAAAAATAGAAAAATATCGTTCTTATCGTTATATCGTTCTTATCGTTATATCGTTCTTTTATTCTTTAATTTATCTTGCTTATCCTGCCGCAAAGCGATCCTGCCTATCCTGTTACTTTTTTTTGTGTTTATGTATCTTTGTCTGAAGTCTAGTTTGCGCCTTTGCGTTTAATTTTACCTTATCTTTAAAAGAGATAGGAATGGATGCTACTCCTTCACTACACGTATTTGACCTCGATGGCACCCTATCTCAACAAAATATTAGCGTCGCTTTTGGGCGCTATCTTTTTGAAATAGGGCTGATTACTCGTATCCAAGCACTTTTAGCCATTAGCTGTTATGGCCTGTTTAAAGCGCATAAAATATCCCTTCACACACTGCACCAGCTCCTTTTTAAACTCCTTTTTAAAGGAAAAAAGAGTCAACTTATCCTGCAGCATGCCAAAGAATTTCTCGAAAGCCGACTCATTGAACTCACCCATCCCTTAACCGTCAAAATGCTTCGCCATGCCCAAAATTCACACCATCAAACGGCGCTTTTTTCAAGCTCACTCTCCTTTCTTGTCGAACCTATTGCCCAACATTTCCGATTTGATCATTGGATCTCTTCTGAGTACAGCATCGATAAAAAGGGAAATTTCTCGGAAGTTGCCTCGATCATTGATGGAACCACCAAAGCTAATCAGCTACGCAAGTTAGCCTTGCAGCTAGACATCGAATATGATAAGACAGTAGCCTATAGCGATGGAGATAATGATCTTCCTTTCCTAAATGCTGCAGGAAAACAGATCGTTTTTTATCCTGGAAAACAGCTTCTACCCATTTGCCTCGCTAAAGGATGGCTTGCAATCATATGAAAAAACGGATAGGCGTCTTTGGCGGAACCTTTGATCCTCCGCATCTTGGCCATATAAGCCTCGCTATCGAAATGTTAGAAGCGCATCATCTATCCGAAGTCTGGTTTTGTCCAGCCAAAATAAGCCCCTTTAAACAAAATAAAATCATGGCTGCCCCTCATCATCGCGAAGCAATGATCAAACGGGCCATTCGCGGAATTCAGGGCCTAAAGTACTGTTCAATAGACCTACAAAGACCTGCACCATCCTACACAGTTGATACTTTAAGGCTGTTACATCAACATTTTTCAGGAAAAGAACACTCCGTTGTGCTATACTTAATTATGGGAGAAGATAGCGCGCAGACATTTTTTGATTGGCATCAACCTCAAGAAATATTAGAATTGTCTACGGTAATTATAGGCCAACGAACTGATAAAGATCCTAAACATAGAGTAGCAGACGCATTGATCCCAGGAATGACACCCATCCGCTCCATTGATATCTCAAGCAGCGAAATCCGCCGACGTATCCAAGCTGGAAAGCATGTCGAACACCTCCTGCCCACGTCTGTTTGGCGCTATATTCAACTACACAGATTGTATAATATTAATAAAGGGGTCAATGAAAAAGGAATTATCTAATAATCAGATACTAAATCTTATCGCTCAAGGCATTTTTGATAAAAAAGGGCAAAATATCCTGGTTTTAGACGTTACGGGAATCAATACAATGACAGATGTCTTTGTCATTGCTGAAGGAACCTCTGACCGCCACGTCAAATCTCTCGCCAATTATCTTATTACTCTTCTCGAACCCTATCTTGGCCTACCCTACCATTCCGAAGGGTTGGCTCACTCCGATTGGGTTGTTTTAGATTACTACGACATCGTTATCCACCTCCTCACCTCTGAGCTGCGAGACAGATATTCATTAGAAAAATTATGGACTGCTGGCCACATTGTCGATGTTATCATTGACATCCATTCGCCCTATGAGTCCACAACCTCCAAATCCGGTAAATAATCATGATCAAAAAAAGAATTGTCATCACAGGAATGGGTATCGTTTCCTGTTTCGGAACGGATATAGAAAAATTTTATCAATCTCTTCTCGAAGGAAAATCAGGCGTTAATACCATCCAATCCTTTCCCACCGACCAATTCACCACCCGCATCGGTGCCGAAGTCCAAGACTTTGATCCCACGCAATTTCTCGAAAAAAAACAGGCACGCCGTGTCGATAAATTCATTGCCTATGCCATTGCAGCAGGTAAAATGGCCTTAACTCAGGC
This sequence comes from Chlamydiota bacterium, assembly GCA_013287645.1. Taxonomy (GTDB): domain Bacteria; phylum Chlamydiota; class Chlamydiia; order Chlamydiales; family JABDDJ01; genus JABDDJ01. The sequence continues at coordinate 3,589 of JABDDJ010000060.1, read as the reverse complement.
AAATTTCTCACCCGCAAACCTCACTTCTAACGATTTATTCCGCGCTGGTGTCATCGTCGGCTCAGGGATGGGCGGAATGAGCATCTTTGTCGACAATGTCCATGCCCTCGACGAAAGTCCCCGGCGAGTCTCTCCATTCCTTATTCCCTATATCATCACCAATATGGCCAGTGGCCTATTAGCTCAAGAACTCTCTTTCATGGGACCAAACTACTCCATCTCCACTGCTTGTGCTACTAGCAATAACTCTATCTTCGCCGCCGCTAACCATATACGCTGCGGAGATGCCGACATCATGCTTTGTGGCGGCTCTGAAGCTGCCATCCTTCCCATCGGCCTAGCTGGCTTCTGCTCTATAAAGGCTCTCTCCACTCGCAACGATGAGCCTCAACGCGCTTCACGTCCATGGGACCGCGGACGAGATGGCTTTGTCATGGGTGAAGGTGCTGGAATACTTGTCCTAGAATCTTTAGAGCATGCTCAAAAGAGGGGAGCTCCCATCCTCGCTGAATACCTGGGTGGTGGATTGTCCTGTGATGCCTACCATATGACTGACCCACATCCTGAGGGCTTGGGAGTGGCAAAATGCGTTGAGCTGGCACTACAAGACGCCTCCGTTAGCCCAGCTGATATAGGTTATATCAATGCCCATGCCACATCAACTCCTGCCGGCGATATGGCCGAAATCAGAGCGCTCAAAAAAATCTTTTCAGATCCCTCCAAAATCATTATTAACTCGACAAAATCGATGATTGGCCACTGTTTAGGTGCCGCTGGAGGATTAGAGGCCGTAGCAACCGTGATGGCTCTGCGTAAAGGTGTAATCCATCCTACCATCAACCTGGAAGATCCAGAACCAGAATTAGGCTTCCACGCTTCTTCTCAGGCTATCGAGAAAAAAGTCAATGTAGCCCTATCCAACTCCTTTGGATTTGGTGGACATAACGCCACACTCGTTTTTGGGCGCTATAGCTCATGACGGTCTCTAAACACCATTCTTATGGCATAGTCCCCTTAGTCAAAAAAAACGGCGAGTGGTTTGCATTGATCGTTAAGCTACATTCTGGAAAGCACTGGTCTTTTCCAAAAGGCCATGCAGAGCAGGGTGAAACACCCCTGCAAGCAGCTCAGCGCGAACTTCACGAAGAGACTGGTTTAACAGTGACAAAGCTTCTTTCGGAACAAATATTGCGCGAATCCTACTTTTTTCGACGCTCCGAGCAGCTTATTTCCAAAGATGTCGACTATTTTTTGGCTGAGGTAGAAGGAGAAGTATTGCTTCAGCCGGAAGAGATAGCTGAATATCAATGGGTACCCCTTGAAAAGCTTGTAGGTACTCTCACATACCCTCAAGCGCGTTCTGTAGCGGAAAATGTCATAAAAATTATTGAAAAAATAAATAAAACACTTGATTGATAAAGTCTTCTCAACTAAAGTTCCACCTCCGTCCCAAAACAAAAGGAGCTTTATATGAGACACCTACATATCTTTTTAACTACGGCATTATTGCTGCTTATCTGCTCAGGATCCCTCAAAGCTGAATTAGATGCTGACCTACAAAATCGTTTACAAAATATCCGCCTTGTCGTTTTAGACGTTGATGGAACACTTACCGATGGAAAAGTAGATTATACAAGTTATGGAACCTTTAGCAAAGCCTTCCATGTCCATGATAAAGTCGGTATTATGCTCTTACAAAATGCTGGTATTGATGTGGCTCTGATCTCGGGTGAAAACAATGATATGATCAAATCGCGCGCAGAAAAGATGAAAATTCGTCATGTTATTTTAGAGTGCTCTTTTAAGCGACGTGCACTTGAAGATCTAGTTCAAGGCTTAAATGTCCCCTTAAATGCAGTGTGCTATGTTGCTGATGATGTGCTCGATGAAGAAGCAATGTCAATTTCTGGCTTTAGTGCATGCCCCAAAGATGCTGTGCCGCGCATTCGTAGCATGGCCCACTTTGTGAGCAGTCACAAAGGAGGTAAAGGAGCAGTGCGCGAAGTGATCGATTTAATTCTCGAAGCACAAGGCCAGCCACAGACACTTTCATCCTTACAATAATTCTCAAATCCGGCTGTTTTAAAACAGCCGGAACTATTTAATCTTTAATGTGGCGCTGGCAAATATCATAGATCTGTTTTTTAGAAAGTTCATCATTCTGCAATGGAGCAGTAGGACTTTCTTCGTCTATTTTAGCTATGGTGGCTTTTTGAAAAAATCTTTTAAACCTATGATATTGTTCATCAGGATTAGTAGTAAAGAAACGGTCAAATTCTTTTTCTAATAATGCCCATTGTCCTTTGCAAGTACAGTCTCCCATTTTTTGTCTATTTTTCTTCGGCATTTTTGTAATCATGGGAGTGTTGGTATGACTTTTCGGATTGATAAAAGTAACCCAACTATTTATGGAACGTAAAGCAGCATATGCTACTATATTCTTGCAAAAATCGTGATCAGCTTGAACCGTGGATTTAATTCTTGTTTCACAGGATGCTTTCTTGTCGGGTTGAATATTTTGAGGCATGACTCCTCCTCCGAGATTAAACGTTCCCATTACAAATCTATTTTCAGCTTTCACGTATTCATATCTTAAGGGAACAAAATGATCTCTAGACCCAGCTAACCAATACCCTCGGGATTTTTTGCCTTCTTTTACTTGCTTAATATCGTTTTCTAAAATTTTTGCTCCAAAATTTGTCCATTTCTTTTTTTCTTCATCAGTAGCATTAGTAGCAGCTTTAAGATTTCGTCTTATTAGTGCAGAGAGTAAGAAGGTATTATACGCATCTAAAATCTCTTTAAGCTTGGTGAGTTCGCTTACAGGAAGTGAATTTTTTACAGACTCATAATAATTTGTAAGTCCAGAATAAAATGTCCAAATAGCTCTTTCAGAACCTGGACCTTCTAAGAGACGTCCTGCATATTTTTTATTATCAAAGTCTTTATCTCCAAAAATGTTAGCAGCAAGAAACACATCCATAGTATTATTATTAAGTTCCTGTAGCATTTCATTCTGAGATTGCGCAATTTGATCAAAAAGTAAGGAGTCGGTTGGATATTTTAATTTTTGGTCAGCGAGGTAATTATTAAAACTCTCTTTGCCATGAATAATATCTGCACTATGCAGGGTCGAGTTTACGAGTTGCTTCGCCTCTATTAATTTATTATAAATTTCTTTATCTTTATTTTTTACTTTAGCCCAGCGGGTAGTTACAACCGATAAAGTTTTATTTAAAGTATTAAGATCTTCTATGGAATAGTTATTTAACTTTTGGCTAAATTGCGTGTTGTAATAATCATAGATAGCATTCGAAACTTTGCTATACTGTGTATTTTCCGACTTCCAAATCCAATGGTTAAATAATCGAGTCAACCAGCCAAAGTAGTAGCCATGAGATTTGATGACGAATTTGTTAGAAGAATCCAATTCGACATAGTTATAGCTATCATTTAATCTTTCTAATTGTTGAAATGTTTGAAGAGAATCTAAACCCATAGTAAAATCACTCATCTATAAAAAGAACTATTATACACCATAATTATAAAGAATTTTTAAAGATTAAAATTTAACATTTTCTCTATTAAT
>JABDDJ010000059.1 GCA_013287645.1 Chlamydiota bacterium | reverse complement strand
ATTGAAAAAGGTGATTGAAAATGGATCTCTCAAAGTATTCCAAAAAATCCCCCCAAATTGCCAAGCCACCGTCTATATGATCACGGTCGGCACTCCGTTAGATGAAAACAGAAAGATCAATCTGAACAGCATCCAAAATATTTGCAACGACATCTTAGAGCATTTAAAAGATGGCGATTTAGTCATCTTGCGCTCCACAGTAAAATTGGGAACCACCCGTTCCGTTGTCTATCCAATGCTTAAAAAATCGGGAAAACATTTTGAAATTGCCTTTTGCCCTGAACGCACTGTCGAAGGGCAGGCCATGTCAGAATTGCGGTATTTGCCTCAAGTGATTGGAGCCGACAATCTCTCAACCAGCATGAGAGCGGGCCATATTTTTCAGTTTTTAACTCCCACCATCCTTCGAGTGAGCGACATAGAAACTGCAGAAATGATCAAATTGATCGACAATACAAAGCGGGATGTCGTATTTGGCTTTTCCAATGAGGTGGCCCGCATGTGCGATGCGGCTGGATTGAGCGCTGAAGAGGTGATTAGCGTAGGTCGCTTTGGATATTCTCGAACTGACTTGCCGACTCCTGGGCCTGTCGGCGGTCCTTGCTTATCCAAAGACTCCCATATCTTAGCGGAAAGCATGAAAGAGTATGGGATGATTCCAGAAATGACCCTTGCGGCTCGAAGGATTCATGAAGAACAGCCCTTCGAAGTCGTCAATTTCTTAAGCAACCTGATTAAAAACACAGGCGGTTTTCCAAAAAAAATGGTTATTTCGCTGTTGGGAATCGCTTTCAAGGGAAAACCGGCTACTGATGACATCCGCGGCACTCCCGCAAAGCCGATCTTGGAGGCCTTAAAAAAAGCCTTTCCTCACGCTGAATTTTGCGGGTACGATCCTGTTGTGAATCCGAGTGTAATTAAAGAGTTTGGGCTTCATCCAAAGCCGGAGATTCGCGAAGCCATTTATCAATCGAATATGGTCCTCATTTTAAATAATCATCCTCTATTTGCGGCGATTCCCCTTGAAAAATGGGCCTCTGAGATGGCCAAACCAGGCGTGATCTACGATTTTTGGAACAATTTCTCCAGAAAAAATCTCTGTCTGCCCGATCACATCAAGTACGTTGCCTTGGGGAGCCATAAATATGCTACATAAGCGCATTCTGGTCACAGGAGGAACAGGGTTTCTCGGATTATTTTGGATACTTTTCCCACGTCCTCTTCCGTCAGTTCAAAGGAAGAAGGAAGCCAAAGCCCCTCTTGAGAAATGTGAATGGAATGTGCAAAACCTTCATCTGGCAAGCGATAGGGCCTCTGAGTGTGAAGGGGAAACCAAAAAGGGCGAATATCGATCTGGTTTTGCTTGAAGGCGATCTCCAATTCCGTTCGGTTTTGGCAGAGCAGATCTGTCCATTGCCTCACCTCCCCAGGCTCATCGAGGGGAGGCAAGGTCACTTGAGGGCACCCCTGTAGTGCCTTAGAATACCAGCGGTCTCTATCCTGGAAATGGCTGATTCGCTGAGAAAGCCGCTCTAATTGGGCAAGAGCCACAGCTGCCTGTAAATTCGTGTATTTAAAATTAAATCCAAGAACCGGATGGAGGTCATCGCCTCCCGTCCCGCCAAAACGACGGCCTTGATCCTTGAGTTCGCGGAGTCGGTGGTATACATCGATGTCATTGGTCGCAATCATCCCCCCTTGTCCAGAGGAAACCGTTTTGTTTGCGGAAAAAGAAAAACATCCCGCATTTCCATAAGTGCCCAAATATCTGCCTTTGTATTTGGAGCCTAAAGCCTCTGCAGAGTCGCAGATGAGGGCGAGCTTGTGTTTCTTGCAAAGGGGCTCCAAGGCCTCGTAATTTGCGCCCCTGCCATTGACATCGACCGCAATGACAGCCTTTGTCTGAGGCCCGATCGATTCGTCTACGCGCGCCGGATCTATCGTAAAGCGGAGCGGCTCAATATCGACCAGCTTCACTGAGGCTCCTGCTAGGCGAACGGCATTTGCAGTTGCAATAAAAGTGAGATCAGGAACAATCACCTCGTCGCCAGGGCCAATGCCAAGGGCCATTAAACTCAAGGCGATAGCTGCTGTGCCACTGGTTACTGCAACACAGTAGCGGCAGCCGATAAAGGCAGCTACTTTTTCTTCAAAAGCTCGAGTGACCTCCCCATCGTTGAGGTAATTGCTTTCTAAGACTTTTAAAACCCCATTTTTTTCGTTTTCGCCAAATTGCGGGAAGAACCATCGGATTGTTTTTGTACTCATGATTTCCTGAAATTTAGCACCTTATTTTTCACTGACACCCAACAAAGGACAATGGTTCCAAATAGGGTAAGACTTCCCAATAGAAAGATTTGATTCATCGTTGCGGCTAAAACGCCCACTGAAGCGGTAGATCCTGCTGCTAACAAGGCGATTGCAAAAGCAAATTGCATGGTACCTAAGAACCCTGGTGGCGAAGGAAGCAGGGTACTTAAACTCACCACGCCAATCAGTAAAGAGGTATGCATCGCGTGGAGAGTGGTTCCAGAAGCTTTTACAAGAGCCCATAAACTCAACCCCTCAAAGCTCCATATCAGCAAGCTAAGGCCCATCATTTGAGCTAAGGCCGAAAAGGGGAGATCTTGTACCCCTTTTTGGAAAATGTGAATGCGGGTGGATAAAGAGGGCCATCGAGTAAAAAACCGATCTATGGAAATCTTTCTAAGAATAAATAATCCGAATGCGGCGCTTGCAAAAATAGCGGTCCCCCCACACATGAGCCCTTGAATCTCCCGTTGAGTGCGGAAATCGCTTAAGAAAACGGCGCCCATTATTAAACAAGACACAACGATCATTCCATCTGCTACCCTTTCCCACACAACGGTTGCTAAAGCCGCCGAACGGGGCACAGAATACCAACTTTTACAAATGTTTACCCGAAAAAACTCTCCCAAGCGAGCGGGCAAAATGATATTCATCGCATGTCCGACGATCAATGCGCGGCCGATTTGCCAGAATGTAAGGGAGGCAAAAGGAGATAGCAACTTTTTCCACCTATAAATTCTTAGGGCAATGGCAGAAGCGTAAGAGGCAATTGCAGCAAAAACTGCGTAAGGGTCCACTTGAGAACGCAATTCCCTCACTTCGCTGATTTCTACATTGCGAAAAACCCACCATATAAAAAAGAAACCGATCCCAAAACTGATCAGCAACTTGATTAAAAATCGTGCAAAATAATTATTCATCCTGACAAGGCAATAAATTTAAACGGGGTTTGGGTGAATGCCAGGGAGGTAAAGCTTTCAAGCCTTTGAGAAAACAGCTGATATACGAACGAACCCATGGGACTAAACGCATAGAAGATGCGCCGCCGAACAAACGGTCGATAGAGACGATCGGCACCTCGCCAATTTTCCATCCCATCACTTGAGCTGCAATAGCCATATCAAAAGCGAAAGACCATCCACTCCCCGCGGATTTGAAGTCGAATTTGTGGAACAAATGGCGGCGGAAGATTTTTAGCCCCGTCGTGCAGTCTGATAAAGCCGTCGCTGTGGCTAAATTGAACATTGCATTGGCGGTTCGAGATAAAAGATGGCCAATCAAGGAGCCTCCATATCTTTTGCCCCCTTTAGCGTAGCGCGTTCCGCTCACAAAATCGCATCCTTTCTTCATTAAATCCAACATTTTTGGAATCGCGAGAACGGGACCAATTTCATCTGCCGCGTAGATCAGTACATACTTACCGCGAGCTGCTTCGATTCCTGAGCGGACCGCATTTAAAACGCCTTTACCCATGATGTTTTGAACATGGTTTACGTTTTTATATTTTTGGCTCAATGATTGGATGACGGGTACAGTGGTGTCAGTGGGATTATCTGTTACAATAAGCAGTTCATGAGGCACTTCAACAAGCGCTTCCAGTACTTTTACAATGATCAGGATGGATTCCGGTTCATTCCGCACAGGGATGAGAATCGATAATAGGGTCTTGTTTTCTTCATTCATGTTTAGAGACTGTTAACACTCTCTTACGGAAGACGACATGCTCAAGTTGCTGATGATTAATTGCAAGCAGCTGAAAGATGCAACTATAAACCACACGTGGTTTATTTCAAATCTTTTTTCAGCAAGGCCGAAGGCAATATTGACTTTATTTTAAAGGCTGGGCATATTCACCTATTTTGTTGATTCCAAAAGGAAAAATCTGTGGCTGACTATATTCTTTTTCTACCAAAACATCGGCTGATATCTGCCCTTAAACCTTTTACGATCCCTCTATTGTGCGCTCTTATTTTTGGATTGGCCTTTCTTTCGATAAAACGGGGCAGCATAGTTTTTCTAGAACCGGCTGCGCCTGCTCTGCAATCTTCTCTTACAGCTCCTAAGGAATGTAAAATCATGGAAATCGATTCAGGGCGATTTCGATTGGAGGTTGCTGATTTTTCCAATGAGCAGTTGCGGGTCCAATTTCAAGCCCCTCCCAAAGCGAGATATCTCATGATCAGAAAGGGGTATGATATTTTAGGAGGAAAAGCGGCGGCGCATATTCGAGTTTCTATTCAAGATGGCGAATCGATCGAGGTAAAGGGGGAACCTGACGACTTTACGCCTCGCTACTTTATTCCGCTGCCTCTACAGAAAGAGATCATAAAGGTAGTCGTTGAAAATCTCGATAGCGATCCAGCGAAATTAGTCATCGATGAAATGGGATTATATCGAAATAAGCCTCAACTTGGGAAGGGGCTAAAACATTATTTAGAGAACATTGCTTTAACTCTCGGATTGAGCGCTCTTTTAGGAATCCTTCTTCACTCCTTTCTTGAAAAGAAAGGAGCTTCGATCTTTGGTGTTCTCTATTTTTTAGTTTTGCCCATCGCCGTGCAGTGCTCAGTACTCCTTCTCTTATTTTCTCCTGAATGGGCAAGAGATCTTAGAATTGAATTTACTTCGGGCCCCGCTTTACAAGAAGCGGCTGGATGCAACCTCAATTACGGCCTATACATGGCCTCGAGCATTTTACAAGGAAAAGGGCCTTTGATTGTGGATATGCCTCCCTGGTGTCGAATGCCGGGCTACGGCTTTATCCTCGCCTTAGCGGGATATCCCTTTGACATGTTGCAGATGGCGATGAATAGCGTTCTCGTGCAAATGTGCTTATTTGCCCTCAGCGTGGCGTTTTTTTTCTGGGCTGCTCTACGCATTATGCCCCCTTTCATGGCTGGCCTCATTTCCACGGTGCTCGCATTTCTCCCAATAAGGATGTTCTACTTGCAGATTGAATCGATGATGCCTGCGGTCATTGTTTTTTGTTCAGGCGCTGCTTGTCTATTTTGTAGCCAATATTATAAGGGCAAGCAAATTCCCCTCCGTTATCACATTTTGTTGCACAGCAGTTTTGCTTTTTGGTTTTTCCTCCGGACAGATGTGCTTCCTGCCTGGGCTCTCATCTCTTTAGCGATATATGGGGTCCATTGGCGCTCGTGGAAATATTTTCTCATTCCCATCGCTTTTGTATTAGCGATTGGATTGCCTTGGGCATTTTTTAAAATGCCATTCACAGGCGAATTTTCCATGACAACGAATTCCATCGGGGCTTCGATGATGGTGGGATTATGGGAAATTCCTCATCAGTTCATTTGGCCAGTGACAGATGGAGCGTACTTTTCATGGATTACAGGGGTGGGCCTAGAGCCTGGAACAAAAGCCGCTTCAGATTATGCTGTCCAAGAGGTATTTCGCTTTTGTTTTACGTATCCCGTCTATGTTTTTTCGTTGATTTGGCATAAATTCCTTATTTTTGCTCAGTCATTTTGGTGGTCAAAATACATCTCCGCTCTATGCTGGATAAGGCTTTATCTAATGACTATAATTGTGCTTTCGTTTGTGTTAAATTACAAAAGATTTCAAACTTTTCTGTTGAGTTGGCCTATATTTCTAAATGTTCCTGTGTTTTTTCTTTTTTATTCCAGCTTAGGCGATGGGCGGTTTTACAATGCACCTACAGCCTGTTTATTGATAGCTGCGCTCTCTTTGCTATTAGATCCTGAATTTTATCGCCGAGTTTATAGTCACTTAGGGCGAGCGGCTGTTATTATAATCTGTATGTTTGGGGTAATGAAGTTCGGTCCTTTAGTGGATGACTATTTTATCAAGAATGAAAAGCTGAGATACTGGGCTCCTTTTTTAGATCCAACCCTTTCGACGTTAAATGTTGTGGAAAAAGAGCAATCCATCTAGCAAATATTTTTAGTAAAAACGCCCTGGGCGGATGAACCATATTTTTTTATTCCTAAACAGATCATGTAGATCCCAAACATGCCTGAAATGTTGGCCAACCCTGAAACATAAACATTGATCGGCATGGTCAGTATACCGGGAATTGAATAAAATAAAGCAGCAATAATGAAAGGGATTACATATCTAGCAGAAGGCTTTACATAAAAGAAGGCTATTAATAGGCCGAAATTTGCAAATTGCAAAAACCTAAAGAACAGGGTGATGGATTTCATAAAAACTGTCTTAAGGACAAACTTCGGATCGTTTTTCGCAAGTAAGAAACATTGATTTTTTAAAATTTGCTCATATTCAGGAGAACAATATGCAGCCTTTGGATTTATAGACATTGCTTTTTCCTGAGAGATAATATCGCTGTATTTGATTCCGTATTTGTTGTCTAAAAACCCAAATCCAATGTAAATACTGTGCCATTTTGGATGAGCTATTGAGATTGGCTGGTAGAGTGGATCGATTTTTGTTAGGAAAGCATCCCGATTTGTTTCTAGGAACTTAAAATGCCCATAAGGGATGCCGATGAACACAGTTAAGGTTATCAAACTTATTAATTTATCTGTTTTAGTAAGTTCTTTGTTTAATAAAAGCCAGGATACTAAAAACAAGAAAACTCCTGTTCCTGCATGGGTACGTATGATATTGCTATATCCAATAATAATGCCACTAAATGCAAGTAATGCGATGAATTTCCAATCAAATTTGGATGATTTTTGATCCCATAAAATAAACAGGGGAATTGTGGAAGCAATGGCAAAATAAGAGGTGCTATAAACGTCTGAATATCTGTATGCTGCAATCATTAGTAGTCCAAGGCCTACGCTTGAAATCATACGTGCAGCCCCCTGTTTAAAAGCGAAAGAGAAACAACACAGGGAAATAGTGATGCCTATAAATAGAAGTAAGCCAAAAAAAATGTTGATTGCAGGATCGAGGGAAATTCCTAGGAACTTTGCAATCCAAGGGATAAAATAATAAATGCCGAGATCGTCAGTAAAGCCTGCTGGAGTATAACTATTGTTTACTAATGAAGTTAATGGGATATTAGTTTCATTAAGTGCGCTTATAGTGTTTTCTAATTGGCGATATCTGTATTCCATCATAAATGATCAGGGGCTTTCCCGTTTTCTTTAGAAAGGTTTATTTCATCAGCGACAATATATAGAGGTCTTTTCTTTTGTTGATCATGGATCCTTCCTATGTATTCGCCGAGGAACCACAGCAACAAGAACTGAATGCCCATAAAAATGTAAATGATAGTGACTAGCCATTTAAATAATGGATAGTTGACTCGATTAATCAGAGCATCCGCAGTGATGTACAAAAACATCAAAGAGCCCGTTGCAATAACAAAAATACCGATGTAAGCGGCTACTTTTAAGGGGAACATGGAAAAGCTTGTCATCCCATCAAAAGCTAACCTGAACATTTTTTTCCAGGTGTAGCCTGTTCTTCCAGCCACCCGATTGGGCCTTGCGAAATCGACGAATGCATGCGAAAAACCGATCCAAGCCACCAGACCGCGAAAATAGCGCGCTTTCTCCCGGCAGGCATTTAAGGTCGAAAGAACCGTTTTATCAATCAGTCGAAAATCGCCTACATTCCGAGGAATTTTCACATCGGAAATAAGATCGAGAAACTTGTAATATAGTTGTGCTGTTAAACGTTTTAAGAATGAATCTTTTCGATCAATTCTTCGCGCATAAATGATATGAATTCCCTCTTCCCATTTTTTGATCATGTTGAGGATGAGGTGAGGAGGATCTTGCATATCTGCATCCATAGTTATGATCGCATTTCCTTGTGCCAAATCATAGCCTGCGGTAAGCGCCATTTGATGGCCGAAATTTCTGCTGAATGTAATGGCTTTGATGCGTGGATTGAGATGGGCTAATTGTTTGATTTTTTGCCAGGAATGATCTCGACTGCCATCGTTCACAAAAATGATTTCATAATCATACGTAGCACTTATTAATTCTAAAATTGTACTGAGCTCTTTATAGATAACGGGTATATTAGCTTCTTCGTTATAGATGGGGAGAATGACTGAGATCAGTTTCTTCACGCTCAAGAAGTATACCACGCTTGGCGATTTTCATATGAGACGGCAAAGGCTATCTATGATTTTTCGCGTATGTTCTTTCCAAGAATGATGGGAAACTACTTTTTCTCTGGCAGCTTGGCCTAGGCGAATGCGAGTGGAGTGATCGTCGATTAGCGCTTTGAGTCCCCTCATTAAACTCGCCGCATCTCCTGGCTTTACCATCCAAGCAGTGCGGTTGTGTTCTAAAATTTCTCCAATTTGATTGAGATCAGAAGCGACAATCCCTTTTCCCATGGCCATGTATTCAAAAAGCTTTGTAGGAGAGCCGAAAAAAGGAGATCCATCTGCATTTGGTATATGCGGAGCTACTAGGATATCACAGGCGGCTAAGTACAGCGGCCCCAATTCTTGGGGAACAGTACCCGTTAAAATGGTATCCTGATCTACGTTCCATTTAGAGAGCGTTTGCTTAACAAGAGGCATTGTCACCCCGTCTCCAATCATCAAGAGCCGTATCTCTTTTTTTAGTTCTGGAAAACTTTGCATCAGGTTGCCAAAAGCCTCCGCAAGAATTTCGGCTCCATGCCATTTCCCAAAAGTTCCGATGAATCCCAGAACGATTTTATTTTTGAGTTGCTGTTTTTGGCGAACTGAAGTGCCGTCTATATCAGGGGAATATGTGTCAGGGTCCACGCCATTGGGATTGACCAAGACTTTCTTAGGATCAATCCCTTTTGCGATCAGTTCATCTTTTAAAGGCTGACTGACCACGACGACAAGATCACTGGCCTTCAGATTCAACATTTCAATTTGTTTTGCTAGAGGTTCATATTTTAAAGCATGCCCCCCCCAATGCCGATGTACCCAAACTTCCGATCCGTTGAATTCAAGGACAAAGGGAACTCGGTAGTATTTTGCCAGCTGGATTCCAGAAAAATTATAGGTGCTGTATCGCTGATAAATAAAAGAAGGCTGGCGAGTCCCAATCCTTTGGATCGCCTGTTTCAAAAAAAACTCGTTGAAATATAAGGGAGGGAGTTCACTAAAATCCCAAAAGGCGTTTTCTGGAGCCACAATATGGCATTCCCATTCTTGGCTAACTGTAGGGATATGGTCGGTCGTTAAAAAGATGGGGTTGCCTGTGAAATGGTTCAGATGATTCAGTACTCCGGCAATGTGGCCTATAGACCCCCCTGATTGTAATCCAAAACAGAGATCTGTCCGCAAATAGACAGGGGATTGAGTAATGTCAAAGTGCTTTGTTTCGATCGATGGGAAGGAAGCACTGAGAAAAGCGATCTGGTCTTCAATCTTTCTCAGAAGATTTTTTTTCAAAAAAAAATCTTTCATCAAGTTGATAAAAAGAGAAAAAAGCAAAGAACAGTTGATTTCTTGGACAATTCCCCTCTGATCTTCCCAGACCGCCTTGGTTTTTGCAAGGATTCGCATTAAAAGAGCTAAGGCAAAAGGCTTTGGAATCCACCTCAAGTCATCAGTGACCATCCTTGACTCTCTATAGCGAAATAAATGAAAATAGATTTTCCGAGAGGAAATCCAAGATCTAAGTTCTTGAAAAGAAATAGAAATGTTCTTCTTGGAAAGAGGCGTTTTTTTTTCAGTCGATCGATAGACAGTGATTTTGTTCATAAAAATAGCCAGAGTAGTTTAGAGACATAGATTTTGACAATATCTCTTTTCAAGAGTAAATTTGACGGCGTTGTTGCATAAATGAACCACAAAGGCCTATGAACCTCTGTGGTGTCTATCTCTGTGGTTCATTTATGCAACAACGCTGAATTTGACTGTTAAAAATCGACTGAAACCATGTTTGTAAACACCCTCTTAGAGAATTGTGTACGCAACTAAATAAACTCTTTCTGTATTTGAAGGAGCGACTCTTAAAATCAGATTTTGTTCGTAAAATTGTAGGGATGTTTGCTACGCAATTTCTCTTGTTAGGAGTGAGTTTCTTATCTGCTGTATTGATTTCAAGAGCATTAGGTCCAACTGTGAGGGGAATGTATGCGATTGCAATGACAGTCAGTGCAATAGGCATTCAGTTTGGAAATGTGGGATTGCATTCTGCGAATACTTACTTTGTAGCGCGAGATCCGAAATGGCTTCCAGCGGTCATTGGGAATACGATAGTCACAAGTATTGGATTGGGAACTTTTTGTGCTTTGATCATTTGGCTCTTTTGTACTCTGCAACCTGATCGAGCTCCCCTTCAAGGAACTTTGCTATCTTTAGCTGTGCTATGGATTCCGTTAGGACTATCCTATATGCTTTTTCAAAATATTTTACTGGGTATCCAAGAAACGAGA
>JABDDJ010000058.1 GCA_013287645.1 Chlamydiota bacterium | reverse complement strand
AAAATATCTTAAAAGGAAAGGCGGTTCTATTTCGCAAACAATATTTAAAAATGATATAATAAGTTTCTAAATTAACATTGGGATTTTGCAAAAATAGATCTAAGAAGACAGCTTTTTCATCAAAATCAAATTTCCAATCACTGATCGTGCAAATAATCGTTGCCAGTTTATTAAAATAATCAGACCATTTTTCAGTAGGTAGGGACAACAAATTTATGAAATGAGCTTCTGTTAATAAATTTGTTGAATTACAGATTAAATTATTAGGGAGTTGTAAATTTTTTAGTCCTTGGCGCTGTTTAGGGGTCATTATCATAAAAAATTTAAGGCTTGAAGTCAAACTGAAAATGGGTATGAAAGGTAAAATATATTTCAATTCCCCCGGAGTTACGTTGGGGTTTTTAATTAAAAGTTTAATTGCAATTGGTAAGTTATCATCAATCGTATTTGTAAGTATTTTGAAATTATCAATAATATTTTGGCATTGAATATTGGTTAATCCTTGACATAAAGATAAAATATTTATTCTCTCTTTTTCGGATTTAAAATTAGGCAGAAATTGGATAATAAAATACCTGAAACCTGTCTCAATTTTAAGAAAGTAACTCACAGCACTCGGATAATTTTCACAGGAAATTATAGTCGCGAGAATGTGTAAGTAATTCGTCGATTTCCATTCACTTAGAGCTGTATTTTTTTAGAGTTCAATGAGTGTTTTTCTCTGTTCGTACTTAATGCTACTTTTTGATAGAAAGGGCAGTTTTGATAAATACCTCTGTTGTTCTTCAGATAGAGTTTTAAAAAGGCAAAGCAAAAGAGCACATGAAGATACCATACATAAGCGACTTTCTTGTATATGTTCAATAATTTGATTTGTGGATTCTTGCTTATTTAGCGGAATCTCTTCAAATTCTTTGATTATCTGAGTTTTAATAAAGTTCAAGCACGAAAGTGCATTGATAAGCCAGGCGTATTTTGCAATACTTTTTTTACATGTGCATTTAGCAATTTCTCTAAATTCTAGAGCAGATTGTGCGTTTACTTCAACTAAAGATAAAACGGCTTCAACACTTTCAATGTCTTCGTCAAACGTCTCAAGGTTAAAAATAAGAATTGCCCTATATATCCCATAGGGATATTTTTTGGAGCTATTAAATCTCTCACACCATCGAATTTGGCGAGAAATGAGATTTTTTTGTTTTTCAAGGGGAAGAACCTCTAATTTATCAAAGAAATTTTCAAAGTATATTAGGTCTTCGCTTGGTGCATGAAGAAAAGAATCGGTAAAAATTTCGAAATATGTGAGAGTTTTTCGTTCCGCATCTTCAGAAGAATTTTCTTCTTTAAAATGGGATAAAAGTAAGGAAGCATATGTTGCAAGATGATTTGCATTTATTTCAGACAGTTCAGTCTTGACGTTAAGTTTTAGTTTTTTAAAAGCATCCTTGAGCTCAGGATTACCGCGACTAGAATCTTTTATTGCAGAGATTAACTGATTAACAAACTCTTGCTGGGACTCCTGTACTTGAAGCCTCTGAAGTAATAGCAAAGCCATTTTTTTAGAGTGAAAACTCTCTTGAAATGCAAATTGACCTATAAGTAACAAAATAAACGTTGCTGCTTTGGGTGATTCAAAAATTTTATCGCTAATACTAGGATGTAGACAAATAGTGGCGATAGTTCTGGGACTAAAGCTAGGATCTTCTAAAGCAGCTGCTCCCCATTTTACAATAAAGTCTATCAGAAGTCCTGTATACTCAGTAGCGCAGGTCGGATGATTAAGGGCTGATCGCAAAACTCCAAAGAGCATATGTAATGGTAATGGAGTTACATTCATTAATAGTGTTAAGTCTCGGGCTATTAAAGCCGCAGAAGATGTGTAGGGTTCATATTTAAATGCACAATAACAAGAAAGTGCATTAAATAATATCACAGAGATGGTTGGGTTTTGTACAAATAAATCAATTAGTGAACAATTTTTTTCTATTTTGATAAGAGACAAATTCTTAATTATATCGGACCATGTTTCAGCAGGCAGGGATAGCATGTTTGTGAAAAGTGTTTCAGTTTGATCATCAGTTAAGAAATCACATCTAAAAGCGGGAAGTTGAAGGTGTTTCAGTTCTTGGCGCTGATCTGAGGACATTAACATGAAAAATTTGAGACTTGAATATGGGTTAAATAAATTAAAGAGAGGAAATATGTATTCTAATTCATCCAAAATTACATCGGGATTTTCAATTAAAAGTTTAATTATAGCAAAAGTTTTTTCTACACTTTCTCTTTCTTCTTCGTGTGTTTGTAGGCTTAAATTAAGAATCGCGAAACACATCTCAGTGGATTTATAAGATCTATTTATAAAAAATTCGAACCATCGGGTTTGTCGTGCTATAACTTCTTTTTGTTTTTCAAGGGGAAGTGCTTCCAAATCGTCAAAGAATGTATTAATTCTTGTTTGATCTAAACTTGAAGCATCATCTAAAAAATTCACAAAATTAATAAAATGGTAAACACCTTCGTTATTTGTGTCTTCGGGGAATTGAGAAGCAAGTAAAGAAGCATATTTCTCAATACCTTGTTTATTTTTATAGTGACAAAGTACTTTTATCTCTGTCTCATCATTAGTAGGATCATTTGGATTGAATAAAGCTAATATCCTGTCAACAGTATCCAAATCATTATTGTCTGTTTTGGCGATTAGCTTAAAAAGAGCCGTATGAAGCCTTATAGGGGCCTTTTGACTGGAAGCATCTTCAAATTTTTCTAGCCACCGAATGTGAAATTTTGTGGTCCTTTCTCTTTCTTCTGGCGAGAGTAAAGTCAAATGTTGAAAATACTTTTGCGCTCTTTTAAAATAGGCTAAAAATTCTATAAAGTTTCCATAATCTATGCCTTCTGTGTGACTACTCAAAGAGTAGAAATTTAATATATTTTGGATGCAATCAATCTTTTTTTCTAAACTGTCGATGAGATTTAACTCATTTCTATAGTATTCTACGGTACTTATCAAGATCTTAGGATTATTAAAAAGGAGTGGAACAAACTCTTCTACTTCTAGATCAAGCTCCACCCATTTTTCCAATTCCACGCCTACATCTTCTAAAATTTCATCGGGGAATACTTTTAGAGAATCAAAAACTATCTTAGGATCAGATGGAAGGGCTCTCTCTCTTCTAATTTGGGGAATAGCAAAAAAGCTTTTTAAGTGATTAATTATTTCTTCAGAAGATTCTCCTTCTACAAAGAATGAAGCTTGAAAAGATTTTTTGATACAACTCTTTGATACTTCTAAAAGCTTTAAAATAGAATCTTTATTCCAGGTTTCACCTTCATTAAATAAATGTAGTTTATTTATTGTGGCATCCCACTGCTCATTAGGAATAAATTCTGCGAATATAGAAAGAGATGCTAAATCAAATTTATTTTTTAATTTGTTTAGGTCATTAATTTGACTGATGGAAAGCTTAGGAAGAAATTTAACAATTTTAACAAATTCTTTAGGTTCAACGCCTTGTGCGAAGGACTCGATAGCTTGGATTAATTCATCTGAGATTAAGGTGTTGTGATAGCAAAAAGAAATGATTGCTAACCGAGTTTTAAAGCAATCTGTTTTAGCTATGTATGGATCAGCATGAATTCCTCGATCTATTTTTTCCTTTTGAGCATTAGGAAAAAGTGCAATTAAATCTGTGAAGAAAGCCTCTAAACAATCCATTACTGAAGTTGTAGAGTCATGAATTTGTAATCCTTCTAACAGTGGACTGACTAAAGGAAGAAGTGAATGTTGATCATGTGGAATTTTTGCAAATAAAATGGTTAGTCGCCTTTTAACATCCGGATCTTTCCATTTACTAATAATATGATCTATTGTGCTTAATGCATCTAAAATCGGACAAGGATTGCCTTGATTGACGCTTTGAACAGACATTAGTATCTCTTACTTAATAACTTGAATAAGGATGATATAATGAAGCCTCGATGAATTATTTTCAATAAAGAGCTAACCTTACTCAAAACTTACTTACCGCGAAGAAAGCGACCTTCGCGTCTAAATAAGTTTTGCGTAATGTGTATTGCGAGAAAGGTGAGTAATTGCCATAATTGCAAGATTTATTGGGGATCATTAGAAATGTCAAGTGCACATTCTGTAAAACGCTCTTTTGGAACACATGACGGTTCATTTCATGCCGATGAAGTCACCGCATGCGCTCTCCTACTGCTCTTTAACCAGATAGATCGCGATAAAATCGTGCGTACGCGCGATTCTGCCCGTTTAGAAAAATGCGATTTTGTCTGTGATGTCGGTGGAATATTGAATCCAAGCAAACATCTTTTTGACCATCACCAAGCCGATTACAAGGACAACATGAGTAGCGCAGGCCTGGTTTTGGCCTACTTGCGTGACCAGGGTATAGTTGAAAATGACCTCTACCGTTTTCTAACGCTAGCTCTGATCAAAGGCGTAGATGATCATGATAATGGTCAGGATCCACAAATTCCTGGCCTATGCACCTATTCGCACATAATCACCAATTATAATCCTATTCCTAATGATGCTCCGCCTGAAGAACAAGACAAGAATTTTTTTGAAGCTCTCGATATTGCTCTAGGAGTACTCCAAAGGTTATATAAGCGTTACAACTATATCTGCGAATGCAAAAATATCGTCTCCGCTACAATGAAGCAGGAAAAAGAGTACCTTCTTTTTGAAAAAAGCATCCCCTGGTTAGAGGCCTTCTTCGAAATGGGTGGTCAGGAACACCGCGCCAAGTTTGTCATTATGCCCTCGGGAAATCATTGGAAGCTACGCGGTATCCCTCCGACCTTCCTACGAAAAATGGAAGTACGTCAGCCGTTGCCTTACGAATGGGCAGGATTGCTGGAAGATGAGTTAAAGTCTATCTCAGGTATACCTGGAGCCATTTTTTGTCATAAAGGACGCTTTATCTCTGTCTGGGAAACAAAAGAAGATGCCATGACTGCCCTGGAATACACTCTTAAAAATGCTAAGGAATAACAATGGCCTCCATATTCACCAAAATCATCAATAACGAACTCCCTTCTGAAAAAGTCTTCGAAAATGAGCGCATTATCGCCATTAAGGATATCCATCCCGTAGCCTCTGTCCATTTGCTTATTATCTCCAAAAAGGAGATTAAAGAGCTGCAAAGTGTTAAACCTGAAGATAAAGATCTCGTCTTTGAGATGATCCAAGTGGCACAACAGCTGGCTAAAGAATTCGGAATCGCTGACGGTTACCGCCTGCTGACAAATAATGGCCCTACCGCTGGCCAAACAATCTTCCATCTCCATTTTCATCTGATCGGTGGAAGAGTTCTGGGAGCGCTAGGATGAAAAACATTCTTCCTCCCTTAGACCGTTCACGCTGCGGGCTTATGGTTATCGATGTGCAAGATTGCCTTATTCCTTCTATCGACCGCGGTTGTGAAATAGTTCAATCGATCGCCAAAGCAATTAAGGGATGTGAAATTCTTGGCTTGCCTATTGTCGTCACTGAACAATATCCAAAAGGGCTAGGCCCCACAACCATGGGAGTGCGTATGGCATTCGCTAATGGAATGCCTGAACCTCTCATCAAGACTACCTTCTCCTGCTTAGGCGACAAAGCCATCCACGACCATGTCCTGGCCCTTCCTGTTGAACAATGGATTTTAGTAGGTCTGGAGGCACATATCTGCGTTTTACAAACTGCCAAAGATCTGGCCCGTGCGGGGCGTCAAGTGACTGTCCTT
The DNA here is from genome assembly GCA_013287645.1 of Chlamydiota bacterium. Taxonomy (GTDB): domain Bacteria; phylum Chlamydiota; class Chlamydiia; order Chlamydiales; family JABDDJ01; genus JABDDJ01. The sequence continues at coordinate 5,215 of JABDDJ010000058.1, read as the reverse complement.
AATGATGCTATCACAAGCCGTTCTGTTTTTGACTTTTCGACTGCTATTGCTGAATTACGTGACGCAGGAATTCGTGTGACTTGTACAGAAGCTCTTTTATTTGAACTGGTGAATGATTCCAAATCGCCGGAGTTTCGTGCTATTAGTCAATTGGTTAAGTAATCCCGTGCACGTTTAATAAGTTAATTTGAATCTCATGTACATTAAAAATTTAATTTTATATTCAGCTCTAAGCTTACAAACTTCTCTATTCTCTTATCCTATTGAAGACTGGCTCCAGACTATCCAGTACCATGAGCTTGTCAATGACTTTGCTTCGGCATGCGCTACTGCGAATAGCGCTTTGATGGAGTACCCTGACGAAAAAGCGCTTTACCGTCAACGGATCATGAGCTATGCGAGCGCTGGGCTTGAAAGCGATGCTTTGAAAGAGTGGCAACTCTATCTAAAGCATTTTGGAGAGGATTGGGCGGATACTCAACTTCTAGAAAAACTAGCGTGGTGCGTACTACAGCAGGGAATCACAAATCCAGCCCCGCTAACAAGGCTTGTAGCCTTAAGTGGCGCGTGTGCAACGCGTGATATGAAGGCCTATCCGCATTTAGAGAAAGCATTTAGAGATCCTTGTGCGGTCATCCGTTGCGCAGCCTGTCAAGCTGCAGCGCAATTACGAAGAAACGAGTTTGCACCGCTATTACTTTCATTGGCAGAGTTTGACCAATCTTCACCCGTACGTATCGGTGCTCTCGAAGCATTGGCTAACCTGAAAGAAAGTAAAACTAAATCTTTAATTTTACGTAAGATCGCTCAGGGAGATATCTCCTATGAAGAGCGTATCTCGATGGCAAAGGTACTTGCCATCTTAGAGGAAAAATCGCCGCTAAAATGCTTTCAATTGCTGATTAACTCCAAAGACTCCTCATTCCGCTGCCTCGCCGTTGAATATGCCATTTATACACGCTTGCCAGAATCCTATACCCCTATCATTGCCCTTTTAGATGACCCTCAAATAGAGCTACAAGTGGCCTCTCTACATGCACTCGCAATCCTGTGGCCTGCCTGGCCATGCACCCCTGAAACAGTGCAGAAAATTCGTCAAAAAGCGCAATCCACAGATGATACAGTCGCTGTCAGCGCCAGTTGGATCCTCTCCCTATGCTCTTCAAAAGAGGGCTTAGGCCAACTCGAAACATTCCTTCATCACCCCAATCCGCAGATCCGTTACCTAGCTGTAGCTGCAATTTGCGCATCAGGTAGCAAAGCTATTCCCCTTCTAAAATATATCCTTAAGACTAATGCTGAACTCAATATAAAGCTAAATGCCGCCATGGGACTTGTACGGCTAAGGACAAATATTCCTGAAGCCTGCACAATCATTGAGCGCAGCCTTAGGAATGAGGATGAGAGATTTGGCCAAAAAAAATGGGGTGCTCTAAAAGCAATTGTCGATGGCCGTACAGAAAAAAATGAGTTGCTATCTCCCGATCTAATGGACCTCGCTACTCGATTAGAAGTTATTAACCTCCTCGCTATTGTCAAGGCTCCATGCGTGCCCAATCTATTAACACGCTTTATCCAATCTAGAGTCTGGGGTGCAAGCGGTATCGCCTCGATGCTCTTATTAACCGAGGGTGATGATAGTGCCATTGAAATAGTTGAAGAGATCTTGCAGCAAGCTCGTACCCCCTATCTACGTCTACAGGCAGCATTGGTCTTAGCGATGTGGGGTAAAAATGCTGCAGCGATTGAGCCACTTTTGCAAGCCTATCCAGGCGCAGGTAAAGAGACTAAAGAGCGCATTATAGCAGCTCTAGCTGCAATTGGAGAGCAGGAATCCATCCCCTTTCTTGCTAATACTCTTTTAGAGCCTGGTCCTAGTTTAAGGGTGCAAGCAGCCTCTGCTTTGCTTCAGGTAATTTATAGGTAACTTTGCTTTTATCTTAATCAAAACTTAATAATTATTTAATAGAATAGAAATATGAAAATTACATTAATTTCTTGTTTATTAGCTTTTTTCCTTCTCACTCTAGGGTGGTGTACTCATATCCATTTTGAGAGTGGTATCCCTGTATCTGAACGCGATACTGGCGTTACCTATCTTATCAAAAATATGGATAACATCCGCACATTACCCCCTGGTTTTCGACTAATGTCATCTGCCTATCAGCGCCATCTGGGATATATTCCTACAAGAAAAGGTCTCCATAAACTACACGCCTCTGGAAGTTCCCAATTCTCAAAAAGGAGCTTAAAGGCCATACTAAAAACGATCCCAATGAAAAAAGTCATTGTCATCGATTTAAGACAAGAAGACCATGGATTTTTTGACGGCATGGCAGTGAGCTGGTATGGATATCATAACTTGCAGAACGAAGGAAAGGCTCCCGAACAAATCCAAAGAGAAGAAGAATTACTAATAAAAGAAGTCCAAGCATCCGGTTTTACGCGTATCTATAACGATAAACAAGCTGTAGTCTCTCAACCCTTTCATGTTAAAGAAGCACTCTCCGAAAGAGAGCTTGCTGCTGACTTAAACCTCTCCTACATCCGTTACTATGTGACTGATCATAAACGTCCTGACAATGCCACCATTGACTCATTAGTTAATCTCTTCAAAACAATTCCTGATGACACCTGGATGCACTTTCATTGCGCTGGCGGAAAGGGCAGAACAACTTCCTTCTTAATCATGTATGACATGTTCAAGAATGCTCAAGATGTCTCTTTTGAAGATATTATTCGCCGTCAATGGTTCTTAGGAGGCGCAGATCTCTCTTCCAATAATCCTAACTCTCGGTGGAAGCATGGCTTTGCATATGAACGCTTAGAGTTTTTAAAAGACTTTTACAACTACTGTAGAGCACATCCTAATTTCGAAATCTCTTGGAGTCAATTCTCCGAGTAACTACAACTTTATTGAACGAGCGAAGCGAAGTTCCTTGGAGTGCGTGCGCTCTGCGCCGCCTTTAAAATTCAAAACTCAAGTTTAAAATCATCCCTGTTATCAAGGGCGGCGCAGAGCGCACGCACTCCAAGGAACTTCGCTTCGCTTGTTCAATAATTGAGCTATTCACTATAAAATTGCTTTAAATCATTTTTCAGCTTTGGCAACGCCTTATTATCCAAATAGATCATATGACCTGCAAAATAATGACGTTCACGCAGGTGGCTCAAAAGAGAGGGATCTAGTCCTAAATGATTGAACGAATAACTAATCGATTCATAGGTAGTGGCTAAGTCGTAGTATCCCGCCCCAACAAAAACCCTTAAATGAGGATTTTTTGTCATCAGGTTTCGCAGCTTGTCCCCTGCAGTAGGATATTGATTATTCTGGTTAAAATCCCAAGGCGAGGCATCCGACAATATGTCATAGGATTCGGTTGTTTGCCATCCAATTTGCTCCAGATACATCCATATCGCGCTAGTAAATGCCCCTAAATAGGCTTCTGCACTAGGATCCAACGAGCCAAGAATAGGCTTCCGGTCATAGATTGAAGGAATAAAATAGCGACTATCAAATCGCCCAATTGTCTGATCTGAGGACTTAAATACTTCATGAGCATAAGCCCCAGGAAGAACGCGAAACTGTGCACGCAGTAGATAGTCTTTACTTAAACCCGACCAGTGTGTCAACTCTTCAACCAATTTATCTTTTTCCTGCCCAGTCAGAGTATCTCCCTTTAGCAAAGCCGTAGCATAGGGCCCTAAAGCAAAAGCCTCAGCTTTACTCAAAGCCTCCTCTACATTGGGAAGCTTTTTATGATACCACCATGCTGCTGTATACGAAGGAATAGCTAACGGATAGGGCAGGTCATTGCCATCATTAGGGTCCATAATTGTCTGCAGATTGATCGCAGGCGAAATAAAGATCAGTCCATTTAAGTACAAATAGCTAACATCGTGCAGATAGGTTGCCAGCATCGCTATCCGATATCCACCATAACTTTCACCCATCAAGTACTTGGGAGCATTCCATAACTTATTTTTTGTCACATAGAGACGCACAAAATCTGCCAGGACACGCGTATCTTCTTTAACATTATAGAATTTTTTTGGATCGACTCCCGCTGCTGAACGGCTAAATCCTGTAGATACAGGATCTACAAACACTAGATCGGTTACATCCAGCAATGAATAGGGGTTATCCGAATAATGAAAGGGCGGCTCAGGAAAACTCACATCGGGAATATCCACTCGCTTAGGACCAAATCCTCCTAGATGCAGCCACACAGCCGAAGCTCCAGGCCCTCCATTAAAACAGAAAGTAACAGGACGAGCAGCCTGCGAACCAGGGTTTTCTTTGTGGTAGGCGAAATAGAAAAGAGAGGCCTCTAGCTTACCCTCTTCTCCATGAATCGGTAGAAATCCTGCCGTACACTTATAAGGTACCTTCACTCCATCTAACTCTACAGTAGCACTAAAAGTCTTCTCTTCTGTTTCAGCACAGAGAGTTGCCGTGAGGCAAATTAACCAAATAAATACTAGTTTCACTCTCATTTTCGTCACTTCCCGAGGCTGCATTGCTACGCTAATATATACTACTTCTATAATTTTTGTGGCATTGTTGCATAAAATAATCGATCAGGCAACACCTCCAAAACCGGATTTCTATTTTGCACTTGTATATTGTTAAAAATTAATTGATTTTTAAATAAAAAACATCTATTATTTTGCTAAATAATTTAATATGAGAAAAAATGGTTAATATTGATATACAAATTAGACTTGCTAACTATGCAGATAGTTTGATGGAAAAACTAGATGAACCGGTTGAAATTAAAACTCTTGCCATCTTAAACTTCCAGACAGCCATTCATTACAGTACTGTTGCTTTGGGGATCATTGCAAACAAACTACGCTTTATTAACACACGCTCAGAACTGAGTGAAACTCTATTAAAAATAATCAACTGCTTTTACATCACTTTTAAAGGCTTTAGAGGAGCTAAAAATAAAGAGATTATCGACGACCTTTTTAAATATAAACTGTTAAATATAAAGCATAATTTAGATTTAATTGAAGAGAATTATATACCTTTCAATATCGAAAGATACATTGATAAGAAAGATTATATTTCCCTCAGATGGATTCTAGAGAATAAACCTGAATGGTTTAACACTCAACATGTAGTAAAGATGTTAGACTATAAGGAGTTTTTTTCTGAACAAGAAGATCTTATTGTAGATATTATAAAGTCTCTTTCTGATCAAAAAAT
>JABDDJ010000057.1 GCA_013287645.1 Chlamydiota bacterium | reverse complement strand
GTCGTGGATCTTTTGAAATAGTATTAATCTTTTTTTGAAGATCATCTGTGCTCAAAGTTATATTAATAAATCCTGGTCCGGCAATTTCCAGTTTACTGATAGGTAAGCTAGTCTTGAGCTGTTCTGTAATTTCTGTCGCGATGACACGAGGAGAGTCATTTTATAATCCTTATCTCGCTGAGGTAGTGGCAGACCTTGAGAAAAAAGGATTAGTCGAGATTTCAGAGGGAGCCAAATGCATCTTCGTTGAAGGATTTGTTAATCGAGAAGGCAGTTCCCTCCCATTGATGATCCAGAAGTCAGATGGCGGATATAATTATGACACGACTGATATGGCAGCGGTTAGACACCGTGTTCAAGAAGAGAAGGGAGAACGACTTATTTATGTGACCGATGCAGGACAGTCGACTCATTTCCATATGATTTTTAAAGCTTCTGAGATGGCAGGATATTTGGATCCCAAAAAAGTCAGAATAGAGCATGTCCCATTTGGATTAGTGTTAGGAGAAGATGGCAAGAAATTTCGAACTCGGGCAGGAACCACCGAGAAGTTGATAGACTTGATCAATAGCGCTATTACTCAGGCTGATGAGATACTGTCTCAGAAAAATCCTAATTTAACACCTGAAGAGAGACATACCACCGCACATGCGCTAGGTATTAATGCCATAAAGTATGCCGATTTGTCCTGTCACCGAACTGGAAATTATCTCTTTAGTTATGAGAAAATGTTGCGGTTTGATGGAAATACAGCAGCATTTTTGATGTATTCCTATGTTCGAGTTGCAGGGATAAAGAGGCGCATTAATGCACCCTTTGAGCAAAATACACAAATACTATTACAACACCCTTCTGAAATAGAATTAGCGTTGCACATCCTCCAATTTGAAGAAGTCATAGATAGTGTGGCAGAGGATCTCCTCCCCAATCGATTATGCGACTATCTTTATGTCTTAGCAGAGAATTTTAATGCCTTCTTTAGAGATTGCCGCGTCGAAGGAACCCTGGAGCAATCTTCTCGTCTCCTCCTCTGCGAGACCTTTGCCCACACCATGAAGTTAGGCCTCCAGCTTCTTGGACTAAACACCGTTGACAAGATGTAAGGAAAAGCACAAAGAAAAAGAGTGGACATTCATGGACCAAGATGGACAGTACTTTGTCCATTCTAGTCCATGAATGTCCATCTTAGTCCATGTCAGTCCATGAATGTCCACTGGGTGATTTGATGGGAACGTCGACAGAGTTTAATCCCTTAATTGGTGAAAGAGATATTAACCTATATTTGGGTTATAAGATTTTTGGATTAACTACGCGTGATGGTTGGTTAAATAATAATTTAAAAAAAATTACAAAAATTGCTTTAACTGCCCTCTTTTACACGTTGGCCGATGAGGTTAAAGAAAAATTAAAACGACCTATATCCCAGGGAAGTGAATTTTTTACATCCCTACTTCGACTTAGCCTCGCAGAAAATGACCTTTATTCAATCATTGAACTTCTTCTCAAAATTATCGGATCTACAGCAAGGAAGTTTCCTATAGACCAGCTCAAAAACTATTTTCAATTTATTGGCTTAGGACCACTCTTAACGGCTCTTGTTCAAAGGAGCTGGCAAGAGCTCCCCCCTGACACGGACACGCGCAGAGAGATTTGGGAGTGGTCTCATATTGAAAGGAGCTATCTTTGTGCTCTTCGCCATCTTGCAACTGTGAGAGGGCTTATCTATAGGGATCAGGATAGTATTGAAGAGCTTTGCTTTAAGCTAAACATACCATACATTTGTTCGTGGGGCAATTTTGCGCTTTTACCTTTGCCTCATATTGATCAAACTTATGGTCGTTTTCCCGAATTTTGTAATTCTGAAGAAAATAACTGCCAGCTGATCCTAGGGTCGATTAGCGAAGATTTGGAGACTCTGACCATTGAAGTTGAAAGTCTTGTGCATGCTTTTATTCAAGCTCTTTTATTTAACGGTTTTCGCATTGCAATGCCTTTTAAGAAAAAAGAGATGGATTATCGTGCCTGCTTTAATCTTTTAGCTCGATTGATCCGTCAAAGGATGTGTCCCGATCTGGATGCTTTATCGTCATACATGCGCACCTTATTAAACCACTACCCTATTAATGACTCTTGGGGTCGTCACATGGCTAAGCTTTTATGTTCTGCTGCAACGAGCCATTGTAAAGCAGATCCGAGTTTAGCTGCCGTTTTGATGCTATTTCTATTCGAGCATTTTTTGTACTTGGCTCCTGAAGATAAACGAAAAGAGATTACTCCTGAAAAATTGCATAGTATATGGAGAGAGCTGGCTCTTCTTCTTCCTATTGATCAGAACATTATCGCTATGATGCGGATTCGCTATGTGGAGACTGAGTTAATCGCGGCAGTACTATTCTTCGCTGGAGGGCTCATGGAGTCAATTTCGGCTAAGACACGGTTGAAATCGAACCAATATTATACGGCAGAGCTAACGCGTCAGGGCGAAAATGAGCCGATGATAGAGTACAAAATTCCTACGAAAGGTGGAGAAGAGTATAGTCTTTTTTTGAAATTTTCCCCTTCTGACGCAAGTTTGGCATTCGATACATATTTTCTTCAAAATCCTTGTTATAACCGCTGTTCTCATGTAGCAAACCTATTACTGGAGCTCTTTTGGAATGTAGCTGCCCCACGAGAACTAGATGTGGAGTGTTTTCCAGACATCGAACCTTATAAACAATTTTTGAGGCAGGATGAAGAGATTGTTTTGCCTCGTGTTGATAAATTTTTTAATAGTAGTGACCCTGATCCCCTTCAAATTTTAGCGGGGATTTCCCTTCTACAAATATATCTAGCATTAGGCAGTATCGCAGCTGAAGAACGTTTCTCCTATTATATTTCCAACTTGATTGGTCATTCTGATCAGAAAATTGATAGACTGGGAAAATTGCTGGCAGAGAAAATCAATCCTTCCTTATCCGAAGATGACTCTGATCCTATAGATATTAGAGAGTGTATATTTGAAACGGAACCACGTCCAAAAGCAAAGCTTTCGTTAGAAACTATTCTTCAAGAACATTCTCAAGATGCAGCTTATTGCTACCCATTCTTGCGTCAAGCGGTCAATGATTTAGATTTTGTACAAAAACATAAAGATTTGGTTTTGGATGCATTGTTGATATGGGTTAAGAGTGCCTTGGAGACGGAAAAGTTTTTGCCGTCAACAATTGCATCTCTTTGCTGCCATAGTACTGTGGAAAAGCCGCTTCTACAAAGAGCGGATGCTAGGATGGTTTTGCTAGATTTAGTGAAGTCTTTAGCGCTTGAGTATAATCCTCGTTCTATTGAAATGGCTGTTAAACTAATCTGTAAAATTCACATTGATCCATTTCACGAAGGGAGTAATAGACAATTTAGCCAGCTTATAGCGTTATTAGAGACCTATAGTCGTTCCGAGAAGGATATTATAGCTCTCTCACATGTTTCTGCAATACATGAGCTAAGGGTACTTTCAAAAAAAACTAACACTCCTCCCCATCATCTTATCCATCAACTGATCCAGGACTTTTCATCTTTGGATGAAAAGCAGATCGAAAAATTAAAACAGATAGCCAAAAAGTTTGTTAAGAGCCGTTTGGGCACATTGCACGATACTGCACAATGGCTAGTGTCACAAATAGCGTATAATGCTTTAGAAGCGAAGGTATGGTTAGAGGCTGTTGAGTACTGGTTGAATTGGCTAGAAGAGACCAAAGTGACTCAATGGATTGCTTTGCAGCGTACATTATATGATATTTATTTGGCTTTACCTGAAGGTGAAGGTTCGCAAAAGATCACTCTTTTTTTTCTGAAAAGAAAAATTGAAAATAATGAATTAATTTGCTGGGAGCACTTAAAGAAATTTGCTGATTCTCTTAATGAAGAGAGTCAACCACTTTGGATGAGCTCGGCCTTATCCCTTCTACAGGATCTATTTAACAATGCACATCTAGAAAATGTTGTTGAGATGATTGTGCACCCATTGATGAAACCTGAGGTTATAAAACGCGGTTGGGGAGTAAGAACCTATTCAAAGATCGATTTATTGCTCACACGCTTATATAAAAAAGAGGAGGATCAGGGTGCCCATTCCATTTATGATTTATTGCAGGCCTATCCAGAATTCGAAACTTCTCAAAACTGGCTGGGATTATGGAGGAAGCTTACCAAGAGCCAAGATAGCGATTTGATAAAAAAATGTTTTAATAAATGGAGTTCAACCCCTCTCCCTAATGAAGGGATGATCTTGACAATAGCTTATGTTTTAGTCAGCCTTTATCATGTTGAGGAGTCATTTGATAAATTTGTTATCTATCCAAATACTATTTTAGAATGTCTCAAGAATGAAAATATCCTTGAAAAAGAGCGGCCGAAAATTTGTGAAAAATATTTTCTTCAAATTATTAATCATACTTTGAATCAAGAGCTTTTTGAAGAATATCTCGATTTTTATGCGACTATTAACTCTCAGCTAGAATCATTTATTCCCTTTTATGTGCACTGCTTGCAGTATCCCAACAGCTCATTTTATGTAAAAGCGCTTGAAGGGATTAAAGAATTTCTAAATGAAAAACAGCATTCCAAAAATCATAGAAGGTATTTTTCTACTTTTGTGGAACTTTGGAGAAGCTGGCCTGATCCTTTGCAAGAAGCACATTATTGCATTACAAAGGCTTTGATTGAATTATTTCCACAAGAGAGAAGATTTTTAGAAAAAGCCTTTAGTTTCATACTACGTAGACCTTTCGATTGCTATGAGAAGGATTATATCCGAAGTTTATTTGTAAAAATTGTTCACAAATTGGCGACAGAACATAAAGGCCAATTACCATTACTTCTGACTCCAAATAAAGCTCAAAGAATAGTAGATCATTTATGGCATTCGATAGAACATGCTTCAGTCGATGAGGTTAATATTCTTTGTGAGTGCTTAAATATATTTATCCCAGTGATGCAGCCTGAAGATAGAGTCATTCAAAAGTTTTGGGCGTTAATTATCAAGAAAGAACTAACTATTGCGCATAACCAAACTGTTAAAAAAGAGATGAATATCACAGCATTAACTTCTTTAGAGGTTAAGTGGAATCGATTTTCAGCCTTAAAAAAAGAAAAATCTGAAATTATTGATTTAGCAGGAAAGCTTTTGATCGATTTTATTATTCATTTTAATGACTCTAAAGCGTTTATAGAATGGACAAAAAAAATTTTTAAATCTCTGTTGGTTAGCGAAGAGTCCTATATGGACTTATTGTTAACATTCCTTGAGGATATCGCAAATCTTAAAATTTATGATCATAAGACACAGCTGGCGGTTTTTTTAGAGTTTGGCGAGCTATTATTCATTTTACTTAGTATTGATAGAAAGACTCTAGAACTTACTGAAAAGCAAATTTTGCAATTAAGCGTGATCTTTCCCGGATATTTTTTCTTTCACATCGACAATCTGGGCACGGAAGAGTATAAGCCTCTTGATAAGACAATGGAGGACGTTTATCAAAAATTAAAAAAATCTAATTTTCTCAATTCAATTCCAGACTTGAAGAATGAATTAGCGCTGCATTTCCTTTGTATAGAAAAAGACTATTATGACTCATTAGACAATGCGGCTCAGCGAAAAGCTTTTTTTGGATTAACTACCTGCATTGCAAACAATCATCCTACACTTTTTCACAAAGTCAAGATTATTTACCATAACAGTACTCAAACGAATAAGACTTTTCCTAGAAACCCCGAAGAGATGATTAAGTGCTTGACCCATCTTTTGAATCTATTTCAAAAAGTGGCCCAATCTACCTCTCTTGACTTTTTGCATATCGCCTATATGAGAGATCTTTTTTTTAACCCAGAAACTAAATATGTCATGGGTAGCACTTGCGGCGATGAAAGACGTTTGAAATGTCTTAAATTACATGTAAAGTTTATTCAAGTTGCATCAAAAGCTGTAGTTTCAGAAATATCTAAAGATCGTTTTTTACAACTTCCACGCTTGAGTACAGAAAAGAAAATTTTTCAACAATACATCATGGCTATATTGAAAAATTTCTTTCAATCAAAAAACTCAAAACCTGATTTAAAGTACTATCATCATCTCCTTATTTCTATTTTCAATCTCTGGTTTTATAACTCCCCTGAAACAGAAGATCAATTACATGATCTATGGAAAGAATTTCAGTACTTCATTACAGGACAAGGCGGCAAAACGGCCGAAGTGCTTTGTGCGATCACTATTTCTGAACGTGGGACACTCTATCTGAAGCTTCTTGAATATTTTTTTCACCGTTTCCGAAATGCAAAAATTGTCATTGAAGACTTAGCCCAGACTTTAAAGCAACTGCCCCTTTTAGAAAGCTGGGAGGCGGAAGTTCTTACAGACCCTCTTGCAAAGGCAATATTGCAGTTTTCTTCATCAGAACAGTTTGTAATTTTGCTCATTAAGCCTTATATCGATAAGTATTTTATTGCTTCGACAAAGGCAAATCAAACAAACCAAAGTAATTTTCAAAAGGTGCGGTTATTCTATTCACTTCTATTTTCGGCAATCGATTATTCGACAACCCTTGATAAGAAGACATTACGAGAACAGTGTGTAGATGAGATCTTTCAAAAATGCACTATCTATGTAAATTTAAATTGCCATAAGGAGGCATTAGACCTTTTTGCCTGTGCTTTGACTGAATCTATTTCTCTTTGGAAACCGAATAGCAATCAGCAGTCTTTCTATCTAACCTTATGCAAGGTGGGATTTCAAAAGGAGATTACATGTTCTAGCTCAAATTTTAAAACAGCCGTGACAAAAGGAATTTTGGATGGTGAAAACTTTAATGAACTCAAAAAAGATGTTTTGGAGGTTGCTCTTCAGTACATTAATCAGTCCGAATGTGAAGGAACACTTAAAGGCGACTCATTATTAGAATCTTATTTCTATAGAAAATGCTCTCTCAATTATTTCCAAGATATTTTTTGGCTAAAGCCCATCTTCAAAAAATTTACAAACAGCTTTGTTATTCATTGGAAACAGGGCGCTAACATTGCCTTAGATTCAGGGAATTACTACTCCTGTCTCCAATTTTGTATGGACAGCATTTCAGATTTATATCCCATTGGAGTTAGGGCGCTTGAAAATCTTCCTTATATAAATTCAAATATACATTGGGATTTCCTAGAGCAAGTTGTTGAAAATTTTTCGAACATTCTGACAGGAGAAAACCTTACAAAATTGATGCACCTTGTCTTTCGATGCCTCGCTAGTTTTAAAGATTTTAAAATAAACACTTCGTTGATTGTTAAATTAAAAGCGCCTCTTATTCAGCATATTCAGAATGCGGCATATGAAGAGGCTTTATACATCCATAAAGAGATAAGTCTACTGATAAAGGCTGAAAAGAGTAGTGAATTCAGCGGGACGTTAGCAGAGATTATTCTTCATCTCATGGATATATTATCGAAGGCAGAACATCAAGCTGAGGCAAAGAAATGGTATTTGTATTTAAAAAAATTATCTTACACGAGTAATCCTGAAATCCTCTCTTGGAAGCAACTTGCAAATCAGGTGCTAGACCAACTTTTTGTTCGAAACCAATTTGTGCTGGCAATTAAAGTGCAGAGCTTATTGGTAGAACTACAAATTTATTCCACCGAAGAACCCTTTCATAAGGATCATGCCATCTATGATTACTTTAATTCAGTTAAGCCAGTCCCTATCTCTGCATTGGTGACTTATGTGGAAAAACTGTCTTTCGGAACACCCATTAGCCATCTCAATTTTTATTATTCACTTTTACATACGATTTATGAAGATAACTGTAATTGGAAAAAAGCCTTCAAGTTGATGATGGCTTGTTTTAACTCAAAAAATAGTCTTTTTAAATTAAAGGCCTATTCTGCTTTTAATTATCCAATTAAATTTGCAGAAAATGAGGATTTCAAAAAGATAGAAGATAATTTAACCATACTTATTCATTTCATACATACTACTCCAGATGGACTTCAGATCGTTGAATGGATGAGAGGATTGCTCACTAAATTTATTAATCGTCTCTCATACATTCCATACTTTAAACAGAAAACCAATGCTTTTATACGAGATACCCATTTGAAATTTCTTAAAGAGAGTACTTATACTCCCGAGCCATTTACTGCTTTTATGGAAGCAGTGAATACTATTAAAAGATCGGTTGATAAATCATTTTCATTTAGTGCAGAAATCATGGAGATCCTTGCTGAAATGTACCTCAAGATAACTTCAGATCCACTTTCAGAGGAAAAATTACTCGAGTATATCACAAACACTATAGGATGTGTCTCCGGCTTTAGCGATAGTATTCCCAAACAAACCAAAAAATCAGAAAAACTTTTACCAACAGAAATCAATCTTTGCGAGATTGCTAAGATAGTTTTTCCTTCTCACCCACAAACCGCACTTGCCTGTCTCTTTTTCCATAATGTGGCAAAGCATGTAGCCACGATAAAAGATAAATTAGGAGTGATAAGCTCAGTCATTATTTCAATAGTTCGCTATCTCATTCAGCGCTATCCATCACCTTACCTTGCAAATGTATATCTCACAGTCCTTGATTCAAAACATATTTTGAGTTTCGGAATATTTAAAAGGCATTTTGATATTTTCGATAAGAATTCAGTTATTAGCAACTCATCGATTTGGAAAAAGTATCCTGAACAAGAATTTCTTTATCAATGCTGGACAGCGCTTTTTTTAGCTAGATTGACGAATGAAATTTTTAAACAGTTTGACTCGCTTCTATCCAAAAACAAACAGTGGGAATTATGTGAATTCCTTATTTCCCATTTTCTTAAACAAGGACGCTTGGTTACGCTTTCAGCAGGCTTGGACTTACTTTGTGTAGTGCAAGGTCAATTTTCCAAATCAAAAGAGCTTGAGGCATGGTATTTTAAGTATTTAGAAAGCGTGGAAGAATTATTGCAAGAGCACCTCCCTGTCGATGGCATTTTTTATACAATTTTCAAAGCAGCCCACTTTTGTGATACTCAAAAGTCTATTATAAAGTTTATCAAGCCCTGTTTTATTTTTATCAAGACTTTGCAATTCAATGATCCCTTTACAGTAAAGTTTCCACCCTATTGCTTAAACAAGTTAGATTTTTGCAAAAATATGATAGAAGATTGTTTTCTTGCGATCGGAGGTTTAAAATCTGATGGATTTTTTAAAGAAGGATCTACAAATTATTCCTCCATATTAGAGGCCTTAACTCCATGGTTAACTTATAGACTACTTTTAGAGAATAAAGAGAATAAACTGATTTTTATTAAAGAAGCTCTAAATAAATTGATGATAGAAGGAACGCAACACGCTGGTGTTTTGCGTCAGTGGGCTGTCTCGATGAGAAAAAAATATACAGTATTAAAAGCAGTTTGTGATTATATTGAAACGACCTTAAAAAATCTCAAAAATCCATGAAAATAATGATAGTATTTCGTCCAACGGAGGGGCTTTACCGCAGATGTCTTTAATCAAGATCAAAAGACCTCAGTATCTGTAATAAAGCCCTTTTAAAAGGAAACACATTGGATCTGCAAAACCTAAAAAAACGTTTAAAAGGGACCGAATGGAATGATGTTGAGTTTAAAGAAGCTCAACAAGAAGTCCCAAAGTCATCCTACGAGACAGTATCAGCTTTCTCAAATACACATGGTGGCTGGTTAATATTCGGAGTAAGTGAAAAAAATGATGAATATCAAATTTCAGGAGTATCTAATGTAGAAAAAGTTCAAAACGACTTTTTAAGTTCTATCAGAGCTGATCAAAAAGTAAATCATGATATTCATATCAAAGAATATATTGTTGATGTTGATGGTAAAAAAGTTTTGATTTTTTTCATTCCAGAAGCCACAAGGTCTTACAAGCCTATATATCTCAATGGTGATATTCGTCGTTCTTATATACGCCGTGGAGCCTGCGATCAAAAGTGTACAATGCATGAAATAGAACGTTTTTTGAGAGATGCCTCAGAGGAACGCTGGGAGGGAAAAATTATTGAATTTCCTATTCGTGAAGCTTTTGATTATGAATCTCTGAGATGGTACAGATCAATATTCAATGAACGAAATCCGGGTCATGATGAGGCACTTTCAGATACTGATTTTTTATTTCAATGGGGATATGTTCTTCGTGAAAAGAAAAAGTTATGGCCTACACGAGCTTCAATTATTCTTTTTGGTTCTCATAGTGCTCTCCATCAAATTATTCCTCGTCCTATTTTGGATGTGCAATGGATCCCATCAAATATAGATGATCCTCAGCCAGAAGTTCGTTGGCTTGATCGCATTGTATTTGAAGATAATTTAATTATGACGTGGAGAGGTCTTGTTACGCGATATATACAAAAGTCAGAAAAACCATTTCGAATTGATCCACATACTCTTTTAAGAAACGAAGCTCCTGCTGAATATCGTGTTTTTAGAGAGGCTGCAATAAATCTTCTTATTCATCAAGATTATGCAGATCATGGACGGAAAGGAGTTATCAAATTTTATCGCGATTTGATTCAATTTTGGAATCCTGGGGACGTATTTGGGAATGCAGATAAGTTGCTTGATCCTGGAGAAAAGGAAGTTAGAAATCCACGAATTGTTTCAGCTTTTCGTCGTTTGGGATTATGTGAACAAGCTGGTTCTGGCATGAGAATGGTAATGAGCCAATGGCAAGATTTAGGTTATCTTAAGCCTGTATATTTCAACGATCGAGCTCATAAGGATTTTGATATACAATTACCATTAAAAAGGGCTATTCCTATTGTTGAAGAAAGGGATTTAATGAAACAGCCCGAGTCGCAGCCCGAGTCGCAGCCCGAGTCGCAGCCCGAGTCGTTAAAAGGTCAGGTGCTTGGGTTACTAGCAAATCAGATTCCGCTATCAAAATCAGAAATTGCTAAGAAATTGGGGCAAAAACAAATTTCAGGACAATTAAAAGTTGTTCTTAAGCAATTATTTGATGAAAAACTTATTGAATATACTATTCCTGAAAAACCAAATAGTCGATTACAAAAATATAAAAAAACATAATTTTATTTTACGAT
>JABDDJ010000056.1 GCA_013287645.1 Chlamydiota bacterium | reverse complement strand
GAAACCTGATATAGTGTTGACGCTATTCTCAGAACAAATTTTTTTACACAATTTTGTATAAAACCATGAAAAATTTTTACTTTATATTTCTCTTTGTTTGCTTGCCCTTTCTATGCTTTTCAGAAGAATGTAAAGCCAGTTTTCGCACAGCTTACTTTTATCCAACTTCCGATATAGTCAGAAAGACCTATCATAACGGAGGCTTAGACTTAGGTTGGGAGGCCTCTGTAGGCTTTTGTGAGAATTGGGCGGTATTTGGAAGCGTGAACTGGTATCAACAAATGGGCCGCTCAACCGGCCTTGAAAACCATACAAGAATAAATATGATCCCCTTAGGACTAGGCGTCAAGTACCTCTATCCACTAAATTGTTGGTGTGACAATCTAGATGTCTATTTAGGAGCAGGACTTACCTACTCCTTTTTGTACATTCATGACCAGTCTGAATTTGTGAAAGAAAAAAATCACGAAAGTAATATCGGCGGAGTAATCAAATCAGGAATTAATTATTTATTTTATGATTGCTATTTTTTAGATCTGTTTATGGATTACCAAATCCAGCACTTTAGACAAATTCACACCGATAAAGTTGTCGACAAACACTCCCTAAATTTATCAGGATTCAAATTTGGCGCTGGGCTAGGAGTAGCATTTTAGCCTCTCTTTCTGCTATCCTTTCCTCATATGTTACGAATCATAAGCGGAAAATTCAAAAATCACCGGCTGCATGTTCCTAAAGGGAATGTCACCCGGCCTACCTCTGCTCTAGTGCGCAGCGCAGTTTTCAATATTCTCCAATGTTCTATTGAAGATGCGCACGTCCTAGATCTCTGTGCTGGGTCTGGAGCAATGGGGCTTGAGGCTTTAAGCCGGGGGGCAAATCACGTCACTTTTGTAGAAAAAGAGCGCTTTGGTGCTGAAAGTATAAAAAAGAATATAGAACTATTAGGATGTCAATCCCAAGCAAAGGTATATATGCGTGATGCCTTCGCTGCATTAAAGCAACTATCCTCTGATAAATTTGATTTAATCTATATCGATCCCCCCTACGATGCCCAGGCTTTTTGGCATGGAAAATCGTTACCTCTAGGGGCCGCTCTTATTTATGCCATTGATCAGCAGCCCTGTCTCTCAGAAAACGGCTCTCTTTTTCTTGAAATCTCACACCATTGCCATCTCCCTGAGTTTACAAACCTCACTCACTTAAGATTAGTAGATAGCCGCCTCTATGGCAAATCTTCTCTATTTATTTTTCAACTGTAGCCTAGTATTTTTTGAATGAAAATTGCCTATTTTTTTAAAATTCCAAAATTTATCCCCCTGTTTTTTCTAAAAAAAGCTTGAATTATCCCCCTATTTTCTCTAAAATTAAGTAAAGAAGGCAAACTATGCAAAGAGATCATCTCCTGCGTATCTTGCCTATCCTGTTTTTTTATTTTTCCTCATTATGAGCTTTTTCAATTTCTTCCAAGGCTATTGTTTTTTGTTTTGCATCTTGAATCATATTAGTTATTTCAAGCGCTTTATTGTAATCAAATTTGGCAATAGTCTGAGCAATACTCTGCAATTGAATATCATTATTTTTAGCAAATGCGATTGCATCTTCAACAAACTGTTTAGCATCACTTGGAGCGTATTCATAGAGAGTGTTTGATAAGCGTGATAGTAAATAATTGAGTTGATCAGGATATTTTTTCATTAATAGATGAATTTTGGGTAATAAATCATTAATAATTTGACGCTTATCATTGTCTTTACTTCCTTCAATTAATTGTATAAACAAGAAATACTGATTAACATCGGGTTGTTCATCAATTATTTTTTTAGCTTTCTCTAGATCTGTAGAGGCATAAATTAAAATGACTGAACCAATTAATTGAAGAGTCTCAAAATTAAAAGCCCTTTTTTTGAGAAAATCAAGAGCGGTTTCAAGAATCTTGTGAGCAGCCTCAGGATAATACGGGTTTAGGGTCTTTGCTAGCTGTATTGATTGATTTAGAGGCAAAGATTTCCCATACAATTTCGGGTTGAGTTTTTTCATAGAAGCTTGATCTTGCTTTCTTAAACAAATTGAATAGATGCTGAGAAAAGCCTCAAATTGATCATCATCATTAGTATAGAATTTTGTAACTTGACTAATGGTTTCGTCTACTCCAATGACTGTGATTAAAAAATTTATGAATAGGCTTGTATTATCTAGTCCAATACTTTTCAATTGATAGAGTTCTAAAAATTTTTGTTCCAATTGTGGTTCATGAAGAAATTGTTCAAGCTCATTTCTGGGCAGGATAAAGAGCGAGGGATCACATTCTATTTTTCGTTTTTCACAGAAGGCTTGTAGTCCTTGAAGTAGTGTTACTTTATGCACTATATTCAAATCACTTTTAAGAACGTCATCAATGGCGGACATTAAATCATTTTCAAGAATTTTTAATCTGCAATTTCTCGAAAGGTTAACAACAGTGTCATAGTCAACCATCTTTTGCACTTCAACCAAAGGGAGTTCTTGTCTAACACGTGGACCAGAAAAAAATCCTCTAAATTTGTAATATAGGTTGTCGAATGTGTCATTGACTCGATCTGAGCCACCCCATAGCGCTATCGCATGGTCAATTGTAATTTTTCTTTTATTTGAGGAAGAAGAGATGATTTGAGTAGCTTTTTGATGAAGGTTATCCAGATTAAAAATCCGAAATTTTTGATAAAGAACAGGATTATCCTTCATCATGTCATGCAGCCAGATCTGTAAAGATTTTTTTGGACAATGATTAATTGTTTGGATTCTATAACTTTTGAGATTTTCTTCAGTAGGTCTTACAGCAGGTGCTTCCTCTAATTTTTTAAGTTTATCATAAGCATTGGACATATCAGGTTTTTGATCTTGATGTAGAAGATCTAAGGCACTTTGCCAAAATGTATCGTTAGCAATTTCCTCAAAGCTTACTGTGCGCTTCCAAGGGAAAGCTGCATCTTCAACTAACTGATGTTCTTTTTCTACTCTTACTCCAGAATTAAATAAGCGCAATTGAGCAGTCTTGTCGTCTGTTTTAGTGATTTCTAGCAGTGTCATATGACCCATTGGGTCTTTAGAAGCTAGGTCATGGATATCTTTATTTAAGAATCCATAAGGGATGATTAGCTTTTCTCCAGTTTTTAATTCCTTGAATTGCTTTAAAACGAGTTCTTTAAATTTATTTAAAAGTAAGATGCGATTGCTCTCTTTTTTTTCTTGCATCAGACATGAAATAATACAAGCTAGAGGTTCTGCTTTGTTTAAAATCTGGATTAATTCTGTAATTTTTTCTTTATTTTCAGTGTTGTCTAATTTACTAGAAAAATCCTCTAGCTGTGATATTAGTATTTTAAGTTGTCTGTCCGGGAGAGAGTACTCTAAAGTTTTATAGATGGGAGAGGTCTTTGCTAATTTCCCCTTGACCTTACTATTATGTGTCTCAAAAAATAACTGCTGCAAAATGACGCCATCGCTTTGAATTTCTTGATGAAGCTCCTCTCGTCGAGCATTCATTTTTTGGTCTACAGTGCGCAAAGTAATCTGTTTTTCTATAGAGAGAATGCCATAGTTAATAAGAGGAACCATTTCGAGGGCTCCTACGAAAGCTTCAAATATTCCTCCTGACCACTTACCTTCTTTGATCGAAGAAACCCCTTCTTTAATATGTTTAGTTCCTACGGCAAAGGGTTGTTTAAAACTAATAGGAAAATGTAGGGACATATTATTTCAACCTTTTTAAAAAATATCTTATATTCAATTTGTATTATACATATTAATTAAAATAAAGTTAAAGGTGGTGCTATTTTAATGCTCAAGTTCTAGATATAACTATCCTTGATTATCAGAAGTTGGAGACCTCGGCTAGCTGAGACCTCTGATGGAGAGTCATTTTTTCCAAATTAAACTTACTTAAAAGTAATTTAATAGCAGCAGAATTTTCAAATTGATTCTTTAAACAATAGGAATAAATGATGAGATAAGCTTTAAATTGATCATTAGGATCACTGTAGAATTCCTCCACTTGATTAATAGTTTGGTCTACACCAGCTACGGTAAGTAATAGATTAATAAATGAATCTAAATTGCCTCTAAGAAGAATATTAACGACAGTAATATTAGGAGTTGCATATCCATTAAGCTTTAAAAAATTTTCTTCTAACTGCGGTCTCTTAAGTAATTCTTTAAGTTCATTATCGGGAAAATTAAAGACCGAGGAATCGTATTTTATCTTTCGTTTTTCGCAAAAGTCGTGAAGCCCTTGAAGAAGTACTGCTTTATGTACGATATTCAAATCACTTTTAAGAACGTCGTCAATAGCAGCCGTTAAGTTATTCTCAAGAATTTTCAATCTGCAATTTCTCGAAAGGTTAACAACAGTGTCATAATCAACCATCTTTTGCACTTCATCTAAAGGGAGATTTTGCTTTACATGAGGACCAGAAAAAAATCCTCTGAGTTTAAAATAAAAATTGTAAATGGAATTCTGGACTTTATCTGAACCACCCCATAGGGCTACCGAATGATCAACAGTAATATTTTTATAATTTGAAGAAGAGGTGATGATTTGAGTAGCTTTTTGATGAAGGCTATCTAGATTAAAAATCCGAAATTTTTGATAAAGAATAGGGTTATCCTTCATCATATCATGCAGCCAGATCTGTAAAGATTTTTTTGGACAGTGATTAATTGATTGCAGTCTATAACTTTTGAGATTTTCTGGAGGTTGTTTTTTGTTAGGTACTTCCTTTAGTTCTTTAAGTTTATCATAGGCACTGGACATATTAACTTGTTCATGCTCTAGAAGACCTAAAGTATTTTGCCAAAAATCTGGATGCGCAATGTCATTGAAGCTTACTGTCCGATTCCAAGGAAAAGTCGTATCATTTTCTAAAGTATTTTCAGTTGTTGCCGAGTTAAATAAGCGCACTTGTGCAGTCTCATCGTCTGTTTTAGTGATTTCTAGTACTGTCATATGGCCCACTGCGCTACTAGCAGCGAGGTCATGCATATCTCTACCTAAGTATCCATAAGGAATGATTAGCCTTTCTCCAATGGGTAATTCTGTGACTTTTTCTAAAATGATTTCTTTAAATTTATTTAATAGTAATTCTCTATTGGTCTTATTTCGCTCCTGCATCAGACATGTAATAAGACAAGCTAGCGGCTCCGAATTTTTTAAAATTTGTATAAATTTTTCAATTTCTTTTTTATTTTCATTGTTTAATTGCTGAGAAAATTCTTCTAATTGTGAAATTAATATTTTAAATTGTCTATCTGGATAGGAATACTCCAATGTTTCGTAAATAGGAGAGCTTCTGTTTAATTTTCCAGGGACCTTGCTATTATGTGTCTCAAAAAATAACTGCTGTAAAATGACGCCAGCGCTTTGTACTTCTTGTTCGAGTTCCTCTCGGCGAGCATTCATTTTTTGATCCACAGTGCGCAAAGTAATCTGTTTTTCTATAGAGAGAATGCCATAGTTAACAATAGGAACCATTTCGAGGGCTCCCACGCAAGTTTCAAATATTCCTCCTGACCATTTACCTTCTTTAATTGAAGAAACCCCGTCTTTAATATGCTTAGTTCCTACGGCAAAGGGTTGTTTAATACTAGTAGGAAAGTATATGGACATATTAATTCATTCCTTTTAAAAAACTTTCTGGATTTAATTAGTATTATACGAATTAATTGAAATAATCTGATATAATTAAAGTGGTTGGGTATGTGTATTTACTAATTTGAATACCCAACTCATAAAAAACGGAGCAAAACAATGGGAACGATTAATCCTAACCAAAGCGGGGGTGTTCCTCCCCCTGTTCCTACTAACTCTCAAAATTCAACTAATCAGCCTCCACCTCAAGGAACCTCAGGACCAACTGACACTATGGGTCAGAGTCAACAAGTTAAGGGTGGTGCCTCTTTTAATGCTCAAGTTCCAGAAATAACTATCCTTGATTATCAGAAGACGGTAGGAGAATCCACCAAGAATTTAGAAAAGATGTTAGCTAAACTCGAAGCACTTAATACAGAAGTCGCCAAAAAATTAAGCACATATCTTAAACAATTGGCCATTGATTTACTTAACGAAATAAAACAAGCCCCCCCTCCACCTCCGGGTCAAGGTGCAGGAGGAGGATTTGGTCCAGGACCAGGAGGCCTAGGAGGACCCGGCGGACTTTATAATCCTGGAAACCCCTATGCAGCTCAAAATTCGCGCATTTATGCAGAATTAGCTATTGCACTAGCTAGCCAATCCGCGACACAGGACAACTTAAGTGCACAAGGAGCTGGTAAAGTGAATGCGATGATGTTCTTTACAGATCCAATAACAGCCGCGACCATGAATTATCAAAACAATGTTTCAGACTTGGCAAATGTAAAAAAACCGGGAGAAGCTGAGATCGGAAAAGGCCAAACCAATTTTGATGACCCTGCTATTCATAAGGTTTTCGGATCACAACAGCCTGAGGCTTTGAATACTCTTGTAGGTCCCACACTAGCAAAACATGCCCAATCCCTAGTTAAAGTTTTAGGAATTCAAATTGCTGCTCATCTCGGACTAGCTGCAGGACATGGCGCAGTCAAAGCATTAGGCGCTCACTCAAAAGGAGTAAACTTCGACCACCCAGCAACGAATACAGCTGCCACGGTGAGTTTAGTACATAATCTTACCCAATTAGCTGGGAATAACCAAGCTTTAGAATCGCTAATAAGAAATGTGGTCGCAGGGGATAAACAATTAAATGCTCTTCCGGAAACTACCAAAGAAAGTTTAATAGGCTTACTCACTCAGCAATTAAGAGGAAGCCTCATCAAAACTGCCCTAGTACAGACTCAAGATGGTCTAAAAATCAAAAATCTCTCCTCTAACCTATTAGGAAATTTTTCTGGAATTTCATCGAATAATCCAGTTGTAGACGAATTCGCAGCTAAATCTAATACTCAAGCACATGTACAAGCTGTACTTCCTCCAGGAGATAATGAAGCAGTGTCACAATTATTCGAAGAAGCATCAGCTCGTTCTGATGGAACTCCAGGTGGATTTATTACTCAATTGAATGCACTATTCAAAGAATCGGGCAGCACTCCTGACGTAGCAGCCACGAGTGCAAGCAAAGTAGGAGTATATCTCCTATTAGGAACAAAAGAGGGACAAAGCGCCTTAGGCGGCGCAAGTAAAAATGATGTTAATTCTCTGCAACAATCTCTAGCAACCCTATTACAGCAAGGAACACCTCTCCAAAATACTCCAGAAGTAGCTACTCAACTGCAAGCTCAGCTACAAAGCCATGGTACTAATGCATCCACAGCTCAAACTCTGTCTACCAATGTACTTAATTTACTCGGCAATAATGCACCTACAACATCAAGTGAAGAAGATAATACAGTACAAGTTGATACGACTTCAACCTCGGTAGATGAGCAAGGAAATGTTACTCAAACAACCTCTTCACAATCGACTTCTGACCAATCAACTACACAGACTAATGTACAAGATCAAGCTCAAGTAGCATCAGAACAGCCTCCTGCCGATCAAACAGATACCGCAGTCGTAGCAAAGGCCTCTACTGCAGGGTCAACCCCAAAAGTAAGTCAAAATGCAGATGTTACTCAACAACCCACTCTTAATGCCAATGAGGAAGTTACTGCTCAAACTGATGAGACTGCCGGCTTTACACCAGGCAACAATCAAAAAGCTGTAGAAACTGGTCAAGCAATCCATGACCAAGTCGTCAGCATGATTGTAGATATTGTCGGAGAAGAACAAGCGACTAAAATTGCAGACAAGTTTCTTGAAGTCGTTACAGGATATCCTAGTGTCGATGCTATCCGAAAAAATGAAAGAACGAACCCTCAATCATTAACTAGACTTGCACAGGATCAGGTCCACTGGAATATCAAGTCTAACTTCAGAGAAAGAACTACTCAGAAACAAGAGGCTGTTATCACTGAAAATTTTAGAACATTTATTAAAGCACACTCAGACTTAAGTACTTGGGCAGAACAACTACGTTCACCTGCAAAAGCCCTTGTCATGGCCTGGAGCTTAATGAACCAAGGTACATTTAAATTTTCTGGACGTTCAAGTGCACTCGATGTTCAGGCTTAAAAAGCTCTAATCGCCAAATAACCTTTTTTCTATATCCTCGCGCGCCGGACCACTGGAGCGCGAGGAGGGAGAACACCCCTTAAACTCCTCACAATAGTTCATTTTTTCCCTATCAGCTACATAGTCTGTCCCCGGAACCATACAATCATTTGGCAATCCAGGTTTATAATACTTACACTGACGGCATGTATGCAAATCTGCTCCACAGGAAGGACACTCTGCCCTAAAGGAAAGCTTAATTCCCTCCTTCTCCCCTGTATCCTTCCCACATTTCCAACAATTCATATCTTAATTCCCTCTTTTATCAAGTAAAACTTTACCAAAATTCTTGCTTATTTCGCTAAGGACTGTTAAATAAATATGTTAAGAAACAACTGTTTTTTTGCTTAAAGGAGCGAACATGAAAAAGCACAATCTTAAAAAATTAGTTTTATTGGGAGTCGCTGGAGCAGCATTCTCAGCCAATCCTATCGCAGCCGCTTGGGGTGACGATGACAGTAACAGCAACACCAACAGTCCTGCAACAACTCTCCCTTTAAAGAAGAAAAAATGGAGCAGCGACACTTCAAGTAGCAATCCTAGTAGTAGTACTAGTGGAGACACCAGCAGCAGCAACTACAACAATTATAACAACAATAACAACAATCCTCGCGGCGGCTACATCGCTAATTCCGACACTGATATGCCCGCCCATAGCGACATGCGTCCAACACCCTACAGCTCTGCTCATCCCTTTGAAAACAAATATTCAAATGATAGCGACACTCCCAGTGACAACTCTAATATGAAAAATAGTGTTTACAGCAGAAGCTCACAAAATAATGATGATCAAAATATGAGAGCTAACCGGGGAAGTAACCGCTGGCAAGGAAAACCCATGCCTTCCAATGACAATACTCCCGATCAACTAGCTGATGCTTATGACAGCACACAAGCCTCCGATCCAAATGAGAATAATCCTCGTCGTCCTACACGCCCAACTCCTCAGCCACCACAAAGAATTTCCAATCCAAAGCAGCCTTGGCTAAAAGGTGGAAGCTGCGGAGCCGGTAAGTGCTCAGGTAGTTAAGATCCTTTGCCGCCCTTAAACAGCGGCGTTGTGATGGCGCTCAGACCAGAACTTCAGATTCGAGGGCTGAGCGCTGCTTTCACACTATACGATGACCAATTTTCACATGGAGTCCAGAATGAAAAAAAAATCCTTAAAACATATTGTATTCACCGGAGTCGCCACCGGTTTGTTAGCAGCCTCTCCCATGAATGCTGACACTGGCCAATCAAAGAACAAAGACAAACTCCTAGAAGAAATGGCCAATTCAGAAGGCGGAAATTTCGGGTACCATCTCTACACTGAAGAAGAACTGCTTGAAGAATTAAACCCCGACGGTATAAAACTCTATAACAGCCTAAGTCCAGAAGGAAAACGCCTAGCAAGAGTCGTTGCCAGTTCACGCTGTGACCACCAAAATGAATGCTCAGGCCTCAATGCCTGTAAGTCTGACAAAAACGACTGCCAAGGCAAAGGAAACTGCAAAGGACAAGGTAAATGCGCCATTGCTGATAAAAACGTCGCTGTTGAACTCGTCGCCAAAAAAATGGCTAAAAAACGCGCAGACACTTTGAACAACAGATGAAAAAGCACAATCTCCCCAACTTGGGAATAGGTGTTGGACTCCGTATTCCACACTACGACGATATTCTCACTCAACTCCCATCTATTGATTGGTTTGAAATCATCAGCGAAAACTTTATGGTAGAGGGCGGTAAGCCCCTCTACTATCTCGACAAAATTCTAGAGCACTATCCTGTCGTTCAGCATGGAGTCTCTTTAGGCATTGGCAGCCCAGCCCCGCTCGATTTTGACTACTTAAAGCGGCTTAAAGCCTTGACTCGCAAGACAAAAACACCCTGGGTTTCCGACCATCTCTGCTGGGGACGATTGCCAGGAGCCCATTTTCATGACCTACTGCCTCTTCCTTATACCCAAGAGGTCATCAACTACGTTGCAGAACGAGCCCGCATCGTCCAAGACTATCTTGAATTACCCTTTGCATTAGAAAACCTCTCCTCTTATGTCGCCTATGTCGAAGATGCCATGCCCGAATGGGAATTCTACTCAGCCGTCGTCGAAAAAGCCGATGTCTTAATGATGCTCGATGTCAATAACATCTATGTGTCAAGCCGCAATCATCACTTCGATCCCATGGACTATTGTAAAAATATTCCTTTAGATAGAGTCGTTCAAATCCATCTAGCAGGCCATACCGACCGGGGTACCCATGTTATCGACACCCATGACGACTACGTTTGCGATGAGGTTTGGAAGCTTTACGGGTACATTTACTCTCTGTTGATAGGAGGCGTATCAACCCTCCTCGAATGGGATGATAACTTCCTCTCTTTCGAAGAGACCTGGAAAGAAGCCCTCAAAGCCAAAGAGTTTCAAAAAGGACTGCTAGTCTCAGCATGATTCTCGCCTCCTCCCCTCCAAAGAATTTAAAAAATGTCCAACACTGGTTTGCCAGCATTATCTCGCGTCCCATCGATGCCGAAAATCGCATGCATACCATCTCTCCGAAGGGCTATCCCATGGAGACAGAAGCCCAGATGTATGTCGCCCCCAGTTCTACCCTTACAAGTGCTCAAAGGATCGAAATCTATAACCAGCAATACTGGTGGAGGCTCCTTGCCACACTTCACGAGTCCTTTCCCTTTCTCTTACGCTTGTTTGGGTATCACGACTTCAATCAAGAAATAGGATTTCCCTATCTTTCGCGCTATACTCCCAATCATTGGTCCCTAAACTATTTAGGAGAAAGACTCCCCTATTGGGCTAGAAGGTATTATAAAGCCGCTGACAAAGAGCTTATTGTATGGGCAATAGATATTGATTATGCCTTTACACGTAGTTTTGTAGCCCCTTTTCACAAGCCTATTACTGTGCAAGACCTTGAACAAATTATGGAAAAACCTCTTTATTTACAGCCCCACATCTCTCTATACACCGCTCCCTATCCCATATTTGAATTTCGCGATGCCATGCTCCAACAAGAACCCGAATATTGGATCCAGAACGACTTTCCACCTCTTCCACGACAAGGTACCCTCCATTATATGGTCTGGCGCGACCATGCCAACAATGCCGGTTGGCTTAAACTCGATCCCATTGAATTTAAGCTGCTCAAACAGTTCAAGA
>JABDDJ010000055.1 GCA_013287645.1 Chlamydiota bacterium | reverse complement strand
GTGAAAAAGTCTTCAGCTCAAAATTTTCTTGTGGGTGTCGGATACTATTTTGATGGGCTAGATACTTCTCAAATAGGCTTAAAGTATGGGATAAATGCTTTTTATTTGGCGCCTACAAAGGTAAGAGGGCATGTGACTCAAGAAGATCTATTTACTAACCTCTCTTATCGCTATTCCCGTACAAACTTTCCTATCTATTTTGCAGCAAAAGTGCTGATTCCTTGCACTATAAATCACAACATCGTCATCGATTTTGGTATTGGTCCTAATATTATATGCACGAGTGGCTTTAAAGAAAAATCTCTTGATGGAGGCATCACTATTCCTGATGCGCGTATATTTTCTGGAAAAAGTGTCGTTGATTTCAGTGCTTCAGCAGGTTTGGGCTGGCGGATAAATCATGTTTTGAAAAATTTTTCATTCGAAATTGATTATCGTTTTTTCTATTTAGGTAAGGGTGAACTAAAAAAAGTTAACAGCCAAGTAAAAAACACTTTACGCACCGGTAATAGTTATGCAAACGCGCTCTTTTTGTCGATTTCTATTTAATTCTCTAAGAAACTTTATGTTGCTGATACCCTTCTGTATCATTGAGAATTGTGACGCGGGCACCGGATTGTTTTTTAATATTTCTGCGACAGAATCAACTAATCCTTTGAGCATTAAACTTGCTCTTGATGGGCGTGGACCACTCTCAACTCAAAACTACACAGTTAATGGTTTAAATTTAATTATTAACACTACAATCCCCCATCATACTTACCTTTCTGCCGGCATAAAGATAGATAACCTAGGTTATAGGTTGGCGGGTCGCACTCCACTTAGAAATGGATATTACTTATTTTCGGTGAGCGATAGTTCGCCTGCAAGCCTCTTGATTATTCCTCCTAACCCTCCCTGGTATCCTTCCTTGGAAGCTTTCGAACACTATAACTCCGGCCGTTCTCATGTATTTCCTGAGGCCACATTTGGAGGGTCGTATTCAGGCAATAACATTGTAGATATTTTAAGTTCTACAATGGTGTATCCATCTGGCTAT
The DNA here is from genome assembly GCA_013287645.1 of Chlamydiota bacterium. Taxonomy (GTDB): domain Bacteria; phylum Chlamydiota; class Chlamydiia; order Chlamydiales; family JABDDJ01; genus JABDDJ01. The sequence continues at coordinate 10,609 of JABDDJ010000055.1, read as the reverse complement.
AACATGTCTTATCTCGATCCCGACAATATTTTCATTTATGGGGGTGGTTACGGTGATGTACCTGGTTCTATTGGCGCATTTGTAGCTAAAGTAGATCCTCTCACACTTAGACCTCTCTGGTATAACCAATTAATTAATACAAGCACAAATGGAGAGTGGGACTATCCTGGTTCAATGGGGATACTACAAGATGGATTTATCTATGTCAGCTATGGCTATCGCCTCGCAAAACTCAATAAGGATGGTGTTGTAATCGACACATTAGTCCTGCCTACGGGAGATGCAGAACCACAGAATACTTCGTTTAATGGGTTCAACGCTACAGCTGACGGTTATATTATCATGAAGTCCGTCTATCGTCAGGCCGGGTGTTCAATCCAAGGGCCAGACGCTTTATTAAGTTGCCCCGACCCTTCAGATGTTCCTGCTTCTATTTTAATCTCAGTGAATCCAAAAACAATGCAGGTGATTGATAACATTACCCTTCCAGCACCTGTAGGAGCTCGACCTACGATAAGTACATTTAATGGAAAAAATTATGTTTACTTGCTGGAACCTACTACAGCTATACGGTATGAAGTCAATCAAGGAAGATTCATTCTAGATAACTCTTGGAACCCCGGGACAATTACCTTAAGCGGTCAGACGCTATGTACGTCTTTTGTTGTGATAAATGATTGGGTTGTGGCCCAAACGAATACACTTCCTGCATCTACCGCCTTAGATGTAATTGCCATCAATCAAGGTGATGCTTCAAAGCAGTACAGACTTCAGCCATTTGCTGGTGATCCCATTCCACCTTTAGTTGCAGCAGCGTTTTCCACTCAAGGACCCGGTGGAACACAAGCAATCAGCTGGGCCCCGATGTCAGTTTCTGCTGATCCTGAAAACAATTTGATTTATGCTAGTGACTCTCTGCCAGGTGAGATTGCAGCGGTCACTATTACTTCAAGCGGGTTACAGACCGTTTGGAAAGCGAATCAAACGACTACAGAATTTACAACTCTCATTGGTCCACAGGCCAACCGTGTACTTGTCGGAACAGATATTCCTGGTCCAGAAATTCCAGGTAATAATACGAATGATTTTGCTGTGTGGAGAAACGCAGCTACAGGCCAAGAACTTGCTCGTTCACCCTTACTTCCAGCAATGACACAAGGCACCATGATTCAACCGTATTATAATGGATACATGTTTTTTGAGGGGCAGTCAGGAACGCTGATTAAGTTGATGCCAAGACCTCTTTAGATATTAGTAAGTATCCATCAAGTAGCATTCACGCTTACCTAGTTTAAATAAGCACTAATTTGTGCGCCTCACAGGTGGAGGATTCCATTTACCTATCAGCGCAGCATCTTTTGGCGCGTATAGACGCATTGTAAGATTGAAGGAGTCTTTAGGTGCCGGCAGCCAATTAGCTTCCTTATCCTTACCAGGGCTAATATTTTGGAAATATAAATCTAATGATCCATCTTGGTTGTATTTAAAGGGCATCCAACTACTAATAGCAAATCGATTTAAACTATTTGCAACTTGGTAGCCTTGCTCGTCATAAAGAGTTATTGACCAAAATGCGTTGACTGGAGGCAAATTTTCCTTTTCAAAGTGAATCACATACGTATTAGCTCCATTAAGAGATTTGCCCGTGTCATCGAAGAGATTTAAAGGATAAATAGCGTCTTCTGGAAGGTTCGCTCCCAGCCCTAAGTTAGCTATAATGGCGCGTTTCAAATAATAATTTCCATAAACTCCCATGGTATCAGTATTCATTGACCATCCATTTTCATTTTTTGCAATAGTGGGAATTTTCCATTGTATAAGCTTAAGAGAGGACTCTGGAGCTCTTTCCAACCCATGTCTAACTGCAGATGAAACTTTACTGATGTCAAAGCTTTTTCCTGACTCAAAACCTACTCGCTTTAAAAGAGCTATAATAGGCTCGTCTGTTATATGCGGAGGATGCAATTTGAGCAACTCTGCTGCATAGGCAAAGTACTTATCAGCAGGCATGCTGTCGACTTGTTTCTTGGGGGGTGTGGTCATGTCGATTCTTGGATCTATCTTGGGCTGCATGTGTGTTGAACTTTTATCCTCGTCAGCTAAAAGAGAAATCTTTAAGTTTGCCTGGATTTTGTGAACTTCGTCATAATCTGCAGGACCATCAGTTTTAATGCGTCCGATGATCCAAACATAAGGTGTGGGTGCGTTTATGCGTTGAACATCTTCAGGTAACTTACCTTCCCAACCTTGAGGAACTATTGCAAAGTTAGTGGCTTGGGTTCCTGTAGTTCTCCATCCTGGAGAGGCAAAGACATCTGTCCACATATCAAGCATCGGCAAAAGATAATACCGCCCATGTGTGTCTGGTACAGAGACTATGACCGGCCCTTTGGTAAGATCTAGCCAGCTTACGGAATAGAGAGTGTCAAAGTTTGGACGAACCACAGCTTTCATTTCAGCCGTGGGATACTCAGGTATGTTGGCAAATGTGTTCATTGGTCCAAATCCAGGAACCTTTCCTGATTCTTCGTTGGTCATTTGCTTACGGGTCAAGTCCATTGTGATAAGTGGATAGAAGTAAAGATAAGCAGATACACCAATGTCATGCGCTTCCTGCTCCGTGATCTCCTCAGCTTTACTGAATAATGGCATGAAAATGATGGATAGTAAAGGAAGAGAAAATAATAAAGTGTTCATAATCATACAACTACATCCCTCTTGTTCTTCTTTAGTACCCACCCTAACATAGAAAATATTTAGGCAAAATAAAATTAAATGATATGGAACTCGTCAGCCTTTTGTAGGATTTATTGCGTGCTTTTGAGAGAAAGGAGTTGTTGACAAAAGGCAGACATTAGGCTAAAATTAAGATTAAACTTATGAAAAAAAACAAAAAATCTACTTCACCTAAACTTAATAGAGAAGAAGAAGACCTTTTATCTTCTTTTGAAAATGACGAATGGAAACCAGTAAAAAATATTGAAAAAGAGAAGTCATCTGCACGCAAAACCGCTACTAAGACATTACTTAAAGACGTACGTATTAATATTCGACTTACAAGTAGTGATTTAGCAAATATTAAGCAAATAGCAGTTTATGAGGGCTTGCCTTATCAAACCCTCATTGCAAGTGTTTTACATAAATATGCTGCAGGGCATCTGCGATAAGACTACTTTAAAAAAAGATAGGCTCAATGGTATTTTGCCATGAGCCTATATGGTAGAGTAATTTATGCTTTCCAGATGGTTTGGAAAATTTTATCCTGGACAATTTGGGAGCTCAATTCCTCGCATTCCTTGCACATAGCTTCTATATTTGCCTGTTCATGTTGCAGCAACGAGCCCCTTTTATCATTAAAATTTTTCATGCTCTGTAATAAATATTCCCATGCATGATCATTATCTGGACTCAAATTCAAACCTTGAAGATTAGATTTTATCCTGCATTCTCTTGCAAAGTAATCCTGAGCATGTTCGTCCATTTTGGCTACATCACTTTTCTTGATAACGTCATCCCCAGCTTGAATTTCTTCTCCATTCAAGCTTCTAGATAAAAATGCTATAGTCAATAAGGCGAGCGAAACAAGGGCCTCTGGATTTTTCTCTAATTTTTCCTTTTGCTCTTCGGTATAGTCGGGGTTGAGAAGAAGGGTCTCCATTCTATCTACAAAATGTTTTGTATGTATTATGCGATCCCTCTCAGCTGGAGAGGGATTAACAAATTTACCAAATAATTTTTCTATTTCATGAGCAGCCCCGGTCCCTGCTGTTGCAAGACCACCAGCAAGGAAAACAGGAAATAAAAGGCATTTTGCCACAAAAATCAATGGCGAAATTACGAGAATGAATTTTCCAAAACCTTTAACGATTTGGCCGGTATCGTTCGTAGGCTTACCTAGTTGAAGCCCTAACGCCATTAGAAAAAATGGACTAATCTCAAATAAACCCACATTTTTGGTAAATTCTTTAGAGTGTTTATAGGCATTGGCTATAGTCGAATCAGTTTGTTCATCATGATGCGTGAGTCGAACTGGAGTTTGAACTGGGGGTAGTAATGCGCTCATATGTAAACCTTGGTAAAAATTGGACACAACCAAAGTTACAATTTAATATTTTATTTTGACATATTTTTTTTTCAGAGCCTTAGATGCGTTCCTTTAAAAACCTGGACTTCTGATCCTTCTGCTAAAAAGACAGAGACAGGGGTTTTCTCTAAAAAAGGAGCAAAGAGTGGGCCATAAAGGGAATGCATATCAACATCGATCTTGTAGTGAGTAACGTTCCAGATACGCCAAGGAGGATGTTCGACTCGATATTCCAATGTGTTCTGGGTAGGTTTTCCGCTATATCCCCAATAATGTTCCGTAATGAATTCCGCTTCAGAGTCTTTTTCAGGTATCTGTGGAGTTCCTTCAGTTTCAGCACGGATCTTCTGCCATCTGTTATTATGCTTCCAGCTATATTCTGCGGCTAAAGGATTTTGTTCGAGGCTATGCTGCATGGGTAATGCTATATAATTTTCGTTATATAAACGGTTTGCAACAAAAGCTAGGAGTCTGCGGGGCACAATTTCTCTAATGAATACAACCCCTCTTCGTACTTCTTTAGAAGGGCCATAGTGCCTTACATAAAAACGTAAATTGACCTCTTCAAAATTTCTGTGGAAAGGAACTGAAAACCCATACACACGGGTATCCATAAACATAAATCCTACCAGGCTAATGAATGCACTGCCATTCCATAGATCAAGCTCGGTTCCTGCAGGGATGAAGGGTGTCAAAATCTGCGCATCTATGTGGTAGTTAATCATAATAAGATGTCGCCATTGAGCAGTCAGGAATAATTGAGCCATATACTTACAATTTTTTGTTTTCCGAATGGTCATAAATGATGCTGGAGATTAGGCTGACATCTTCAAAGATAGGAAAGATATCGTCAATAGTAGGCATTGATCCATTGTTGACCACTACCATGTAGGCCAGCATATGGCCATTTTTACCTTCGATGTAACCACCAAGAGCTTGTGTAATCAAAAAGAATCGGTTGGTGGATAAATTGAGTGCAACCCCAGTACCTGGTTTGGCCCTCACTTTGCCTACAGCTTTAGTATTTTTGGCAAAATCTTCCAAAGATCCGTCTACACCAAGAATAGGCAATGCATCGAAATAGTTCTTAAATTGTGAAGGGCTTTTTTTATACATATAATCCAAGAGGATAATTTCATCTTGTGGCGTTAAGCGATTTTCGTTACCTCCAGCTCCGTCAATAAATACAAAAGAGTCTTGTGAAAGCTTTAAATTTTTGATGATAAAAGCTCCCATCAATAGCATGCCCTCATCGAAAGTCTTCTTATCAGTTTTTGCTGCGAGCAGTAATGGCACTAAGTTAGCGCCGAGGTTATGGCTGACTTTTAAAATTAATTTTACGTATTCTGACAATGGTGGAGAGGTCCATAATGCGACCAGCTGTTGATCTTTGTATGATCTTAAAGGGGTTGTTTTGGCTGCATTATCTTGAGATGATTTAACCTTTACCCCTTCTTTTTGTAGAGCTTGAATAAAAGCTTCTCTAGCAAAGGACGCTGGATGCACAATATTTGATGTACGTACACTATCATGTTCATCAATGGGAATAGTTCCTTTGACTACAATTTTTTTGCCTGTTTCATCCGCACTGACTTCAAGGGACAATTTCCCCTCTTTTGCGACAGTCTTCACTTGGTTATCAACAGCATAGCCTGGTACTTGTGGCCGCCAACTCAATTTAGCAGTTTGGCCTACTTCTGAGGGATTAATGACGAGATCAATTAAATTTTCATTAACCATCATAGGAGAAACGATCATGCCTCGCTTTTCGGTACTCTCAAATAGAGTGTCATCGATAATGACATCGCCTGTAATTTCTTTGATGCCTTTTTGGGATACTTGCTTAGCAAGTTCATTAAAAGCATGTAGAGGATTTTCTGGCGTTAAAATGACCCCTGGTACTTCATTAGCAATGATATGATCCATTTTGGTAAAGGCAATGGTATTTGCATTTGGCTGTCGACCACCCATTGTTAAGTCACCTTGGGCAACAAGTACTAAATCGCCCTGAAGCTGTCCATTTTTGATAGGACCTATGGCGTAGACTGGAGTTTTAAAGCGATAATCATCCCCATATACTTCTAGAAGGGCCGCTGTAGAAAAAAGCTTGGAGGTTGAAGCGGGCGAAAACATAGCATTTGAATTCAAGTCGTATAGGACCTCACCAGTCTGCAAATCTTTTACATAAAGTCCCCATATCGAATGTTCATATTTGGATTGATCCATAATTTTTTGCATATCTGGCGGCAGTGTCTTTTCAAGTGCTCCAAGAGATGATATGGCCAATACCAAAGGTATTAAAAGGGAACAAATTTTCATAAAAGAACCTCTATGTTATTTTTTAAGGCCAATTAAGGAATATCTTTTCTTTTTATTCTAATAAATTTTTCCAAGCTTTTCTTGTTCTAATAACACTAACTGTTCGTCGCTCAAAGATGTTTCAACTAACTCAATGGGGACGCCTTGTTCTTCAATCATGGCCACTCGATACCCTTCTATCGGAGTATAAGGCCCAAAAAGCACTTTACATCCCTCAATCTCTTTATCTAAGTTCTCTACCTGAAAAGCAATGTGAGGAACCTGAGTCAACAATTCTGGCAATCCATGTCCTTCAGGAAAACGATGCCATTGAATATGCCATTTATTACCTTCAAAAGGAGTAGAATAAAACTTAAATCCCCCCACTTCAACAAGGCTTTCATCATCTCGTTTCTCTGTGGTAGGTATTCCATAATGGTGATAGCGTCTCATAAATGTCCTTAGTCTTGTAAAAGTGTGGTTGAAATAAGTGATGCCTTTTTTTTCTGATTCTTAATAATGCTTACAAACGGTGCAGTACGGTAGTTGTCATCAAGCAAAATTGTCGCACTGTGGACCGGATCAGTAAAAAATACCGTTGGTGGTGAGAAAGGACCATTAAAAGATTTTGTATAAATAGCAAAAAAATTGTTATTGTGTGCAGTAAGAAATTGATAGTCGCCATCGGTCATGAACCCTTGGCTAGTCCGTGGGCCATTTTGAGCGATGTAGGACTCCTCCGACAAGCGTATTTCAGTAACAAAGTCCAAGCCTATTCCCGTACTTCCACCCTGTGGATTTTTTTCTTCCTGGTAAATTGCAAGCCACGCATCCATTTTAGTACTGTTTGGATCTACTTTATCGTCATTTCGAAAGTCAAAATAAAGAATTCCTACACGTCCATTTTTAGTACAGGCAACAAATGGGCCAAAGGCTTGTGGGTTTGCACTTTGAGCAGGTGTGCGATTTATTTGGACAGCGTTCGACCACGTATAGCCGCCATCGCGTGAGGTCACAATCCCGATTTGTTGAAGCTGGTCGGATCTGAAGGCGCTGGATTGGTATGCTACATACAAATAACCGTTTGAGGGGTTAACGGTATAAGAAGGAATCGTTTGATCATTACGCATCAAAGCTCCTATACCTCCTGTGATATTTCCAAAACCGTCGTAAGTATATCCTCCAGTAAAGACTAAGTTATTGACATATGCAGGTACAATAACCGTTGCTTCAGGATTCCAAGTTTTACCATGATTTTTTGAACGCACTACAGCAATATCAGTCAAAGTATACTGTAAGGGAAAATGATCATTTGTAAATTGTGTATCAGTAGCGGTTGGCCTCGCATATACCCGCACAGTAAAGTTTAACCAATCCCCACTTAAACGGCTCTTTCGTTTACTTTTTTTGGGCAATATGACAACGACGTTATTACTTGCGTGATTGTCATTCTGAATTCCATTGCTTAAGCCATGCTGTGTCAGATCAGGAAAAGGATCGTAGATTTGCTGAACCGCAGACCATTTTTTTCCTCCATCTACTGTGTAACTACCCTGAGCATTACCATGAAATGAAGTGCTTGGATTGAACGTAGCCCATACAGCAATCGCCCGTTTGGCATTATTAGGATCGGCTGTGATGGAAGTCTTGTCAGAATTAGCAAATTGTTGAGTAGGATCAGAAATAAATTCCATGCTGGAGAACAAATAACGAGGTACACTCCAAGTTGCACCATTATCTTTTGAAATTGTCACTACAACTCCAAATTGGTTCTCAGTGCCTGGTTCTTGAGTTGCATTCAGAACCGAAGCACATAAATAAAGCCTACTTCCATCGGCAGAATAACTTAACCATTCATCGCCAGATCTTTGATTTATCCCACCTCTACAGACTTGGAAAGGAACTTCGCTTTTATGCCAGGTTTTGCCTCCGTCATTGCTATATGAAATACCTGCATTTAAAGCACCGCCATTAGAAATCCGATCTTGTTGCCACGCTGCTACTATATGTTTTTTGTTTATTGGATTAACAGCAATTGTGGGTTCTACGGCCGATCCATGAAAGATTGTAGTCGTGGCGCCAAACACTTCTTGTCGATCAAGACATTCATGTGACAAACAATTTCCAAAAGCAGATGTTGAAGCCGTTAAAAACAGCAATGCAGTACAAAGCAAAACATAAAAAAGAAATTTATTATTAAAAGAGAGCATACTAAATTCCTTGATCTAGAGAAGAGTCATCTCAACATACTTGTTTTCGACTCAATTTATAACTCACATGCGAAAAGTGAGTCAAATGAGTCGCATTTTTTGTTTGACAATTCCTCTAGCGCAGTTTTGGTTTGGCCCGACTGCCCACCAACCATCTTCTGTTATTGCTACAGAATTGTACAAGCCTTGTGAACAATCCACAACCATTGCGCATTTATCAGATGTATAGACTACGCTCGATAAATATTTTCCAATAAGAAGTTCGTCATACAAAGGTTTCCAACTCCTTCCTCCATCTTTTGTAATGACGATGTTAGAACCGGAGAAAGAGGTTTGAGACTTATAATCGCCACCAACAGCGATGCCCATCTGATCATTACAGAAAGCCAAAGAGAAGATTCCTGCAGAACAACTCGCTGCGATAGGTGTGTCCACAACATCCCAATTTTGGCCTCCATTAGAGGAATAAAATACTCTGGCTACGTCGCCACCTCCAGTACCAAACCAGACCTTCTCCTTTCCTTGAACAGCAAGACAAGAATTGCTGGCTGCAAAAGCGGTCTCTCCTACTATTGCAGAAGGCATTTCATTAGGAACAATCTGCTCCCATGTCTCTCCGCTATCCTGAGTCTTAAATAAAACAAATCGATTATCAACTGGATCGCTTAATAGTATTCCTTCTCGTTTATTCCAAAATACCATGCTATTAAAGAATATGCCATTTGTCTGTGGACATAAAACAAGAGTCCATGTTGCCCCTCCATCTACTGTGCGATAAATACGTGATAATCCTTCACTAGCGGGCCCTGCACACATTGCACATGCAACCTGGGCATTACATAAATAAAGAGCTCGAACATCTAACTTTTCTCCTTCTGGAATAGGACATAAACTCCAGCTTCCTCCGTTATCTTCTGTCTTTGCAATTTTTCCTTCAGTTCCTCCAACCCAAACACTAGTTCCGAAAGTAGCAAGAGCCCTTAAATTGCCGACACCTGAAATGCAAAAAGGAGTAGCTTGAACAGTTTTGATCGTAAGATCTTTGGAATCTATTAAAGCACCAGAAACACAACTTGGGCCTTGTAAAGAGCGAATCATAGATGACATGAGAACTCCTTTTGTTAAATGGACAAACTTGCATAATTGAGAAACCACATTATAGTAACAGAAGAGCTATATGCAATATCGCAATTACGTTTTAGGGATTCTTCTCTTCATGAAAATAGGCACTGCATATGCTTCAAAAGATCAAATGCCTTATTTAACAGGAACAAACATGAATCCTAGCTATTCGACAAAGGCAATCAATGCTCTAAATATCAAATGCTATAATGCTAGAGCCGATTATTGGGACCGGATGCCTTTTGCGAGCTTTTTACCTGCAGAAATTCTGCTAAAACATAATCCTACTGCTGGAATGCATGCCCTTGATATTGGCTCTGGTACGGGTATGCTTGCTGAATGGCTTGTGAAACAGGGTTTTGCTGTGACTTGTATAGACCCAGCTGAAGAAATGGTCATGCGCTGCAAAGCAAAGGGACTGGATATAGTACAAACTACGATTCAAGAATTTTCTTGCGATAAAAAATTTGGTCTTATTATAGCTGTGTTGTCATTAATTCATGTTCCCAAGTGCGAAATTTCCACACAGTTAAAGCATATATCAGAATGGCTCAATCCATCTGGAACCTTTGTCTTGGCTCTAATAGCAGGAAACGGTGAAGGGGTCGGAGAAAAAAACTCAGGCTATCCACGCTACTTCTCATACTATACGCGTCAGGAAGTATTAGATTTAACTCAAAGTGATTTCAACTGCCTTTTCGAAAGATGTATAGATGCAAACACTTCAATCCCCTACATGATTTTTATTTTCCAAAAAAAAGAATTGAAACAGAAAGATGCTATTTAAATTCAACTTTTCTAAAGGTAAGGGAGATTCTTTCGTCTTTGATAGGAAGCAATCCATGCTTCCATCTGTGTCGTAGCTCTCCCCGAAACAAAAAAGCCGTTCCTACTT
>JABDDJ010000054.1:138-12231 GCA_013287645.1 Chlamydiota bacterium | reverse complement strand
GAAACGATGACTCAGTTTCTTCAGAGTATAGCGCCTATGTTTCCTGCCAGTTTGTTAGAGGTTTCTAATTTAGAAAAAACATTTGCTAAGGGAGATATTTGGATCGAATTTATCAAGCAATCCGATGGAAAATATACTCTTCACATCTGTGCTAATGGCCTGGCTCTGAATTATCATGAACAAAATGAGAAAGGCCAATTTGGCTGGCGCAAGATTCTTACCAATATTTCAGCTGATAAAATCAATGAAGATTTTATCCAAAAGCTTTTAAGCTTTACGCTAGAGCCCCTCAAAATGAAGGAATCCGAGCTTACATTGGATAACTTTTATAATGATCTTTTAGGGTATCTTGAAGCCTCTCCATTAAAAAATATACCTGAAGAATTTGCAGAGATAACACCCTTGCATATAAGCGAATTCGATATGATTCTGACCTACTTTATGAAGGATAAAAAAAATATCGATCTATTCAAGTTTGAGATGCATCAAAAAGTCTTAAAGGAATTTTGGCAGGCTAATACTAAAAATGGAACCGTTCCATTCGACTTTAAAGTTCAAGGTAACTTAGAGGCCTTAGAAAATGCTTTATCTGCCCTTAAAAACGATGCAAAAAAGCTTCACTCTTTGCTGCCTTACGATAAGTTAATAGGCCTACAAGCAACCATTCAAGAATTAGAACCACTCATATTGCAAGAACAGAAAAGACTCAAAAAAGAAAGTAAACAGGTGGAATCGTATTTCCTTCCAGAACCGATCCAAAAGAAATTTCAAGAATGGGGCCTCACAAGTGATGTTCTCTTAGAAAATAAAAAAACATTGGTCTGGGCATTTGGGAATGAAGCAGGAGACCTAATTGATCAACTCTCGCTATCCATGTCCAAAATGCCTCCTCTTCCCCCGGTTCAGGAAGTTTCAAAAGGCTGGCTGAGTAGCCTATTTTCCCTTACTTATATCCATACAGCATTTTGTGCCTTAAAGATTGCTTACAAGCTTGCAAATTTAAGTTTGACGGATATTCCAATCTTTCTCGTTTTTAAATGCGGAAATGCTCTATTAAAATATATTTTGCCTGAACCTATTCTTAAGTGGTATTTACGTGTTGTAGAGTCCATCCAAGAGACACTTTCTGACTATATCTGGAAAGTTTTTGTTGCTATCGTTCAGTCTGGAATGGGTAAAGAAGATTTTGCCGCCATTAAAACAAGCATCGAATATTTGCAAAATTGGATAAAGTACTCGGTCCAATCTCTCACCGGCGATAACAAAATCTCATTTGATATCTCTTCAAACAGTGTGGCAGCACATCCGCCTAAGTTCAACGGACTGTCAAATTTACATAGGGAATTGGGGTCGACAGCGGATCAAGAAGAGCTAAATTTAAATATTGAAGCTAAATTGCTTCCAAAAACCCATGATCAGGCACTACTTTTAAAAAATTTAAAGTCTATTCTAGATGATACCGTCGATCACATTGATGCAAAAGAAACTCTAATTCATCTGTTAAATCAGATTGAATGTATGGAAATTCCTTCAAAAGGCAAACAATCCTTCTGGGACACTGTTGAGAATCCTCTTGGAGTGATTGAAGCATTATTTAATGTATCCAAACAACTCTGCGATTGTGGAAACCCTCTATCAACCGATTTAAAACTACGCACAGCCTTAGCCTCATACACACTGTTAGCAGCAATGGATACTTTAGCAAGAAGAAACCCTAATGCATTTCTTGATGGGTTTCCAGTAAATGCCTTCCCTCTCTTAAGCCTATTAAAGCACCCCTCCTCAGTAATTACTAATCCTCAAATATTAGAGAAGGGTGAGCGTTTATGTGCCTATTTTTTTCCAACGCTTGATATTGAAGACCTGCCGCCAAATATCTACGCAGATAATAGGGTTAAGAATCTAAAAAAGAAGTCTCTCTTTGATTATCACCGTGATCGATGTAATGAGTTTGAAAAAAAATATTTTGAAAAATTACTAAAGACCCCTAAGGGAATTGCATGGTATTCTTCAGTAGAAAAGGAAGAGAAATTTTCGTTACCTGTCCCTAAAGAAGATATCTCAAACCTGATCTACGATCAGGAAGTAGTTCCCACATCATTCCGATCATTTGCTTATAAAACTCTATTTCAAGAGTCCTTTCATGTAAAAAATCGGTGGGATCTGATTCCTAAGGAATTTACTTATCTCAAGTATCAAACATTGATTTCTAATAATTTTTTAACCAGCAGTTTATGCCCTGGCCAAAAACGTATACTTACTCAACCTCTCGATGTAAGAACTTATAAAACTGAAGACCCTTCCTTCTGTTGGACTACCGGAGGATATGATTATAAAGAAAGTTATGACTATGAACTATTTATCACACCTTTAGAGGGAGAATTAAGGAGTGATGACTGTCTTCAAAGTGATCTGTTAGCTATCAAGCCCAAATATACCCAACATTACATCTTAGGATCAGGAGATTTAGGTTGCTCTAACTTTCGTGCACATGACAGTGAAATCAATCGTGAATTCAATAAAATTTTTACTGAAAGTTCGGATAAAATCCCTCGTTTCTGTGAATTTCTTTTACGGCATAAAACCACCTTATGTGAATATTCCCATAATGATTTTCTCACTTATCTTGAAAAGATTTTCTATTCCAAAGACACAAAAACTCTGCTCACTCAATCTCCAGAATTTGCTTTAACGCTTGTTAACACTCTACACGCCATCCAAAAAGATTATATCGCTTCAAAAAAATGGAAATGGGCCCTGGTGCTCATTGGCTTCGAAATATCATTGCAACGCTTTATTGCTTGCTACGCTTCTCAATACCAGGTCGATGACTGTACACATACAAGAGACAATCTAAAACTAATTTTAAAAGAGAGTCAGCCTAATAGTGTTTATATAGGATTGTGTTTGAGACTCTACGCCTTAAGTTTTCCTGATGACCTTTCAACTTTACCTCAAGAGGAGCAGGACGAAGCTATAGTGGCTATGCTGCGCGCTCGTTTTAGTCCTCGTAAATCTATACATGAGAATCTTTTAGAAAAATTCTATAAATGGGCACCTACAATTCAAGAAAAATTAAACTCACCTGAATTTGTTCAGGCTCTAACAACTCAACTACTCCATGATCGAAAAATAGAACATGATTCCCCTGCTGTATACAATAAGAAACTTCATCTAATTTCATCAGGTGAATTTGTCTTTCATATGACCTCTGGTTTATTTGCCTGTAATAGCTTAAAAAAAGTAAAAGTCACTGAAGAGGTAATTGTTCCCAATGGTTTTGGTAGTGAAGCTGTTCAAACTCGAACCAAATATATCGATGCACCCGGCATAGAATTTCGGCTAAAACAAGCCGAAGAATTAGCAAAAAAGGTTTTTTCATCCACCACTGTTCACTACGTTGGAAAAAACCTTTTTAAAACAGCTGATGATGGCGTTGAAATTGTTTATGATGAGTTAGCTAACTCACTTATTATAAATCGACAGATTTTTGGAAAAACTTATAGTTATGTTGGTTCAGATATACCCCATGACCTCTATTTTCCATTAAAATTACAATTTGGTTCTGAAAAAAATATCTGGATGGAAAAGACCGATGCTATTGAGAAGTGGCTATTGATAGAGACTAAAGATAAACAATTCAAAAAAGTCCAAATTAATTCAAGAACAAATCAAGTCTTAAAAGTTGATAACGGAGAAGAGATCTTAGAACACGTAGATAAAGAGCAACTGGGTCAACAACTACGATCTCTAGAACGTTATACATCCTTAGACCCCATTAAGTGTTGGAAAAGGGTTAATGAAAATCATCTAAGATATATCGTGCTCAATAATAGTCAGCATATAGAAATTGAAGAAAAAGAGGGCCAGATTCAGAGCTTTCTCCATTACGGAACCTCTATCTATCAGCTCTCTTCAGACACTTCTCATAAGGCTGTAGAAGATATTTCTAGCTTTCTGATCCTGCAAACCGGATCCGGCGAAAAAGAGGTTTTTATTCCTGAAGGTCAGAGCTTGTCGGCCCTTCTTACTAGAGGTCTATCTCAGACGAATCTCAAAGGACCCATTTTAAGGATGGCCCAAGAGGTTCTTGGTAACTTTCAAAAGGGTGGCAAAAAGGACTATCGCTATCGCATTCTCGCTGATGGCTGCTTAGATAGTGATGATCCTGAGGCTATAGCCTATTTAGTGACACTTTACTTTATACAGGGCAAGAAAAAATTAGCCGAAAGAGTATGTAAGAAATTTGTAACTTTAAGCAAATTGAAACAATTTCCAGAAGGAATAAGCAGAATACTTTTTCCTTTAGTTATCGCACCGCCCAATTTTGAAAATGCCACCTATATCCGTCAAAGACTCGTCGCTTCTCTAGAAGAAAACCGCTTGATCTTCCCTAAAAATGAACCCCCAAAAAAAGAAAAGTCAGAAAATATAGAAGAAAAGTCGGAAGATATCTTCGGAGAGGAATTCTTTGAATTCTTACTCATAGGAAGTAGCTTTATCGATTTGCATGAGCTTCAGAGTGTTCCGGAGCAACTACGCAAGATCACTAAAAAACAAGAGTATTTCCTGTTTCATTTCCTATTTCGCCGTTTTCAATCTTTGATTGAGAAGAAGTCTTACCTCAAAAATCTTAAGATGGAAATGGTATTTGAAGTCTTCAACATCTCTCCAGAACTCGTTCAACGTTATCGAGAACTAAAAGCGACTTATGGATTCCAAGATAGTTGGAAAGATACAGCTACCAGAGTTGCTCTGCATTTACCTACTGCTGATCGAAGCCTTCCAACACAAACTATAGGATTACCTAGTAGTGATGATAAGTCATCTGTTTTTACCGATTGGAAAAAGCATATCAAAGAAAACTATGTTGCAAAAGCTTTTGAAGTTTCTGCGGATCTTTTTCCAAAAATGAAATCTGTAAAGAAGGACGATCTTCCTCTAAACTATCATGAGATTACGGAAAATGATATTGTTACCCATTTTCTTTCTTACTATGCAATAGTAAGAGGAGAAGAATCAGAAGAATCACCTTCTTTAAAAGTATCTATTACAAATACGCTAAAAAATGCATTCAGCAAGATCCATCCCTTTTACTCTACTGTAGAAAATGTAAATAATAAGGTACAAAAAGAGACTTTTTCTAAAACTTTGAAACTGCTTAAAGGTAGTTTTTCAAAAGAAGTGAATGTTTTAATCAATTATCTTGAAGCTGTTGACTCGGCAGTTGACTCGGTAGTTGACTCTGCTCTACTATCATACCCTTCTTCAAGTCTTCTAGAAAAAGCTTTAAAAAACCCTTCTCCTAATTCTCGAAAAGAAGACATAAATCGATTTTTTTCCGATATCTACTATAACATTAAATGGAGTGGCTTTGGCAAAAATGTTTTTAAAACAGTCGCAACTGCAGTAGCTAATGTTTCTTCAAGTATTGGTTTTATAAATCAATTTAATTTCATTCCTAAAGCTAGTTCCATTAAAAATATACTCTTTCAAGCAACGACATCGATAGCTCAATCTGCTGCTGAAGTATGGA
The DNA here is from genome assembly GCA_013287645.1 of Chlamydiota bacterium. GTDB lineage: Bacteria > Chlamydiota > Chlamydiia > Chlamydiales > JABDDJ01 > JABDDJ01. Next base: position 6,695 of record JABDDJ010000054.1, on the reverse strand, counting down.
ATAAATCTAACATCCCTGTGCCTGCAAAATCAGCTCCCATACAGCTACCAGAGAAATCGTATGCCTTTTTGGATGACGAAAACTCAGCCATTGATAAACTATTTGGCAGTTTATTCTCGAAAGCCTTTATCAATTATGAACCGCCTGAAAATTCTACAGATCAACAAAGAGTTCCAAATCTAACTTCAGCAGCAACTTCAGAATCAGAAAAAGAGCGTTTTGCACGCGTAAACAAGAGTTTGGATGACTACTACAAGAGAAATAATATAAAACCCAAGTATCTCTTTCTAGGTAATGATAGCCTTTGGGAAATGGTAACAGAGGCACATAATGTAAAAAGTTTATTAGAGAATTCACTCGAAAATCAGCGTAAAGAACTCCTCTCCTTTCTTAACCCACCTCATCTACCCAAAAGCTCAAAATTAACTTTAGCTGATTTACACTACTGCATTATCAAAGGAAAACTTGACAAAATCGGCGCGCAGCTAAACATGGACGTAGAAGACTTAAGTAATCTTGAAGCCCTTTTCTTGCGGTATGTCTCTCTTCAAGCGCGTCTCAATCAACTCAATCGAGTCCTAACCCATTTTGATGATGTTTGTAGCTATGACCAAAGTGGCACTATCGAGAAATATGCTGAATCCCTAGAAAAATTAGCCATTGAGCTTAGTGCAAAGAGAGAATACAGCTTCGACAAACTACCACGACGCCTTATGTATTGCTTTAGCCTTTTTGAATGGGCGACAAACATCCTGCTAACGCCTAAACAGACCGATCGCATTACAATGCTCTACACAGAAGATAATAAGAATGTAGTCCAAGAACTCATAATGATCTTTGGTAAAACATTCTTCGGCGTACCAACAATTGACGCCATGGAAGCTGATGGCTCAAAGAATGTATTTAACGTTTGGCCTGATGGTTTAGCGGCGACCAATACACGCGATATTAGCACTAGAGGTGACCTAGCCTTTAAGCAGGTTGCAAACGTATGGCAAATGGATAGATATACTAAAAGAATGAAAGAAAACTATGAAGCTCTCATTGTACTTCTACAGGGCACCATGGAAGAGGGAGAGACCCTAAACTGCGTCAAAACCGACCTGCAGGCTACAGAGTCCAATTTCATCGAACTCTGTTATCTCCAAACCAAAAAATCCAGCAGCGAAGGCGATCAGGTTCTTGGCCATCTACAGAATATTTTAAGCCACATCCGCAAGACCAGTATGGCAGTGGGAGATGAGGGACATCACCTCTTTAATCATAGAGAAGAGCTTATCTTCCCCATCGGTGAAAAAGAATCACTACCAAAAAAATCTGTTTTGACTATTGAAAGATGTTTCAAAACTATCCTTGAAGATCCTCAGGTGAAGAAGTTGCTGAACGACAATGAAATGGATAAATTTGATGAAGGATCCTATTTCAAAAAGGTTGTGCCAGCGATTGCTAAAACAATGAGTGAACAAATAGAATATAATCTCACTGATACAGAAAAAGAGCTATTTATTAAGTATGTCAGTGGAAAAACAGACATCATTCCTCCAGAACTTCAAAAACATGCACGCTTTGATGAAATCGCCCTGATTAGAGGATTTATTTTAAAACTCTTCAAAAAAGCGCTCACCCAAAGTGTTAATCTACATTTTGGCCGTTCTCACAAAGATCCTAATAATGAACATGCTAAACCCTATCGAGGAAATAACAACCCTTTAGAAAATTGCTCTATTCTCTCGCCTTATGAAGACCTTGTCAAAACAATGCTAACATATCTCCACGAAGGCCTACAAACCTCTCAAATTAGTCGCCTTATTAACTACCTGAAAAATGATTCCAAAAAAGAAGCCAAGCAGCACCATAAGTCAGAAGAAAATACTCAAAGCGCCAAATTATTCAAAAGTTGGCTACCTAATTTTTCTCTTGAAACTGCAAGCAGCAAGATTGCCGAAGTCCTCCATGCAATTGAGAAAAATACGCAAGCCATCTTCCTCTATATACGCTTGCGCGTAGCAGCACAAATCCATTATTGGCCACGTTGCATACGTTCCAATGCCCAGAACTTTGCCTCGATGTTCCTATCCCTCTATTTCGACACAGGCACCCCCTATAATGATGGGTCCTACCACCATTCCTTAAAAATGCTGAACGATCCAGGTACTACTGGTGAAGCCTTGGATGTTATCTCAAAGAAATGCCCTGCTGATGGAATACACCAATTACAGTCTAAAACTCCAAAACAGACTCTAAAGGAAGTACTAAAGAAATTTTTTGTTGATAGGAACGACTTCAGCCTATTGGTTGATGGAGGCGCATTGTTAAAGGGAATCTCCAACGAAAAAGTTGTCAAATCCCTCATCAAAATAGTCGATAAAAAGCGTCCTGACATTAAAGGAATCGTCTTCTTCAAAAATGTCGATGGTAAAGATCTCTTAGTTTACCGCGACATAGCATCCGGAAAAGATTCACCCTTTGTCAAAGATAAGTATTCCCCTAAAACCTATTTAACCTATTTTGACCAGATTCATGGATTTGGCTCTGATGCACCACAAAGCGGCTCTGCAGTGGATCTTGTCGGTAGTCAGCCCCTATATAGCCTGTTGCAAGAAGCATTCCGACTACGCTCTATCAAGAATTTCCAAACGCTTTATTTCGACAAAGATTTTGTTGGATTAGCAAAACAGGGAAATCAGCAGCAAATCCATTTTGCCATGAGCGAAGAGACAGCTCAAAAAATCTCTCCAGGTAAAGATAGTGTCACCTTAATGGATCTCATTACCTATGTCACAGCGATCGAAGCTAAGCAAGCCGAAGAAGATAACTACCAGTCATATAAACTCAAAGTCCACGACATTGTCCGACGCGCTATCCTTGACAAGTTGATTTTCGCTCCATCCACTTCACAACTCAAAGCCATCTTTAGCGAATTTGAAGATTTCCTCATTCCTAAATCAGAATACGATCCCGTCAAACTATTCGGCTGGATCGAAATGATGGAAAATACTCATAAAGTTCTCGATAAATATGAAAATCAACTCTACAAAGTGATCGAAAAGAGTAAGTGGTTCACTGAAGAAGATAAATTTGCCATCAAGACCAAAATGAGGAATTTACCACGCTATCCAATGCCAAAAGAGGTACCTATTGCTAAGAATGGCGATGAAATCAATGTAGATCCAGCCGACTTCTTGAATCTAGAAGCCACTGTAGACGTCAATAATGAAAGCGAAAATAACAATGAAAAAGATAACGATATCAACCAAGAAAAAGATGTTTCCACTCAGCAAGGAACGCCCACAAAATATAAAGAGACCCCATGGCCCTACTTCAATCCTCGTACCTTAGACTGGTTCGACTATAACACCCTACTGCCTAGCTACGTACAAAAAGTATGGTCCTTCCTACACAAAAAAGGCTTTAACTCCATGCCTAATCTCTATAGGGTACCTGAAATATTAAAAGAGTCTTCATTACCATTCCTAAAGCAGATGGCTAAAGAATTCGATGAACGCATCTGGTTCTCCAACCACTACTTACCCCAAACAAACAATGGACTATTTACACCTCCAGCAGAATTCGGTTCCAAAGAACAATGCGACCTATTTGAAGTCGTTGTCCATTACGAACAACTCGAAAATGGTAAATTAAAAATTCACTCAGTAGGCTGCTTAACGCAAAAAGAAGCCGATCAGTGGAAAAAGGCCTTAGCAGCAGGCCAACCATCCGATAACGGCCTCAAAGCCATGGTCTATGACGTATACACCAGAAGTCCCGTTGCTGGCGATATCGACCAGTGCGAATCCCTCAAGTTCCTGCCCGATTTCCAAAAGCTCGAAGTGCAGTTAAGATTCCTCAACAAAGAGCCCGACTGCCCCAAAGAGCTACACAATACTGTCGAAGAGTGGTTTAAAGGCATACAGCCCACTGTAGTTTATGGAGCCGACCAAGAGCTCAACAGAGAAAAACCAAAGAGTACCGTCAAAGGCTCTGACATGAGTATAATTCTCGCTAAGTTAATGAACACCCCCGTCGAAGAGGCAATTTAAATAAATTAAACGCAAAGGCGCAAAGCCGCAAAGACAAAATTTTTCTTTGCGGCTTTGCGCCTTTGCGTTTAATATTTCTTTGGTATAGCAGGCTCGTTGCCTTGATACTCCTCGCAACGCCAAATGTGGACCACTTTCGGGAATTGGTTTGACAACGAAAAAGTCCCCAAACACTCAACATTTTTAAAGTATTCTTTTAATTCTTCTGTTTTCTTTTCATTACAATCTTTGTGCCCACTGTAGTCAACCTGCACAAATAAACCTGTCTTTCCTACCTGTTCCTGAGCCATTCCAGGCCATATATCAAACTGATTATGCCTTGCACCCTCCAAATTAAAAAAATAGGCTCTCCTCTGTCCTGGCGCATAAAAGCTCAACAAGCTAGCCATCTGATAACTCTCTCCAAAAAGAAAATACTTGTCAGGATCGTACCCAACCTTTTTGAGATCCTCTCCTATTTTTGACCAGCCAATATTATGCTTAAAAGGTGATGTCTTAACAGGTAATTGAAGCATCGGTATAGCCAAAACAGCCGCAACAAATAGAAAAGAGACCCCCACGCCGATACGTGTCCAACGCATACTTATCCAAACCAACGCAGGAATAGCCAAAGGATAGGCAAAAACGCTCCAATTTCCTTGCATTTTTTGGAAACAAGCCACGACTACATAGATGCCGATTATGATCAGAGAAGAAAGCGAACCCAACTTAACAATCGGCGGCATATGATCCACAAAAATCCATGCCCACGCCAACACAAGCAAAACAAACAGCACTGGCGAAATAAGCGCTACCTGCGTCCCTAGAAATTCCCATACATTTCCATGCAGCACGTGGACCATATTTCCACTCACATGCCGGAATGTGACCCATTCATGCTGAAAATTCCAGATTAATGCAGGAATTAAACCCAGAAGAGAAATAAGCACTCCCCAAATCATTTCTTTACTGCGCAATTTTGGGTATAACGCCATTCCTAATAGAACGACAAGCCATAAAAAATAAATTGGCCACTTGAAGATAGCCCCAATAGCTATACAAAGCCCTATTAACTTATAGGGAGGCGGTTGATCAGATGTAAAAGTCCTTACCAAAAGGCAGCAAGCAATCACCCACGCCACCATCATCGCCACATCGGTAATCGCAAAAAGCGAACCCATGATGCCTAAGGGCGAAAAAGCCATTACAAGCGCAGACCAAAAGGCTATTTGAAAAGAGAGTCCGCCTACTACAGCCAAGAAAAAAATCGACAAAGATAGGAGTGATCCCAAAAACAGCGCCCCGGCACGCACACCCCATTCCGTATCGCCTAAAAGACTAGTACCAGCAGCAATTTGAAAGGCAACTCCAGGCGGCTTGCTGTAGTATCCCCAATCCAGCGCCTTACTCCAAGTCCAGTATTGCGCCTCATCAGGTCCCAAGCCCACAAAGCCCTGTTGGATGTACCATGCGAGAAAAACGCCTCTAAACACTAATACAACAATTAAAATAACTAAATATCGGTACATCACTCTTCTCTATCGGGTAAACCCAAAAAGTCCTTGAATCCCTGCAATGTCACATCGCGGTCTATGGCTGCAATCGCATCGGTAAGAGGTATTTTCTTTGGACAAACCCTCACACAGTTTTGAGCATTGCCACAGCCACTCACTCCCTCTTCACCCATCATCACGCGTAGCCGCTCCGGTTTTTTCATTTTTCCTATAGGATGATCATTGAACAGACGCACCTGTCCAATAATCTGCGGACCCATGAATTTTGACCGTTTATTGATTTGAGGGCAAGCTTCAACACAGCAGCCGCAAGTCATGCATGTAGAAAGCGAGTACATAACCTCTTGAACCCTAGGACTAATTTTTGGTCCAAAACCCGCCTGAGAGCTGCCATCTACATCTATCCATGCGTTAACCTTTTTCAGGTTCTCAAACATGCTGTCGCGATTAATAATAAGGTCACGAATTAAAGGAAATTTTGTAAAAGGAGCTAAAATAATCGTGGTCTGACCAGTCTCTTCAATAATCCTATCTACAAGCGCGGTACAGGCTTGACGCGGCTTACCATTAATCAACATAGAGCATGAGCCGCATACCTCTTCTAAACAGCCCTGCTCCCATACAACCGGCGCAACTCTCTCACCTTTAGTATTTACAGGATTGCTTTGAATCTCCATCAACGCAGCCGTGATGGTCATCCCGGAAATAACCTCTAGCTCAAATTCCTCCCAGAATTGATTTCCCGACATGCCCCTGTAGATCCTTAAAATGAATTTAGCCATTTAAATCACCACCTGTGTAGGCAATCGTTGAATAGGCGGAACTTCCATATGCGCAGCAGTATAATCCCTCTGAGCAAGGTCAGGAAAGTGTCTTATATCCACCGGCTTATAGGTTACCTTAGGCTCTTTTGTAGCAAAGTCATAACTCGCCAGGCTAGTCTTCAACCAATTTGCGTCATCACGCTTAGGAAATTCCGGTTTGAAATGTGCCCCTCGAAACTCATTACGCAGTAGAGCACAAT
>JABDDJ010000054.1:0-128 GCA_013287645.1 Chlamydiota bacterium | reverse complement strand
GGTCATAGCCTCAGCCAAAGCCATCATAGAATAAAATTGATTAGCAAAAGCGTAAGTCTGATTCGCTATTGAAGACCTGTCATCGAGACGAATATTTTTATACCGTTCACGCAGTTCTTTGATCTTAT
>JABDDJ010000053.1:10635-12466 GCA_013287645.1 Chlamydiota bacterium | reverse complement strand
ACTTGAGGAGAGACCTTAAACCTATGTGTATTTAATTTTTCAAGCTGTGGACACTTATTGGCTACACCCTGAAGGAATTTATCCATATTAACATTAAAATTATCTACCTCTTTGACAGAAAGTTCTCTTAAGGAGATATACAAGTGAAGATAGTGAAAATCGAAAGTGGGAAAATTTGTTTTGTCTAAGGTTAATTTTTTTATCGATTCTACATCTTCCTTTTTGGGGATTATTTTTAATGAACAGTCAAGAGGAGTTTCATTAAGTAAATTTTTTTTAGAAGTAACAGCTCTCGAATTCAACAGTTCCTGCAAAATCCAACTTTTTGGGTCGTTGGAATTTGGTAAAGCATTCTGATAGGCCCGATGCAGTAGTGAACATCCTAGAGGATCTACATCATTAATATCGAAAACATCAGAACAGTACTCTTTGATTTCTTCCAAACTTAAAGTTCTCTCTCCTTTTAAAGTTTCCAATAGCATTTTTCTTGCAATACGATCTCTTTCTAAAATATGTGCACGGCATTCTTCTTTATCAATCTGGTACTTTGCTAGCAAATATTCAAACTCCATCAAAGGGTAGCGCATGGTCCATCTATAAAGGTATTCGATGGCCGTCCATCCTCTAGCGTTAGGTAGTGTCGGATTAGCGTTTCGGTCAAGGAGAATATTTACTATGATTGGATCTTGACGTACATGTTTCGAAGCTAAGTGCAAAAGAGTATTATTCTGTTTATCGACTGTAACATCTGGATTAATAATACACTTAATTAAGTTAGCAATGGAATCGGAAAGATTCGCTGAATTAGTTATATATTGAGTTAATGCATGAACAGCACTATCACTTTGTTCATTAGCACTGCTTAAGATGTACTTGTCATATGTCTCTCCTGCAGTATTGACAGCTTGTGGATTAGCCCCTTTCTCTAGCAAAAATGTGAAGATGTTTTCACTTTTACCATCTGCAGCATAATGGAGCGCCGTGTTTCCATTTTCCACATCGTGGAAATCTAAAGGAAATCCCATTCGATGAAATGCTTGAACAATGGATAGTTTGCCATCAATAACGGCATCAAAAAATATGTCAGCTTCTGTGAGCCCTGGAAACTCCTTTTCGATGGAGACACCATTTTGAATAAAGAGCTGAATCAGATCACCACGATCATTTTCAAAGGCTAATCTAATTGTTGATTTTGAATTGTAATGGATAAATTCAGCCTTATTTTTTACGCACTTTAGTAAATTTTTGACGTGGAGAATAGTTTGGTCAGTTTCGATGGCACGAGAAAACAATGTTGAATAGTCACCAAGAAAACAAATATCCATGAAGTTTAAAAATAAAAATTCACTCAATTGAGGGTTATAGGGGTCTGCAGCATATATGATTACTTCTCTAAAAGGGTTACGCTCGTATATATCTACTAGGATTTGAGCTAAATCTTTTAAATCATCGGGTAAATAAGCTCGAAATTGCTCGACATTCTTATTGAAAAACGCCTCCTGACACTTTTTTGCATACATAGAGGTAACAACAGGTATCGTTAAGGGCTGGTCAAGTCGCTGATGATGATGTTCAAAATAGAGGCGTTGATACCTTTGGATATAATGAAAGGGTCCTTGGACAATGGGTGCTGGTTCATCAGCTGGAACAGTCGCAGCGACGGTAGTTTCTATAGGTGGTAAACTCGTATCATTGGGTAGTGCAAAAGAGCTAGGAGATGCTACGGCTGACATAGTTTCCTCAACGCTATTTAGAAAGACTTTCTTTTTACTCTATTTTTCTCATTGCAATCAAGGCGGTGCAGAGCCCCGCACTCCAGGGAACTCGCTGC
>JABDDJ010000053.1:0-10625 GCA_013287645.1 Chlamydiota bacterium | reverse complement strand
CTCGTTCAATATATTTAGGTAGCCTCTTGGATTTCTCCAAGAGGCTTGTTTAGGTTTAGGGTGTGGTGATAGCAATAGCGTTGATCTTGGCGCTATTGACGACGGGGACAAAGTCTATCTTGATGTTATTGTCTGTCACATTAACATGGAAGACTTTATCGTAAGGTACGCCATACCCTGCGACATTTACCAAGTCGAGATTGGTAATGACTTGAGTTCCATTAATCACTACGTTAAACACTCTCTGACCAGGTTGTTTGTATACAAGCTCAGCAAATTTTAATTTTACTGTATGTGTGCCGTTTGCGATTGGGAAGTTATAGCTAAATCTTCCATACCGCTGTGATTGGTAAACGGGATTAGCAAAGGGCAAGCTGCTTGTATAGGCATATGAGGGTAGGGTATAACCGCTATCCTTTGTCCAATTTACGCCTGAGTAGGTAGCGACATCTCCTCCACAATTCACAAAGATAGAGGATGGATACGATGGATTTTGCACCTGCACTGTGATTGATGTTTGTGTGATATTATTTTCTGTATCATATGCGATGGCCTCAATCTGATGAGGTCCATTAGATAGCTGTGTAGTATCTACAGAATATAAATAGGGTGCACTTGTGTCTGATTTGTAGACATTCGCATCGATATAGAGGTCTACTCTAGCAATACCCACAGAGCTTGTTGCATTGACAGAAATTTGAATAGTCCCTTGCACATTGCCGTTATTACTTGGTGAGGTAATATTAACCAATGGAGGCTCGACAACTGCGGATAGGGTCAAATTATAGTCAATATAAGGGCTAACGCTACTGCCATCACAAACTTTAGGTACTTGAGTGCAATTGACTTGCTGCTTATTGACAGGATCGATCAAGGAGTAGCTATTTAATGTCGTGGGATTTCCTGATGCATAATCTGAGACAGTTAAATAGTATCTTTGAGGACCATTGGATGAAGCTGGCAATAAATCTGTCAAGTCTAGTGCAAATGTGCCTGTTTCTGGAGCTCCTGGATGTGTTCCATTAAATTCAAACACTCCCCCTTTGTAATACAACGCATCGCTATAAAATGTCGTTGTAGGTGATGTATGGGCTACATCGGAAACTCCTCCTATAATTGCAATCTGATTGCGGACTGTCTGTGTTAAAGAAAATTCTGCAAACAGGCGTGGAGAATAGTGTGCTGCTTTAGGTGCCAGGCTGACAAAATATGAATTTAGGCATGCTCCTGCAGGTACTCTGCCTTGGTTAGGTCCATTAGCCACCGCTGAAACAGGCAAAAAGGCATCGTAAGAGACCCAGATAAATCCATTATTGCCCCAGTTAGATCCCCAAGAATTTGCGACTAAGAAGGCTCCTTTTTCACCCGGATCTACCTGGCCATTCCCATTAACATCGATCCAGACATTATCGTCATATCCGACGATAGTGATGTGGTGGCCTCCATTGTATCCATTCATCCATGATACTGCTTGCTGTCCAGTATAAGGACTACTAGGGTTAGAAGGATCCTTTCCAACAGTTGTGAATACCCAAGAGTCGACATATGTCCCAAAAGTGAGGATATGCCCATTGTTTAGTAACTGCTTAATGACCTGAAGATTTTGTGGCTGATTTCCTGCTCCGCTAATTAATAGTGCAGGTGCTGTTCTGTTTGACATAGCAGCTACCCAATCTTGGGTATTTAGGTCCCAGGATAGATAGTTAGTGTCATAGGGAAAGTGTTCGATGCTTGGAGCGCCATTTATGGATAAGAGTCGATAGGCATCGGTGATAATTAGACCTCCATCTTGTCCACCATTGAGGCTGTTGTAGGTCCATTTGGGTGAGAGTACACCATTGAAGCTGGTCTTATTATTTATTCCATTTAAAAGGCCAATCTCATGGCTTGCTTGATAGTAGGTGGATGCCCATCCTACGCAAGATCCTAGCTGATGTTGGTTTCCAATGGGTGGAAAAGAGGGTAATACGCTGTTGTCAACGTGAGATGGTAGTTGAGGGCTAGCTAGGGAAAAATGTTCTTGGTCTAAGAAACTTGCTTCGGATCCATTTACGGTGATGTATTCTTCTTCAAAGGAAGAGATGGGTTCGATAGCAGCAGAAGCTGCTAAATTATTTCTTTTTAGATGCTCTTCAATTCTGGCTGCACCTAGCTTATTGGGTCTTACCCCAATGACGTGCTGCCAATTCTGCTCCATTTGTTCGATCTGCTGCTGGGTGAGATTTTTAAGACCTCGTCCATGTTCGTTAGAAGCATTAACTGTTTGTGAGAGTCCTAATAGAATTGCAAGAGTGGGGACTAGTCTACTAAAAGTCTCTTTAAAAGCTTTCCACAACCAAATCATAGCATTTCTCCTTTTTATAATTCCTCGCCTTAACTGTCATAAGTATTTTGACAAACTTTGTCAAAAAACTTATTTAGTATGTCTTACTCACCTTACGCTATTTAACGCGAAGGTCGCGAAGAAGGCGAAGATTAAACGCAAAGGCGCAAAGTCGCAAAGAAATTTATTATTTGCTTTCTTTGCGGCTTTGCGCCTTTGCGTTTAATCTTCGCCTTCTTCGCGACCTTCGCGTTAAATCAGTTTTGCATAAGGTGAGTGACTTACTCTCGGGAACACAGTGCAACAAAAAAATTTTTTAGAGGCAGATCCGCTTTGGTACAAACATGCTGTTATCTACCAGCTTCACGTTAGGGCTTTTTATGACCAGAACGGTGACGGTATAGGTGATTTCGCTGGGCTGACCGAAAAACTGGATTATTTAGAATCTTTAGGGATTACTGCTATCTGGCTCTTGCCTTTCTATCCTTCGCCGCTGAAGGATGATGGGTACGATATCTCCGATTATCTTGATGTCAATTCCACTTATGGATCCTTAAAAGATTTTCGTCGTTTTTTACGCCTCACCCACGAACGTGGTATTCGTGTTATCACCGAATTGGTCATTAACCATACCTCCGATCAACATCCCTGGTTTCAACGTGCCCGACAGGCAAAACCTGGCTCCATCTGGCGCGATTTTTACATCTGGAGCGATACACCTGACCGCTATAAAGAGGCGCGTATTATTTTCAAAGATTTTGAATCTTCCAACTGGGCATGGGATCCGGTAGCTAATGCCTATTACTGGCACCGATTTTATTCTCATCAACCCGATCTTAATTTTGAAAATCCTCTCGTTCAAAAAGAGGTCTTCCGCACTCTCGACTTTTGGTTTGAAATGGGTGTGGATGGGCTTCGTCTAGATGCGGTCCCCTACCTCTTTAAACAAGAGGGAACAAACTGTGAAAATCTTGAGCCAACGCATGCATTTATTAGAAAGCTACGCAAGCACGTCGATACTCATTTTACAGAAAAAGTTCTAATCGCTGAAGCTAATCAGTGGCCAGAAGATGCTGCAGCTTACTTTGGGCAAGGAGACGAATGCCATATGGCTTTCCACTTTCCTGCTATGCCACGTCTGTTTATGGGCATTACTATGGAAGACCGATTTCCTATCATCGACATTTTAGAGCAGACACCTCCGCTGCCTTTTACCTGCCAATGGGCTTTCTTTTTACGAAATCACGATGAATTGACCCTCGAAATGGTCTCGGATGAAGAGCGAGACTACATGTACCGCATCTATGCTAAAGATCCCCACGCCAGGATTAACCTAGGTATCCGTAGAAGGTTAGCTCCTTTACTAGACAACGATCGCTCTAAAATTGAATTGATGAAAATTCTTCTTCTTTCTCTCCCAGGTACACCTGTCCTCTACTATGGGGACGAGCTCGGCATGGGTGACAACTTCTACCTAGGCGACAGAAATGGGGTACGCACTCCCATGCAGTGGAGTGCAGACCGCAATGCTGGATTTTCTAAGGCGAATCCACAACAGCTTTATCTACCCTTAGTGATCGATCCTCCCTATCATTACGAGATGGTGAATGTGGAAAACCAGGAGAGCAACCCCTCATCACTATTATGGTGGCTAAGACGTGTTCTATCTGTCTATAATAGCCATCCAGTCTTTGGATTTGGTACGATGGAAATAATCAATTCTCCCAATTCTAAAATATTGGCCTTCACACGTACTTATGAAAACGAAATTATCCTTGTTATCACAAATATCTCTAGATTTTCACAAGCCACAGAACTCGATTTAAAAAAATATGTAGGACATACACCCTATGAGCTCTTTCATCAAAACCGTTTTCCGATCATAAAAGAAGAGCCTTACAATATTACTTTAGGACCACATAACTATTTTTGGCTGTCACTTAAACCTAGTGAGTCTCTTGCCACTACAAGTAAAGAAGAGATACCTCTACTCCATGTAGAAAAAAGCTGGAAAAATATTTTTAAAGATAAGTCTTTACAAAAGCTAGAGTATGCCCTGCCCCGGTTTATCAAAAATGCCCGCTGGTTTGAACACAAAGCCTATACCATTCATAATACTACTATCATAGCGCAGATGGCGCTAGACGAAACACAACTCTGCCTAGTTCAAGTCTCCTATTTAGAGGTCGAAGACATCGATATCTACCTATTACTACTCTCGTATGCTAAAAAACCGAAAGCCGACCAGATTCTTCAAAATACTCCACAAAGCTTCATTGCCCACCTCCATATTGATGGGCAAGAAGGCATTCTTTATGATAGTATTTACGACGAAGACTTCAAAAAAAATATTTTACAAGTTATTCTCAACCGAAAAAGAGCCAAATCGCTCAATGACGACCAACTCATTCCCTCTCAAGGAGATTCTCTCCGAAAAGGGCTCTTTAAAGAATTTACTTCTTCAGAACCCTCCCAAGTCTCTAAAAGTGAACAGAGTAACTCCTCACTTGTCTATGGGCAACAGTTTTTCCTCAAACTTTACCGACGCATTGAAGAAGGTATCCATCCCGATGTCGAAATTTCACAGTTTCTCAGCGATCAAGCCCATTTTGACCATATTCCCCCCTACATGGGAGCCATCGAATGGCGACATTCGCGCAGCCAACCATTGACTATCGCTCTTTTGGAAAAACTTGTCCCCAATGAAGGGACAGGCTGGACTTTTTTTCTAGACGCTCTAACACGCTATTATGAAAAAGTTTTAGCCTTAAACGAATCTGAAAAAGAACATACCAAAATCCATGATCTTATTGGAGGAAGCAGCCTTGAAACGGCACGTCTCCTCGGTCAACGCACCGCCGAGATGCATCTAGCATTAATTTCAAAACCAGAAGAGCCCCACTTTACCCCCGAGCCCTGCTCGATACTAGACCAACGGTCGATCTATCAAGCCATGCGAGGCACAGTTAAAACGGCAGTGCAGCTTCTACGCAGAAAACATGTCGAACTGCCAGAGAGCCTGAATGGACTCATTGAAGATGTCGTCAAAAGCGAACATGAGGTTTTAAACTATTTTCAAAAAATTATTCAGAAACAGTTCTTATGCGAAAAAATTCGTACGCATGGAGATTTCCATTTAGGACAGGTCCTCTATACAGGAAAAGATTTTTTCATCATTGACTTTGAAGGCGAGCCCACGCAATCCCTCAACGCCCGGCGTATTAAGAGGCTGTCGCTCAGAGATGTCGCTGGAATGATTCAATCCTTCTTTTATGTAGCTCATAAGGCACTCCTATCAGAAGTGATCAAACCAGAAGGAATGCCCACATTAGAACCTTGGGCTAATGTATGGTATGAACAGATCAGCGTTATCTACCTCCAAGCCTATATGCAAGCCATTCGAAAAGCTCCTATTCCCATTGTCCCCAAAAGTGATGAAGACTCTGCTTACTTGCTTCAAGCATTTCTTTTCGAAAAAGTTTTTTATGAACTAAGTTACGAATTAAATACCCGGCCCGACTGGGTCGCCCTAGCATGTAAAGGAATAAATTATATGTTAAAAAATAAGATAGCAGTATGAAAGTAATTCTTAACTTACTTTTAGGAATGCTTTTCGCGGCATCTCTCCAAGCTAAAACTATCTATTTTGTTCCCTATCCGAAAAGTAATCCTCTAAAAACATTCTACGATCCCCACTCCTCCTTAGATGAAGTAGCAAAAAAGTGGTGCGCTTTACGAATAGCCCTTGAACAGAAAGGCTATACCGTAGCCTTTACTCAGGATGCCAAAGATCTAAAAGATGTAGAAGCGATTATTTCGATCACAAATACTAAGCCAGAGCTACTCAAAAACCTCACCAACTACCCTAAGAATAAATGTATTTTGTTAGCGTATGAACCCCCGGTGTATATGCCTAAAATCCATGATAAATCTTTAACCGACTATTTTGGCAAAATTTTAGTCATGTTTGATGACATTGTAGATAATGTTAATTATTTTAAACTGTACTATGCGCAACCCAGATTTGAAATGGTTAAAAATATACTTCGTTTTGATGAAAAAAAATTATGCGTTTTTATCGGACGCAATAAAAAATCCTCCCACCCCTCCGAACTCTATAACGAAAGAATCAATACTATTAATTATTTTACCCAGCACCATCCTGCTGAATTTGATCTTTATGGAAGCGATTGGGAAGGTTACCAAAATTGGAAAGGCACAGTTGTAGGTAAATGGAAAATCTACACAAAGTATAAATTTAACATCTGTTATGAAAACATGAAAGACCAGGTCGGCTATATCACTGAAAAAATATTTGATAGCTTTGTGGGAGGCTGCGTACCCGTCTATTGGGGTGCAGACAATATTGGAGATTATATCCCTTCAGAATGCTACATCGACCGCCGCCAGTTTGCTACCAATGAAGATCTGCATCACTTTTTGATAAGCATGGATGAAAAAACATACAATAACTATCTAAGCGCTATTAAGAACTTTCTTGCATCTCCACAAGCAGAACCCTTTACCATTGATTATTTCATCAAAACCATTTTTGATTTAATAAATTAAAAAAAGTCCTAGGAAAATTTTCGTAAATCCCTCATTATACGCTTTTAACAATATCGATAACCCCCTACACCCTATCTGAAACCGATGAACTTCTGGGACAACTTCAAAAAACATTTGACATCTCTCATTGATATGCCTATCGAAGTCGCTCAAGCCAGCACCATACAAAGGCATGCCCTCTTAACTAATTCTGGAGTAGTCTCCTATTCACAATTAAAACTCACCCAAACATCAACTAAAGGGCGAGTCCTACGCGAATCTCCTTCCAAATTGCCTAGAGAACCTGGCCTCTCCTATTCTAGAGAACTCGAAAAAATCTACGCTTTAGAAACTGTTGACCCCCGCACAGTACGTGTTCTGAATAGTGCTAAAACAGATTCCCAGAAGATAGCTACCTCTTTTGAAGCTAATGAACCCTCCCAAAATGAGTTTGATTTCGGACCCGCCTGGCGCAACTGGATTACCCCTTGCCAACTTTTTGAGCCTATTCAAGCCCTCAACCTATCTCCACAGGCCGAAAAAGTATTCATCACACATGGCTGGAGCACTATTGCAGACCTATTAAACATCAATACCACCTCCCTAGTACATGTAAAAGGCCTAGGTCAAGGCCATATTGACGAGCTCACTCATAAACTATCAGCTCATTTTCGATCACGCAGCACCACTAAGAGATACTCTATAGACTGGTGTGCCTGGTTGAGAAGTCTAGTAGCCGATTTGACACCGAAAGAATCCAAAATTTTACTTGAACATTTCGGCCTCAGTGAAGCACTCCATATTCCCGCTCACCTTACTGGAGAAATACGTTCTTTAAAAAGTGAAGAGAAATTAACACTAGTAAAGCAAATTCTTGAAAAATTAAGAGCATCAGATCTTCCAAAAAAAATAAAGATCCGATGGCAAGAAATTACTTTAGCTTTAATTACGCCTTGGATGGCCCAACGCTATGGGATAGCTCATCGAGATGAACTGATGGAGCGTCTAGAAAGTATTTCAGAACAGCCCCTATTGACTAAAAGTGCCCTATTCCTACTCCAAAACATATTAGGAGAAAAGCACCCCTCTCTTTTTTCTTGCGTATACTCCGGCGTTGCCCATGAAATTTTTGCCATGAATGCCGAAAAGGCAGGCTTTTATTCAACGGTCACAGAAATAGCCCATAGTTATTTTTATAAAGCTACGCTCTCTTATAGCGTGACTGAGCTGGTTTTATGGATTCAAAAAGAATTGATACGTCGCTGGGAACAGTGCAATGCCAGCGATGTTGAGAGAGTTATCTACTACACGCCTGCATTCTGTATCCGCCGCAGCCCTTCCGGCATCAGAAAGGTATTACTCAGACAAACAACAAGAAATTAAACGCAAAGTCGCAAAGTCGCAAAGAAAAAAAATTTTATCTCTTTATGTTTTCTTTGCGACTTTGCGACTTTGCGTTTATTTTTTTCTTCGAGGCTTGATAGGAACACGGACGTATTTGTATTTGGGCATGATCTCCATAATCTTGCCGTTTCTCTCTACAATGAGCGGTGTTCCAGTTCGAATAGAAATGTCTATAGCAAGCTTTAAACCATCTGCTTGAGCTTTTAACAAAAGTTTATCAATATCAATTTCGCTGGATTTTATCATTTCCCACCTTTTGTATTTCTTCCCAAAGTTCTAAGTCTTGGATTTTAAGATTATTTTTATTTTTCACAGCAATAACTTTATTTAACTCTGAGCTTGAATTATCCAAAATATGGGCTTTATCTGCAAGTGGGAGATAGTGTGTGATAAGATTCCTCAAACCACTCACATAACGTCTTCTGATAGTATCTTCAGGAATATTGTGACCACCCTGAGCAACTCTTGTTGCTACACGTTTGACTGCTAGATCAGGGCTAGAAAGCCATAAAAATAGAAGATGGACTTCGTAATGATTTGACTGGGCTTTTTTTAAATGTCTTATTAAATTTGTGGCTGAAGCAGTCGTTTCAAAAGCAAAGCTTTTATTTGAATCCAATAACTCAAAAAGCCTTTGAAGCATCAATTTGCTCGCCTGTAAAGCCACACTTTCTGGATGCAAGGGCGCAAGACCTTTAGCGATTTCATCAGCATTTAGATACTCGAAGATGATATTCGAGTTAGAAAGCAATGTCTGTGCAGCTGTTGTTTTACCAGCTCCATTGGGTCCAGCGATAACAAAAATTTTCTTATTCATAGTTACGTAGTGGTCTGGTGAGCATGCAGGCATCGCAGAGGCCGCATTGCTTTCCTTCAACTGTAGGGGCATAACAGCTAAAGGTGAGCTCTAGTGGCACTCCAAGTTTTTTACCTAACCCGATCACCTGTGATTTTTGTAATCCTATCATAGGAGTAATAATTTTTGGTGGTCTGATTTCAACTGCCTGTTTTGTGGCATACCTGGCGACTTCTTGAAAAGCGGAAAAATAGGGCGGTCTGCAATCTGGGTAGGGTAGGCAATCATCTGCATTAGCCCCAAAATAGATTTCAAAGGCGTTTTCGACCTCTGCAACTGCTAGTGCATAAGACAAAAAGAGAGTATTTCTTGCAGGAACGTAAGTAGGGGCAATACCTCCCTCTGCAATCTCTTGGTGGGTGCGATTCTGTGGTACTCTGCTCTCTGATAATAATGCTGAAGAGCTTTCTGCTCCCCAACTGGAAATAGTTATTTGTCTATGAGGGACATGATAGTACTCTGCAATGGCCTTAGCACTATTCAATTCGACGCGATTTCTCTGGCCATAGGCAAATGTCAGTGCGATGCACTGTCGTCCTTCTACCAAGGCATAGGCTAATGTAACAGCTGAGTCAACTCCTCCACTGAGAAGAACAATTGCGCGCATCATACACCTCGAGTTTCTGGGGTCCAAATGAACTTATGTATTTGAAGGTTGAGTCGAACATTGATCTTATTTTCTAAAATCCATTTAACAAGATCTTGGGGATTGAGCTTGCCATGCACAGGAGAAAATAGGAGAGCAAAGCCTTTATTGAAAAGCTGATGTTTATGGCAAACTTCTAAGGCCCAGTCGTAATCTTCGCGATGGAGCAGGACAAATTTGACTTCATCCTGGGACTTTAGTTGAGTTAAGTTATCCCAGAGGTTTTTTTCATGCATTCCGCTGCCAGGGCACTTGATATCTAAGATGACTCGCACGCGAGGATCGACCTTAGTCGTTGATAATGAACCACCTGTCTCTAAACTGACGAGATACCCTGCATCGCAAAGCTCAGTCATAAGCGGATAGACATTTTGCTGAAGGAGGGGCTCTCCTCCTG
Organism: Chlamydiota bacterium; assembly: GCA_013287645.1. GTDB lineage: Bacteria > Chlamydiota > Chlamydiia > Chlamydiales > JABDDJ01 > JABDDJ01. The sequence goes on along the minus strand of JABDDJ010000053.1, from coordinate 451 downwards.
TGACGCAGACCTGCTGACAACCAAAATCTTTAACTTGCTTTACAATTTCTTCTAAATCTACAGCCGTTCCCCTGCCAAAAGAATAGGTAGTATCGCACCAGGTGCAGCGTAAATTGCAGGCTGCTAACCGAATAAAGGTAGTAGGGAGCCCGGTTAATGTGGATTCTCCCTGGACACTTGGAAATATCTCTATAATATTGATATGATCTGGCATAGGTAAGTAGTATACAGTATAACTCAAATCTGAGGGAAGCATTTTTGTATGACGAAACCTTTAAAACGCATTGCAGTTACTGGTAGCGCAGGCAATATTGCATATAATCTTTTATTTCGCATTGCTAGTGGTGAGATGCTGGGAAAAGATCAGCCAATAGCACTAAATCTCCTCGAAATCCCTGAAGCTTTACCTTTTCTCGAAGGGGTGAAGATGGAATTGGAGGATTGTGCCTAT
>JABDDJ010000052.1:1213-12567 GCA_013287645.1 Chlamydiota bacterium | reverse complement strand
TTTAAAGGTGTGCGGGCGCAAAGTCTTTTTGCCGGTTTAGCTGCTCACTCTTGCCTACCTTTAGATAAACCTGTAACCGCTGCTATAGGTATCATTTTAGCCACTTTAGGACATGTTTTTGGATGGCCAATGGCTCAAGGAGGCTCTCAGAACATAGCCAATGCATTAGCAGGTTACTTTCTTTCGCTCGGCGGAAACATTGATACAAATGCCCCTGTAAATTCTCTTGAAAGCCTTTTGCCTTTCCGGTCTGTGCTCTGCGACATTACTCCTCGGCAACTTCTCAAGATAGGAGCTGGTCAATTACCCGAAAGCTATAAGCAAAGACTGGCAAAGTACCGTTATGGTCCCGGAGTCTTTAAAATTGACTGGGCATTGAGTTCACCCATACCATGGAGAGCGAAAGAATGCCTACGCGCTGGGACAGTTCATCTTGGAGGCACTGCGGAGGAAATTGTCGACTCTGAGCGCACTGTATGGGAAAACCGATGTTCAGAAAAACCGTTTGTCCTTCTGGCTCAGCAGAGTTTATTCGATCAGACACGAGCTCCACAAGGAAAACAGACTGCTTGGGCATACTGTCATGTGCCTAATGGATCGGCTCAGGATATGACACAGGCCATTGAGAATCAAATAGAGAGGTTTGCGCCTGGCTTTAGGGATTGTATTCTGGCGCGTAGTACAAAGTCAGCTGTTGAAATGGAGCAGTATAATCCCAATTATGTAGGAGGGGATATTAATGGGGGAGTACAGGATATCTTTCAGCTTTTCACACGACCTGTAGCACGAATTGTACCTTACTCAACTCCCGTAAAAGGCCTTTATATCTGTTCCTCATCCACACCACCAGGTGGAGGAGTCCATGGCATGTGCGGCTACCATGCAGCAAAGGCAGTGTTAAATAAGTTACAATGATTCAGAAGAGAAAATTGGATTTTGTGGATCTATATTTAGAAGAAATTCTTCTGCAGGAATAACTGGAAATCCTCGGTACGTGGTGCGATACTTAGAAAGAGTAACAAAAAAGCAGTTTACTTCAGGATATTCATCTTTAAATGCTAGTAGCGCTCTGACATCATCTGGACCAAGATTAGGAGAACGCTTTACTTCAATCGCCCAAAATCCTCGAGGACCATAAATAACAAAGTCGACTTCCAACTTTGTTGCTGTACGCCAAAATGAGAGTGAATGAGGCTCTCGTTGTGCCAAAACCCATGAACGAAGATGTTGAGCCACAAGGCCTTCTAAAGCTAGACCTTCTATTTCACTCGAGCTATCGAGTATTCCCTGAGGACGTAAAGCTCTGTATACTCCAACATCAAAATAATAAAACTTCGAATGTGCGATCAATCGGCGTTTGGCTCTGCGTGAAAAAACGGGTAATGAAAAGGCTAAAAAGAGGTCTTCGAGTACCTGAAGATAATTATCAATCGTAGCTCGTTTGACGCTAGATTCTCTACTAATATCGGTTGTGGTCCAGACTGACGCATAAGAAAAACTGGCAATTTCTAAGAATCGAGCAAAATCTCCTATCTGACGGACAAGTCCTTCTGCCTGTATTTCTTCTTTTAAATATAGGTGTATGTAATTGCGTAAACGCTCTTCGGGATTTTTAGATTCCCAAATGAGTGGTATTAATCCTATAGTTAAGGCCTTATCCAGTGAAAACTCTTGTCCCAGCTCTGAGGCTAAAAAGGGTCCCATTTGTCGTAATAGTGCGCGCCCACCTAAGAGATCGCTAACTGCCCTACGTAACTTTCTTGTGCTACTACCGGTCAGGATAAATTGAATGTCTCTTTTTTGTTCAATTAAAGCGTGTATTTCGGGCAATAGGCGAGGTACTCGCTGGATTTCATCTAGGATTAAAACATCCCCGGGAGCCATGTGTGCAGCAACATCCCTAATTCTTTCCGGATAACTGCTAAATTTACGTTCTTCTTCACCCAGTAATAGGTCAATCCGCAGAGCTTTGGGATAGTTGTGCATTAACCAGGTAGATTTTCCAGTACCTCTAGGTCCTAATAAGAAATAGCTGTCTTCAGGAGGAGTTATTTTTCTGGGTATGTATTTCATACTTCCCTCATAAAATTTCATATTACAATGAAAAATGCAATTTGCGCTAGCATTTTACATTGCAAAATGCAATTTTAGTTAGCATTTTGCATAAAAATTTAGAATTTTAGATCCGTTAAGGTGAGTTTATGATCCGAAGCTTTTTCATCTCCGATAGGCATTACTGGAACTAGCTCAAAGTTTAATGCTGATAATTTTTTAAAATAGATCCAATCAACATGGCCATTATGTCTTACGTCTAATGCTTCAGGACGTGTCCTGGCAATAGATCCGTCCGTGATAAAACCTGCTTTTTGCATAATTTCAAATCTTGGTCTGAAAGATTCATTCTCTCCTTCATTAAAGTCTCCACAAACCACCACAAAGTCAATATTTTCTCCTTTATTAATTTTCTGAACATCTTCGACTAAAGCGGCTAATTGTTGATTTCCAATCGAAAGATCATTGCCAGAATCTAAATGAGAACAGGCCACTCTAAAATGAATGGGTGCGTTATTGTTACCAGCTACTCGTAGATCAGCATAAAAATCTCTTCGATGGGTAGGTCTAGAACCATCTTGTGATTGTACAAAATTTAAAAGCGTGATTTTATTTGGTCGATAAAATAGAGCTATTCCATCTCGTCCCTCATTCTGGCCTGGTTGACTAGCTGCATGAGAGAGGTAAATAGAGAGATACTGTTTGTTGATTTCTTCTATTAAGTCTAAATACTGTTTTTGACCCACTTCTTCAAAACTGATTACATCACTATCTGATGCAAGAATATTTTTGATTAAGAAAGGGAATCTCTGTTTCCAAGTATTTTGACCTGAATATTTCTCTTCGAAGATAGGATTCCAAAGATTATAGGTTGCAATGCGCAATGGTGTGGCTTGTAGATTCATGGTCGATATCATTGAGATTGTCAAACAAATTATACAAAATAAAATATTGTTAAACATTATATTACCTATATTAAATAAAAATTTAATTATATCATAATAAATATATTAAATCTAGTTGATAAAATACTTACTCACTCACCTTCGCGTTAAATAAGTTAGGGTAAGATGAGCTACTTACCATTATTGGGCACTGAAAAGACTCGATTGGTTTGTATCTGTACAGTCGTAATGGCATGGGGAGTTGGGACGGTGATATTTTGACCATTGGGGGTTATTTGACTATTGGGTATGGGATCTTCAAGCGCCGTCACAAGATCGGCTACTATAGGCTGTGAGGAACTCTGAAAAGGCAATGTAACCTGTGTCGAGGTCACCGCTGAATCGGGATTATATATCCGCAATACAAAACTTGTAGGCACTCCGGTTGACACCAAAGGTCCGCTTCCGTCTTGTCCCCGCACTGCGCGTATGATAGCCTGTGAGGGCGTTACCGATGCAAGTGACCCGCTTTGTTGAAGGTAACTAGGCAGCGATAAAAGAGAGTACTGTATTTCTGCAAATAGGGGAGTTGTAAGTGCAAGGGATTCTTGTAACGGAATTCCTGTTGAAGGCGCTGAAAGTCCACTAGGTATACGTAGGGCATACTCACGCGTATGAGTGGCACCATCTGTACCTGCAGCTCCACGCTGCAAGCCATCTGCATTGCGCAAGATAGTTCCTAAAATAGTTCCTATATCTGAGTCTGATGGACTAGTGCCCTGGTTGCGGCACCAGGCAGGCACATCTCCATGATAGATAGCAGCCACGTAAGGTGGATTTGAAGTGCTTTCAGTGGGCAGCACAAAGTCGTGGGTAGCCTGGAAGGTCGGTCCATTCCAGTAGCGAGTAGGTTCTTGGTCATCCCAATGGTATGGAGTACCATGCATCAGGCCGTCGGGCACTAAATTGTTTTCGGAAATCAAGGGAAAAGCTACCACCACAGAGCTACTAGGAGGTGCAGCACCTGTGGTCTTCATACGCAAGAAGGGTTCGTCCTCCATTAATGTATATTCTAGAGAATAGCTTTGTCCGCTGATACTGTCTTGAATAGTGACTGCAAATGTTTGTTGCAGGGGTCCATATTCTATGAAACTTGGAGTGCCCACAGTTTGAAACGCGGTATTTACTTCTTTAAAAGTTCCATATTGTGTAGGAGAACAGTAGAGAGGCTCGTTTCCAAATTGATAGAGGTTTCCGCTATCTGAATAGATGCGGATCTCATTTCCCACCATCGAATCGCGGATTAATTCAAGACTGGCCTGCTTATCGTAAAATGATGTGATAAACCACGAATCTTCTTCTGACAGGGTCACTGATAATAGATTGTTTTCTAATACTACACTGCTACCAATGACTGGAGCCTTCGGATTTTTTGGAGGTGTTCCTGAAGCTAAATAGAAGGTATTCCATCCAAGACTTGCAATGCCCGTCGCTTGAAATAACATCCCTCCATTGGATAAGGGCTGCATGGTGCATGCACCAGAGGGTCCTCGCACTGAGGCAGTCGTGGCTGTCACACTATTGGGATAAAGTTCGACAACTCCGCTGCGTTGAAATCCCAGGGAATTGAGTACGACCACAGGCGTTTCATTATTTTTTGGCGCTCCTTGCACAGCACCTGCTAGTAGCTCTGTCGCCTTTGAACGGCTGTTGACGCTAAGATCCAACGCCTGCTGTGACAGGGGTAACTGTTCAGAGCCATAAATCCAGTCTGGCGAAGTGCCTGTAATAAAGTCATGATGTGTTGATGGCAAAAGTGTCCGCCATCCCTGATGGATAGCAGCGTTTAACGAATCTCCAGCAGAAGCGGCCAGAGTACTATAGATCTGCAGTATCGCACTGGCGGTCTCAGCAGCCATTAATTCCCTTGCAGCGAGATTATGGTTGATTTTCAAAGCTGGCCTGCTTGCAAAGTAGCCTGTCCAATAGTTGGAGGCATAGAGTGTGAAAGGGGAGCCTAAAGCGCCAAGATTTGTTTGAACTGCGCTAATGAAATCTTGAAAAGTGGCAATCTGCGCCTTAACACCATTGACAGGGGCTGTGTTGTAGTTAGTAATATCTTCTTGAATTTGTGTCGTGGGCGTTGCGAAGTCATGAGAAGGCACAGGCACAAACATATTGACGCCATTCCATTGATCACCGCTATAGGTACTCACAAATCCTTGCAAGTTAGCGCTCGATACAGCGTAGGTATCGGGCATGAAATGGCAAATAGTCTGCGAGCCATCTTTAGCGCCCCATAGGAAAACAAGGCCATTTGTATTTTCTAGCTGCGATGCCACCGATGCTCCACCCGCTATGGGTACAGCGCAGGGGGTACCTTGAATTGAACCGGGCACTCTGGATAGTCCTACAGCACTCATACCCATAGCTTGTAAAACTACTGGAAGTTGTGGATCATGTCCAAAGTCGTCTGGAAGCCATGCTAGAGGCGACCGTAAGCTATCTAGACCAATTTGCTTTAGCCATTGCGTTCCCACCAGATAGTTGCGAATGAATGTTTCGCCATGGCAGGTGAGGCTATCCGGCGAAGTAATACCACCACCCATGAGACACAAGCGGTTTCCAGCAGAGAGTAATGCGGCACCCGCACTAGGATTGTCGATGAAATAGCGTTGCAGATATCCCAATTCGGCCAGAGAAAAGCAAAATGTTGAAGAAGGTGCATTAAGCAGCGAGATCATCTGGTCAAAAGTAAACTTTACAGGATTGACAGAAGGTTGAAAGCCATTGGCATAGTACTGTTCGAAGCTATTCAGCCAGTCCCAATCAAGATGGGTTGTAGGGCAGACGTAGATAGTAGTAGGAGCAATTTTTTCAGATGGAGGTTTTTGAACAGCATCACCTACTGGTGATCCCAAAAAAGAAAGGCTAAGAAGGCGACTTAAAAACGAGAATAAAAGGTACATAATTGCCTTATAACAAATATTATTTTAACTTGACATTTATGCTATTTATAGTGTATACTATTTATATGTCTAATATACAAAGTACTCTTATCTCTAATCGTTCTAATTGGGAGCTTAGTTATCAAACTATTAAGCTTCTAGAAGATGGAAAGTTAAAATTCAAAGATGAGATTTTACCCTTTGTAGGGAGTATCATTGCCTGGCCAGTTCTTGCCTTGTTTACCTCAGCCTTTTTACCCTACCATACGTATAAATATCTAAAGGCTGTTTGGTATCAAAATAAAATGGTTAAAGTTCTCTCAAATAAAGATAATCTTCAAGAATACTTATACAATCGACTCAATCAAACAACCAAAATTTTAAAAAATTTAAATAAAGACAGTACCGATGAAGTGGAAAAGCTAAAGTATCAGAGACTGACTAAAGAGGTAACTATTCTACAGAACGATCCAGATCTAAATGCCATTTCTAGAATTGCTGAGCTTAGTTTTATAAAAAATTCTTTCAATAGACAAAATGCAAAAGAATGTTTAGTGCGCTCTCTGCTCTGGATAATACCTCTCGGAATGTATTACGATTTTAATTTTCGTGCTCCTGTGAATGACCAGAACACCTATGCCGAAAAAAAAGAGTTTCTCGCCCCCATACCGAGCTTACAAAAGTATGATGATCTTATCGATGCACATAATCAGCTTATTAGAGAAAATGACTTTCTCTTTCCCTTTATTGAACCCAAAATTGTAGATAACGTCGTAAAAGATTCGCAAAATGCTCATAAGCCTTAAAGCTTCTTGGAGTAGTTCTTAACTCTATAGGTGGGCTTGTAATAATATCATCAGAATTAATTGCAATGATCTCAACATCTTTTAAGCTAGAATTTGTCTGATTTAAACGGTAAAGAACAATATGTGTATTTTTTGAAAAGGTCATATAGACACGTTTTTTCCCCCGCCGTCCCTGCCAGGAGCTTTCAGGACCAAAATAATGTGTAGTATAAAACTCTGAAATCGAATTTAAACCTTCGTTAGTAGGCGCTTTATCTATAAAATCCCACTCAGATGTATTCTCAAAGCCAAAACGCACTTCTTTATCTATTCCAAAATACTCACCAAAAGCGTCAGGCATATCTTCCATGAGCATATTCTTATATCTGTTGATTTTGCCATTATAGGGATCCCAACCGACTCGTGCCGCATGGGGAGGAAATAGAATAATTTGATGTGCCAACGGCTGTAAAAGTGCCCACAGGGCTTGAGAACGGCAAAAACCTCCAGAGCATACAGGATAGATAGCATCTTCCCTATTCAACTGTATCAACCTTTCTGGTACACTATTTAGGTCAAAGATGTAGTGTAAAGCTCCGCCTTTAGAAAGAAATTCTTTTAAACACAATTCTCTCGAAGTACCAGGATTCGCTTCCAAGTCCTCCTCGACAAATACTCTCTCAATGATTTCTTCTTTAAGCATCTTTATACTTTTATGATCTCTATTTCAGTCTTTTCACTCATCGTCCAACTTTTTACAATTTCAAAACAGGGTGGTTCTTCTTCCGTAGTTTTTATAAAACTTAATTTCTGACATGCTATCGATACGGTTCTCGGTTCGATTAAAAATTCTATATTTCCAATACAAATATGTCGCGCAATGAAAGTTAATTCCTCTGGCGCAAAAACGCGAACAGGAATTGACATCAAGCTTTGTTGAGTAAGTCCTAAAGTTATTGTTCCTAAGGTGTACATTTTCACAACTGGAGAAGCTATACAAGCAGGAGATTCATGAGTGATTGGTTCAGGAGTTGTCATAAGTAGAAATTCTCGCGCACCCATAAATCCAAAGTTGTTAATCCTTCCAAATGAAAAAGCAATATGACTAAATCCTCCATCCAGAGTCCCACCTGAATATTCACTTTTCAAACATTCATATCTTGTATTAAATTCAAAACTCATAAAATCTCCTAAAGATTGCTTCGTTTTTATAGATAGAGTATCTATAGTATGCAAAATGGGAGATTTAGTCATGGAAAATAAATTAAAAAGCTCTGCTCAAAGGATTCAGGATGCTCTTCATGAGCATAATCTTGGTTTGAAAGTCATCGAGATTAAAGAGCTAACTCGCGCCTCACAAGATGCTGCAGAAGCGGTTTGGATGTCAAGTAGCTCAAATAAGCATTTAACGAATCTTACTAGCAAAAAAGTCATTTCTGTAAATTAATATTGAACGAGCGAAGCGAGTTCCTTGGAGCGCACTCGTTCAATATGAAATCTAGTCAAGTAGTTCTTGTTTGGCTCTTAGAGAAACAATCACTTCTTCAAAGTCTGGAAGTGTCTTATTTAAATTAAGCATTGTTAAAACAATTTTGACGATTGCCGGTGTATAAATCCCATTTTCATTGGAAGATTTCATTAATTCATTGACATGGACAATAGTGTGATAAAGTTCTTTATCAGATAGCTTGCATTGTTTAACATTTTCTTTAGTCAATCTCAAACATCTATCAATCAGCTTTTGATTGGATGCCCTGACATCGATCATCTGATTTCCAAGCACTTTATTCATTAAGAGCATAGAGCCGTTAGAGATCAAATTCAAAACTTGTTTTAAGGCTATGGTTTCCGTGATGCCAATACCGTCTTCAGGAACTTCCTCAATGGCCAAAATGGAAACTTTATGAAATATCCAATCATTTTTCTGACCATCTGTCAATTTATTTCTGCAAATCAAAATCACACTCCCTTCACCATCCTGATGCATAGCTTCAGAAAATGTTAAGACCAATTCTATAGAAGCGGGAACGTCATCATCTAATTTAGCAACTCCAATCAAAAGATTTCCTTTTCCAACAGGTCTTTTTTGAAAAGCATTTAACCCTGCTGCATTTGCTGAAAGCCGAAATTGGTTTAGTTCATGGAGCTCTTCTTTTGATGAGATTTCTCGACCTAAAAGTGCTTCCCAGGCCTCTTTATTATCTGGTATTCCTACCATATAGGCCTGGAACTCCGCTCTTTTTTTATGAAGCTCAAACTCACGACGGATGGGATTAGTAGAAAATGTAGGAGAAGTCTCTGTCGCATCAATCAACGCCTCACGTATACAATCTTTTGATGCCAGAATAGTGACATAGCCTTGTTCGGTGATATCTCTAATTTGTCGAAAATTACTTGCAGGATTAGAAAAAATTTCTTTTTCTTTTAAGACAATATTTGCAATGCCTGCCAGATTATTTCGTATAAGTGCATTCACACGTTGGATGTTTGATACTAATAATTCAGCATAGTTTGCCGCTAAATCAGCTTCATTATTTAACGAATAGAGAGTCGTGACTAACAGAGCTCCCAGTCCAGCGATAGCTAAAGTAGCCGCCTGTAAACGCGTAGAGCCTGCAATTGCTGGAGGTCCAATATCCACACAGAGTGGAATGACAGGATTATTTTGTCGCTTAAAAAGCTGCTGAGTTCGTTCTGGAATATTTTTACTATTATAAAAATAGAGTACATAAGCGCCTCTTTCTGCGGCATAATGAGCGCCTCCCTCATTGAAGGTAGACGAGCCACTTGCCGAGACAAAGATCACTATATCGTGCGGCTGTAAATGATATTCTTTAAGAGCATTTCTGCCTTCTTCTTCAGAATCTTCAAACCCTTCCCTTGCTCTGACAAAAGCGGAACCTCCTCCTGCAATAACACCAATCACTTTCTGATTCGGAAATTTTTCGTTACATTTGGCAGCAAGATCTATGACCGCGCGGCCACTAGATCCCGATCCCACTAAAATCACCCTTCCTCCCATATCAATTTTTTTTTCTAATATCGGAGAATATTTGTGTATGAATGGAATAATACTTCTTAAGCCGTCTACAACCTCCTCATCCACATCAAGAAGAAGCCCTAAACCCTCTTGAAGAGAGCGATGGGTGACCTGACTGAGATGCATTGTTTTTGAATGATACTGCTCTGTTGAGGTAGCACCTAGACTGAATTTTTTTTCGAAGTCTTCATAAGGCAAATAGCCTTTAGGTAATTTTTCAAAGGACTGTGCATTTGTCTTTCGCTCTAAAAGGGGACTAGCTTTTTCCAAAGTAACTTGCATAATTCCTCTCAATCATAGTATAAAATTACTATTATTCTAATAACGCAACTCAAGAAATATATCTATAAAATGGAACTAGTTTCTTATAGAGAACTCATCAATTTTATCTGGCAATTCATTCAGCGCCAGAAATGGATCTTTCTTTTAATCCTACTGCTCGACTGCATAAACTGGCCCATAGAAACAATCCTATGGCCCTATATTTTACATCTAGTCATAGATATTTTTACAAACTTTGAAGCTGACCGGGCTGCTGCTTGGACAGCTCTCCAAGGTCCTATTATCGCTGGCATTTCTCTTATTTTCTATATCGAAATCATTGCGCGTACTCTAGGCTTCCTCATGGCTAAAGCGATGCCAAAGCTCCAAGCAGATATGCGCATGTCTATATTTGATCACATCCAGCACCACTCTCCGCACTATTTCAATGAAAGATTTGCCGGAAGCCTGGCCAATAAAATGACCGACATGACAACGCAAATTGAATTAATCCTTCAACAGCTCATTTGGCCCATTGTTCCAGCAGTCTCAGCATGTGTTTTAGGAGCAGGCTTTCTATGGTTTATCAGCCCAGTTTTTGCCTGGATCTTATTAACCTGGATTATTGTCCACCTAACCATTTGCTTCAAATTTATCCAGCCTGTCGATGCGTATGAGCATCGGCACGGTGAAGCACGCAGTACCCTGCTCGGTAAGATTGTCGATAGCTTTACAAATAATTTTGCTGTCAATCTCTTTTACCGCTTTAACTACGAGAAAGCTTGCCTTATCCCTTTTCAAAAAGAAGAAGAAATCACAAATCAACGGGCAAAACTCTATGTCACAAAAATGTACTGCTTTTTGTCAGTCTTTTATTTTTTAGGAGGCTTTCTTGGAATGAATGGCACCCTCATCTACTTATGGCTCAATAATCATGTTTCGACAGGCCAAGTAGTGCAGGTCTTCACTACCATGTGGAGTATATCCATGATTTTGTGGACTGTGGGAACGGCACTACCGCAGCTCTTCCAATCCTTTGGCGTTGCTAAACAAGCCTACTCCGTAATACGCGATCCTATAGATATTAATGACAAGCCCCATGCGCAAAATTTGAAGATAAAAACAGGAGAAATTATTTTCGATAATGTCACTTTCCAGTATGGCGAAAAGAAATTATTTGAAAATAAACATGTCCGCATTAATGGAGGAGAAAAAGTAGGCCTCGTTGGATTTACAGGTGCAGGAAAGTCCACCTTTATCAACTTAATTTTGCGATTTTTCCCACTGCTTAGCGGAAAAATTTTAATTGATAACCAAGAGATCGCAGAAGTAACCCTCAAGTCACTCAGACGACAGATTGCCTTAATTCCACAAGATCCCGTCC
>JABDDJ010000052.1:0-1203 GCA_013287645.1 Chlamydiota bacterium | reverse complement strand
CTCTTTCATAGAACCCTGCGCGAAAATATCTCTTACGGAAAGCCCGATGCAACAGAAACAGAAATTATGCATGCTGCCAATCTAGCCCATTGCGACGAATTCATTCAAAATATCCCCAAAGGTTATGAAGCTAAGGTGGGTGAAAGAGGAACAAAGCTTTCGGGTGGAGAAAAGCAGAGAATAGCTATTGCTCGCGCCATCTTAGTAGATGCCCCCATACTTATCCTCGACGAAGCTACTTCTGCCCTAGACTCAGTGACAGAGCGGTATATCCAAGGAAGTCTGCAACAACTCATGCAAAATCGCACAACCATCGTCATTGCACATAGACTATCCACACTATCGCGTATGGACCGCATCCTCGTTTTTGATCATGGACACATCGTCGAAGAGGGGACTCACACCTCACTGCTCAACCAGCAAGGCCTCTACGCCAAAATGTGGAACATGCAAGTCGGTGGATTCCTTCCCGATACTCTATAAAAATATAAGTTTGAATAGACGAAGGTCGACGAGAATCGTCGACCTTCAAAGAAAATTATTAGCTCAACAAGAAGATCATCAACTTCACAGGGACGTAAGGACTAAAGGTAATGCCTGGAAGTGTTGTCACAGTTGATATTGAACTACCGGATATATTGTTAAGTGTAACTGTTTGTCCGGCAGTTAAAAAGAGAATATTTGAAATAGTGACAGTCTGGGCAACCGCAGAAGGGCCAGTTCCTGACTCTGTAATATCTTGACCAGCACCACCAATCTCAACATCTACTACCAACGAATCAGCAGGATTAGTCGTTATAGCAGTAACGCTATAACTTATAAAGTACTGTCCTGTTGTAACAACGGTAATTGTATCAAGTCCATTAAAGCCGAATCCTATAGATCCTAAACCCTCAATAGGAAATGCTATATTACCAAGTGGAGCTATTGTTTGAGGAGCAATACTAAAGAAGTTTGCCGATGCAATATTCACGCCACTTGTACCCTGTGGTCCTGTTGGCCCTGTAGCGCCTGTACTACCGTTTGTGCCTGCCGCACCTGTTGGTCCAGTAGGTCCAGTCCCTCCCGGAGCTCCTGCTGCACCTGGTGTACCAGCCGTGCCTGGAGTTCCAGCTGCTCCTGGAGGTCCAGATGGGCCTTGAAGGCCATTTTGTCCATTAAGCCCATTGGTACCGGGGGCTCCGGCAGTTCCAGGTGTTCCAG
>JABDDJ010000051.1 GCA_013287645.1 Chlamydiota bacterium | reverse complement strand
AGAATTTAATATTTTGGATGATAAGTTTGGGCTTGCTTCAAAAGTAGATTTTATATTCGACTCTGGCGAGTATGGCCATGGATATTGCCGTATTTTCAGACATGGTGATACTGTTTTCTTTAAAAAGGAAGGGGTATGGCTTGGTTCTGCAAGAGGCTATGCTGACGCTTACTTTAAAGAGTAAGACCTGTTAGGCTCCTAAAGTTCAAGTGTCTGGGGAGAGTTCTGCATAACCGCATACAGAACCATCCCCGGACAGCCTCCCAGGCACTTCTATTACAATTGAAGCAGGAGACTAATCCTATGAAAGCCGCGTATTTAACCACACTCTTCAAAAATGAACAGGATATAGATATCTCTTGTATCGATCGCCCTATACCAACACCAAAGCAGGGTGAAGCCCTCATTCAAATTGTCTCTTCGGGGATCAACCCCAGCGATGTACGGGCAACAATGGGATATTTCCCCAATGCGCAATTGCCAAGAATACCAGGCCGTGATTTTGCAGGAATCGTCATTGATGGAAGCAAAGCATGGAAGGGAAAGCATGTTTGGGGCACAGGAGGGGCAGTAGGCATTCAATCAGATGGGACACACGCTGAATATGCTATCATTTCGGAGGCAGGGTTAGCAGAGATTCCGAGCTCGCTGTCTCTATTGCAGGCCGGTGCACAGCCACTTCCGTTTATTACTGCTTATTATGGGCTTGTCACCCGTGCTCGAATTAAACCAGGAGAAAAAGTTCTTGTTATTGGTGCGATGGGTCAAGTCGGAAGGGCTGCCATGACTATTTGTTCATGGAAAAAAGCAGCCCCCATTGCGCTTGTCAGAACGCCAGAGGATGTCCAAGCAGCGCATCAATTGGGATGGGAAGCTTATTCTGAAATTCCAAAAGATTTATCAGTTGATCTTATTTTAAATTCGATTGGTAGTCTCCAATGGGATCAACAAATCCACAGTTTGAAATCACAAGGCCGGATGATTATCATTGCAGCCCTTCCAAACCAAAGAGAAGCAAATATAAATCTATTTGAAGTTTATCGAAAAAATCAAGAGATCCTAGGAATCAATACTCTTGATCTTGATCCAGCTTCCAATGCCAAACTTCTCAATGAAATGAAAGAAGGATTTGAGTCGAAGGCTTTAATTCCTTTAGAGAATGGGATGATTTTCAATCTGGAAGATATATCAGAGGCTTATAAGATTGTATTACACGGATCAGGTGGAAAAAGAGTGCTCCTTAAAATGTCTTCCACTTCATAAATTCGACATTGTTAAAATTAAGTGATATTTTTTAATGAAGATGTTACCAAGCTTGGAGGCGAATGTAGACTTTCCGCTTCCAGGGAAGCCAATCAGTGCGAACTTTTTGGGAAGAGTGTTTTTCATAACTGCTTGTCCGCTTCAATCATTCTTTAGTCTCAAGCTCTTGTTCAATTTGCTCGATGGTTGGTAAAGACCCTTTTAACTCATCGGGAAGAGATTCTATAATCTTTGCTTCATACTGAGATATGCCGATGGGTTTATTGATATCTCGGAGTGCATATTCAGCAACAACTTTGTTTTTGCCCTTACAAAGCAAAAGTCCTATAGTGGATTTGTCGTCAGGATGCCTCATTTTGTCATCTACAGCGGAAAGATAGAAATTCAACTTTCCTACAAACTCTGGCTTGAAGTCCGTTGCCTTTAGCTCAACTACAATAAAGCACCGAAGTTTGTAATGATAGAAGAGCAGATCAATATAAAAATCCTGTCCTCCCACTTCCAGGTGAACTTGGCGGCCTACCAAAGAAAAACCTGCTCCAAGCTCGAGTAAAAATCTTTGGACGTGATCCAATAACCCTGATTCCAGTTCTTGTTCATCGTGCTTTTCTCTTAGAGTTAAAAAATCAAAGCAATAGGGATCTTTTAATGTTTGATGAGCCAGGTCAGATTGAGGAGAGGGAAGGGTTATTTGAAAATTAGTAACGGCCTTTCCTTCTCGTTTATGAAGACCGCTATCTAACCAGTGCAATAAAACGCTTCGACTCCATCCATGTTCAATTGTTTTATGGGCATACCAGAGTCTGTCTTGGAGAATTTCAAGCTTTTGAAGGAGAAGGATGTTATGACCCCATGGAATTTGGGCAACAACCTGTTGCCCAATTGCGAGATCGGGGTATTCTTTAGCAAATTGAACCATATATTTGAGATTTCTATGAGAAAATCCCTTCATCTCAGGAAAGGAGGATTTTAGGTCGTTGGCTAGATTTTCGATAGTCTTAGCACCCCAGCCTTCATCTTTTTGTTTGAGATGAATTTTAGAACCTATGTCCCAGTAAAGATTAATGAGTTCATGGTTAACAGCTAAAGCAGCTTTTACCTGAGAGGTTAAGATTTTTTCTTTAATTTCTTTGAAAAACTCTTTGTATTCTTTCAGGTCTTTGGCCTGAACTTTTTCGACTGTATTAGATGGCATTTTGTTCTCTTGGTGTAAGCCGGGGAGTTTAACAGGAAAGAGGTAAAAGTTAAATAATTTTTAATTTAGATATTTCAAAAAGAAGGATCGGAAAAAAAATCATCAATACCTTGTCATATTTATGACAATCGTCTAAAGAGAGACCTCTCCATCAGAAGAATCAAATAAGGAATTGAAAAGAGCCGGGAGGAGCTTATAACATCTGTTCAATTAATGTCGGAAAAGCTTGTGTGCGTCGCTTCAAGTTTTCTTCTTTCCAAGAATAAATTCCTATATCTGTAAGAAAAGCGGTTAAACTATGCGTTCCATCTTGAAGCCTGTGCGTTCAATGCCATTTCTGACAGTTGTGTGTCCAGCTACGACTCTAAATCCATTTTTTTCAAAAAATTGCCTTGCAGTAATGCTGACTTCAGAAAATATGCGATGAATATGATTGTTCCTTGCTCTTTGAAGAATCTCTTTCATAAGAGCGGAGCCTATGCCTTTGCCTATCCAATCATGATGACAAAAGAAGCAGTCAATATGGCCGTTTGATTCGAATTCAGCAAAGCCAACAATTTCGTCCTCAACAACAGCGACGATGGGCTTCGTTCTGGAAAATTTCTTTGCCCAACCTTCTGTTTCTAAGCTGGAGACCGGTGCCCATTCATCTACTTGTTCTGTTGTATAGTGTTGAATATTGATCCGATGAATCGTGTTATAGTAGATACTGGCAAGAGCTTTCGTGTCTTCAGTATGGTAATTTCTTATGAGTATTTTGATGGTCATAATGTCTGTCCTGCTGCGCAATTAAACTCTTTTTCAAATTCTTCGATCGTTGTTAGAATTAATTCCAACGTAGGAATCTCTCTGAAGAGCATGGATTCCATCAGCGCATAATCTTTTTCAAGTTCATTTAAAATCCGAGCTGGAGGAAATAGTCTTAAAGTTTCCTTCCTAGCCGTTCCATAGCTCGCCCAACTTGAGGCAAAATAAATGCTTTTATGGACAGCGACACGTTCAAGTAGCGCGGTTTCAAGAAGGGCTTTTTTCTTAATTTCAGAATTTAGCAGGCGAAAGAAATCATAATAATGTCTTGAAATTCGTGGGGGGAGCTTTTTATCTTCAGGTAAATGGGCATATTGATGAAGAATAGTTGCTTTTTCCCAGAAAGTTCGTTCAGCATTCAGAACTCGAATCATTATTTCTGGTTCATGAATTTTTTCTTTTAACGCCTCTTTAACATAGCTCTGTACTCTACGCTCACTGACAGGCCAGTGTTCTGATCTTGCGCCAATTTCGATTTTTACTAGCGGAAGAATATATCCAGCTTTTGAATTTTCACTTGGGTATGCGAATAATAACGTTTGAGCATCTGGATCTTTTTGATCAGGGAAGATTTGCCATCCATCAGTTATTCCAAGTTTTGCAGCAAAAATATCTTTAAGATCTGCTAACATTTCAGTTTGCACATAAGTAGAACATGCTTTTGAAAGATTGTCGATGATAGCGTTTTGTTTTTTCTTGGAAGGCGCATTTTCAGGGTCATGGGGTGCACCAAAGCCAAAAAAATCTCTTTCAATTGAAAGGTCAATATCCTCTGAAAATCGATCAATTAATCCATATATTTTTGAAAGGGATGTGCCTCCTTTGAAGGTGAGATAAGGCTTTAACTTTTCAAGTGAAAAAAGCCTCTCCAAGACCCACACAACCCAATAATCTTTCTCAATAATTTCGAGAGGCATTTTCTTAATATCACTTGCAGCTTTAAAGAAAAGTCCCCGTTCATTTTTAGATAAAAGATAAATCTCTTTCATGGTTTGAGTCCTATAATTTCAAAAACAATAACTCGCATCCATGCAGGTGCAAATTTCATGTTGTCTCTGATTTCTTTTTCATTGGAGTCTTTAAGGAATTCTGCAATTCGTGCACGTGTTATCTGGTCGATATGATCTTTTCCTAGATTTTTCATGGCTTGAATCAAAAGACCTTCTTTAGTGCCTGCAGAAGACATAATTTTCTTTGTAGTCTTTTTGAAAATAATTTCTTGATTTCCTATGCTAACTGTCCTGGATGGACCTTCAGTTAAAAATATAACCCGCCCAGGAACTTGATTAGACAGGCCAACTAAATTAGCTGCATGAGCTCCAGCGGGTTGAATTTGAACTCCGTTTTTTTCTGCTATAGCTTTAGCGACTTCATTTAAATCGGGAGGAATTATGCCTAAAAGGTCATGCATTATGGGGTAATCGTAAATGCCTTGCGCAAGCCTTCGGATGAAGTTTTGTTTTTGAAGCAGAGAAAGAGCTTTTCGGATGGAGGGATCGCTACCTAGATCAGAGAAATGCATGGGAGTAAAGCACCATCCATGGCCACGATCGATAATTCTATTTTTTACTAGATTTTCTATGCTTTGATGCATATTGATAACTCCTCTCGATTTCACAAATGTAGCATACTTTTGTGAAAATCAGCAACTGAATTGCATTATATTCACAAAAATAGCATCTTTTTGTGAAATTTAGATATGACTACCCATAAAGAGAAGCTGTGGATGGTATAATCCAAGGCTTGAGTATGGGGTAAAGAGGTGGCTATAGTTAAAGTCTCTGTGACAATGTATTGAAATGTGATACCCCTTCTCAGGGAGTCACAGGCATCACAAGTATCACATAGATTAGTTCCCTTACGACCCTGTTATCCAAGTAAACGGGGTTTATTGATTCCATGTCAACTCTATCTCCAATTCTTTTACTGCAGTTTCGTTTAGTCTAGTGCGTAAATAATGCGTAATTGAGCTTTACGCAGCTGAATTTTTCGGTGTGATTTTGAGTCGTATTTCTCTAAAAACAAAAGGCTTCAGTCGTTAAACTGAAGCCTTTTGTTTAATTGGAGGTGGAGAGAATCGAACTCTCGTCCTAAGCGAACTCCACATTAAATACTACATGCTTATTGCCCTGTAAATTCCAGTTACGCTGCAGGGCACCCCTCAGTAACCGGTTGGTTCTTATAATCTCGAAGTAGGCCCTAAGAGCCAGAGGCTTTACTTCATACCAAGACTATTACGGTAGATTCTACCCTCCTTGGTCCCAAGATAGGCTACCGCGCAGCTTTCTCTGTTAGGATTAAGCTGCTGCTAATGCAGGCATTTCAACTTTTGCAAGTTTCTCGCCAGCACTAAACCAAACGTTCTGTTCGGCAATTAATTTTGTATCGGATGATTAAGGAGGCCAACCGACGTCCTCCGCATGCATCTAAGGCTTTATTCCCTAGTCGAAACCAGTACACCCCCAAAATGAGATGATTTATACTAATATAGTAGCATGGATTGCTTTTTTGCGCTATAGTATTCCAAAAATAACCCCTTGTAAATCCTATGCTAGAAGCTGTTCCCAACGAGAGTTTTGATGAGCGCGAACGCCGTATTTTAGAATATTGGCGAAACAATACTATCTTTGAAAGATCTGTCAACGAAAGAAGTGGGGCGAAGACATTTGTAACCTATGACGGGCCGCCTTTTGCCACAGGATTGCCTCATTATGGCCATCTGTTGGCCGGGACAATCAAGGATGTAGTCTTGCGCTTTAAAACAATGGAGGGATTCTATGTCCCACGCCGTTTTGGGTGGGACTGCCATGGTCTTCCTATCGAAAATGAGGTTGAAAAAACGCATAATCTATCTGGAGCTGCATCCATAGAGGCCTATGGGATCGCGAACTTTAACGAAGCCTGTCGAGGCATTGTGAAACGCTACACGCATGAATGGAAGCAAACTGTAGAGCGTATGGGGCGTTGGGTGGACTTTTCTCAGACATGGCATACGATGGATATCACCTTCATGGAGTCTGTCTGGTGGGTCTTTAAGCAGCTATACGAGATGGGATTGGTCTATGAAGGATTTCGGGTGATGCCATTTTCGGCTAAGCTAGGAACCCCCTTATCTAACTTCGAAGCGGGCGAGAATTATAAAGATATCGACGATCCATCTATAACCGTAGCTTTTCAGCTTGAAAACAGCCCCGATACCTCTCTGCTTATTTGGACGACAACTCCGTGGACATTGATTTCGAATTTGGCTGTGATGGCTGGACCTGAGATAGATTATATTAAAGTGCACGATCCTCATAGCAACCACAACTACATTTTGGCCGAAGCGCGTTTGAATGAGACCTTTCATGGCAAAGAGGGCTTTACTGTTATTTCCAAGTTCAAAGGAAAAGATCTTGCAGGCCAACGCTATAAGCCAATATTTCCCTATTTTGCAAGCCGAGCCTCTTTAGGTGTGTTTAGAGTGATTATGGAAGATTCTGTGAGCCTGGAAGATGGTACAGGACTTGTACATAGCGCACCAGCTTTCGGAGAAGTCGACTTCTATGCTTGCCAGCGTGAGAATATAGAGCTCGTTTGTCCGGTCGATGGCAATGGGCGCTTTACCAGCGAGATTCCAGAATATCAAGGACTTTTTGTAAAAGATGCCGATAAGGAGATCATCAAACGTTTAAAGCAGCAGGGAGTTCTCTTTAAGCAAGCCACCTTTCATCACCGTTATCCTTTCTGTAACCGTTCTGATACACCCCTTATCTACAAAGCTATGGCGACCTGGTTTGTAGCAGTTGAGAAGATCAAGGATAAAATGCTTGCAGCCAATGAGAAAATCCATTGGGTGCCAGAGCATTTAAAAGAAGGTCGCTTTGGGAAGTGGCTAGAGGCAGCACGCGATTGGAATATTAGCCGTAACCGCTATTGGGGCACGCCTATTCCTTTATGGAGAAGTGAGGATGGGGAGATCCTAGTGATAGGCAGTCTCGCAGAGTTAGAGCAAGCGACAGGCGAAAAGATCCACGATCTGCATCGTCATTTTATTGACGAATTAGTGATTAAAAAAAACGGAAAGACATTTAAGCGTATTCCAGAGGTGTTTGACTGCTGGTTTGAATCGGGTTCAATGCCTTACGCGCAGAATCATTATCCCTTTGAAAATAAAGAACTATTTGAAAAGAATTTTCCGGCCGATTTCATTGCCGAAGGGCTAGATCAGACTAGAGGATGGTTTTATACCCTAACTATCCTTGCTGCCGCGCTTTACGATAAGCCAGCTTTTAAAAATGTTGTTGTCAATGGCATTATTTTGGCTGCAGATGGCACCAAGATGTCCAAAAGGCTGCGCAACTATCCAGATCCATTAGAGGTCGTATCAAAGTATGGAGCAGATGCAATCCGTCTTTATATGATGCATAGCAATGCCGTAAAGGCAGAAGATATGAGTTTCTCCGAGCAGGGAGTGGCGTTGACACTACGTCAAGTGTTTATTCCATGGTGGAATGCCTATAGCTTTTTTGTCACTTATGCACGCATCAATAGTTGGAAGCCTCTCCATGGCGACGCAACACCTCCAAAGCCGGAAGCAATTATTGACCGCTGGATTTTGGCGCGGCTTAATGCGCTTGTGAAGCAGGTACGCAAAGGGATGGATAATTATGTTTTAAGCGATGCTGTAGAGCCATTAATAGGATTTATCGACGACTTGACAAATTGGTATATACGACGCAGTCGTAGACGTTTTTGGGAGTCAGAATCCACACAAGATCAGCAGCAGGCCTTTGCCACCCTTTACTATGTATTGGTACAGTTAGCCAAGATCTCGGCACCCTTTACACCCTTTATTGCCGACGAGATCTACCTCAATCTTAAAACAGACCAAATGCCCGATTCAGTGCATTTATGCCTTTATCCAGAAGCGCCGCACGAGTTTGACGATATTCCACTTGAGAAGGGGATTGAGGCTATAAAAACTATAGTAAGCCTCGGCCATTCTTTGCGCAAAGAGCATAAACTTAAAGTGCGCCAGCCCCTCTCTTCTGTGCGAATAGCCACGCAAGACAAGACTATTCTTGATTTTATGGAACATCAGCAGCAGTTGATTGCAGAAGAATTAAACGTAAAACATGTACATTTTAGTACTGATGACAGCTCTATAGTCCATTTATCCGTTAAACCCAATTTCCGCGTTTTAGGAAAAAAAGTGGGCAAGTTGATGAAGGCAGCGCAAGATGTCATTTCGAATCTTGATCAAAATCAATTAAACGAGCTCCTTGCAGGAAGGGGAATAGATCTTAAAATAGAAGATACTATGATTTCGCTCACTCCCGACGATGTTGAAATCGCTCGCACAGTTCAAGAGGGGATGGTAGCAAATACCAATGGAGTGTTAACAATTACCCTCAATACCAAACTTAGTCCAGAACTTATTAGCGAAGGCATCGCCCGCGAATTAGTAAACAAAATCAATACTATGCGCCGTGACACAGGATTTGATGTTACCGACCGCATTCATGTGCATATCCAAACTACTGATAAGGTGGAAAATAGCTTTAAAGAATACTATGACTACATCACCAGTGAAGTGTTAGCCACAAAAGTCCTCTTTGAACAAGTCTCAAACGGCACCGAATGGCTCATCAACGAAGAACCAACAAGAATTTACATTTTCAAAAGCTAATATAGCTAAAACAGATTCAACGCAAAGGCGCAGAGATCGCAAAGGAAGCAAAGTATATTTTTTGTTTTTCTTTGCTTCCTTTGCGATCTCTGCGCCTTTGCGTTGAATCTTGTTTTCTACTTCAAGTCTGGTGGTAGTTGAGACCTGCTTATCTTGCGGCGGTGCAGTGCCCACAAAACCGCTAGAATGATAGCCATCGATCCCCACATCACAACATTGGGGTAGGTAAACCAATCTCTGGCAGGTTCATTTTTGGCCCAACCCATTCTAGATCCTGGTGGCCAGTAAATTAAGCTCGGAGCACCCTGTATATTATCTTCAGGAACAAATCCCCACATGCGACTATCGCCGCTCATTGCGTGGTTATCACCTAAAGCCAGATAATGTTTCTCAGGTATCGTTAGGCCAAATGTCTTGATTGTAGCAGTATCAGGTGGACCGTGGTCAATAAAAGCTACGTAGGGTGCTTTTGGAGTAGATTTCTTTTCGCGAGCTTTTTCGTTTTCAATAAATTTCTCTAAAACAGAATCGTCCTTCTTCATGACAACTCCGCCCATCACATAAAAGTCTCCATCCCTAAAGTACGCGTAGCGATGAGGAAATTCACTTTGCCCTTTTGCACGCGGAGCCTGAAAAGCACTAAAGTCAATCCCAAAGTTAAATAAATTTTGTATTCTATCTATAGATCTATTGTAAAGAGGATGTTCTGGAGGCAATTCGGATGAAATTCCTCCCCACGTTATTTTGTAAGCCTTACCAAAATAAAATTCATAAGTCCCATCAGGAACATCATTCATTTTTAATGCAAGAGCCGCAGGATGCCCTTCAGCTGAGTAGCGTCGCACCTGTCCACCCTCAACAACAAAACGTCCGGTGTATAGAGTATCCATGATTGCATTGAGATTGCGGCTTTTCAAAGGGATATAAGATCTAAATCCTGGAATCACAAAGCCGTTCCCATAAGGTGTCTGAACTATATAAGGAGCTGGATACGAAACACTTGGAGAATGTCTAAGCTCTAAATAAAGTTCAGCATCATCCAGCTCCTTAACATCCACATCACCATAAGCTGCAATCTGCTCTTTTTTGAGTAGCTGTACCATTGCAAAATTGCGGAATCCCCAAAAATCACTGTATGTTTCAATCTTGTCATGCGGAACCGCCGCTTTAGCTACGTCATCTTTCACCCATTGACCTTTCACCGAAATTTGCCCTTGCAAAGTGCCGTTGTAATCATACTTCAGCTTAGCCAAGGGGATATTCATCTGCTTAATAATAACATCATGCTGTCCACTATGAACGGAATCTCCTCTAAACGAAAGAAAAGGAATATGTTCAAGCGTTTGCATCCAAGGAGCATGCAGCAGGTCATCGAGAGGCTTACCGTCCTTATCAATGCCGTAGACCCTTCCACCGTAGAAATAAAGAGTATCACCCGGCAGGCCCATGACACGCTTAATCAAGCGCTTTTTGTAAGGAAAAATTCCAAAGTAGGTAGTATCTGCATCGTACATGGGAATATTGTCAGCCGAAAAAGTAAACACTCCCATCCGATGGACCAAGGAAGGATCAAAATAGAGATGAGAAGTCGTAAAAGGCATATTGATGCCAAAAGCGGTTCTCGAAACAAGCAGCTTATCCTGTTCTTTATAGGTTGGACGCATTGAACCTGTAGGAATCTCATGATTTTCAAACCACATTTGACGCACGATTGTCGCGATCACCAGAGCGAATAGAAGAGCTGCAATAATCTCCCAGGTATACGTAAAAAAGCCCTTTTTAGAATAAAGAGAAGTAATTTTATCCACTTTGTTAGCGTAGACATTCACAGCATTTCTATCCTTCTCTAGCAAAGCCTGGTCTAAGGCTTTTAAATCAGAGACAAACTCTCTCTTTTTTTCTTCCGATAAAGGATGACCGAAGCTCTTTTTATACCAAGCCAGGGCAGAATTTAATATCGATCTCGCCTTACTTAAGCGATATTTTTTCACAGCTGTTTCCACCATTTAGAATCTCCAAAAGAATAGGTAATCAAAAATAAACCATAGAGAAAGAAAAGGCAATCAGAAAAGTTAGTTCGCCATATGTTCACTTTTTAGGCAGTTTTTTCTCATTTATGTGCGAAAACTTGTGGAAAGTGCGTTGACAAACTGTCGAAAAATAGAACATCAAAGGGAATTGAAGCAGAAGATTTAGGCTAAGTGAGTTGCGTAACTTATTAAGAATTAGTTATTTATAAATTAACCCTCTAGCCAATAACCAGGACCCACCCATAGTGGGAGGTTTGTCGATAAATTGTCGAAAAACTCACCTCTTTAACCCCTTTCCAGAATCCACAATCCTCACTTTGGCGCTTCCCAGCATTCCCTGAACTTCCAGCCAATAGGGGAAATAAGATACATAGCCTTGATCAGAAGGCAGATAGACTTCAACTAACTTCCCAGATAAGTCACTACTATCGTGAGGCCAGCGAGCCCGCCAGCCATCAAAAGAGACCCCATCAATTTGATGCCCATCCATCATCAGACGCGGCTGCCAAACAGGCCTACGGTCCGCTATGCCTTGAGCAGGTTGTGGGCCAGCCCTTTTTCTTTCAGCCAGAGGAATTTTTTTGAAATCAAGCAGGATTAGCTTGGCCAGTAAGTTGTTTTCTTGAGAGAAAGTGATCGGACAATTTTGCGATAAAGAGAAAGCATTGGTAATTTGCCCAGAGTTGACATTAAGCTGGTAGCGAATCCAGCAAGTATTTCCTTTAGAACCATCTAAGAACCATTTTCCCCAATTAATATTGCTAGAGACCTTGTTTGAAGGCACAGATACCTCTTCAATAGAAAGTAGAGGACCCTCTTTAGCTACAAAAGCCAAAAGAGTAAAAGATTTATTTTGAGAGACAACAATAAAGTCACCAGGTTCAACTTTGAGGATATTATCCCGCAAAATCCTTTCCCCAAAAATAGGCAAACCCGTGCATACCAATATAAGAGTAACAATCAACCTGAGCATATTCATCATCACCTCACAATAGGACTAAAAGGCTACCTGAAAGCATTATATCTGTCACTAATAGAATTTTGTTGACCTGAACTCGCCACTTGAGTAATTTAACTGTCTCGCTTGGATGGTGGAATGGTAGACACTAGGGACTTAAAATCCCTTGCACTTTCGTGCGTGAGGGTTCGAGTCCCTCTCCGAGCATCTTTTATTATGAAAGGGCCCTCTATTACTGTACTTGCTTTCTGTACAATCTGACTGTCAAATTTTTGGAGAATTAAATTGACGTTAGTAAGATCTACTTTATATAACGGTTCTGATGGCTTACTTTTTGATGTTCCGGCAGGTAAACCTAACACAAAAGAAAACTACGATTTTGGAGCTCCTGAATCACGTAAACGTGTCTTTCAATCTGCTTATAAGGCAGGTGATAGTTGGCATTACGGATTAAATTTCTTACGCCATCGTGTAGGAAAAATGCACCCTCCTGAACTTAAAGAGGCGCGTCATATAGAGCTTCTTTTTAAGCAATGCAGAAAAGAGATCTGTGAGTCTATTAAAAGTGATCCTCTCCTTCGAGTCAAACCTTTTGTTTCTCAGGTACCTCGAGGGGTATTCTTTGAGATGGATAGCAATAAGATGAAGGCTGTTATTGCAATGTTTTCTAGTTGTCCTTATCCAGCTATACGGGAATCGCCATACCCTTCCTTCTTCACTAATGAAACCACTGCTCATTTTGC
>JABDDJ010000050.1:13390-13647 GCA_013287645.1 Chlamydiota bacterium | reverse complement strand
TAGTCTATAGTTAACTAAAATAGTGGAATAATTATTATTCAAACTGTCATGAATATTTTTAATTGTAATCGAGATATTATTTCTTACCAATTCAGCAAATAGGTACGCGCAGGAAAAATCCACAGCTTGCAAAAAGGCAGATTTAATTATTTTATAGTTATCAGAAGTTGTTTTGCTAGTTGAAGTTGCTTTGCTATTTGAAGTTGTTTTGCTATTTGAAGTTGGTTGTGAATTATTATAAAAATTGAGTAGACTAT
>JABDDJ010000050.1:12518-13380 GCA_013287645.1 Chlamydiota bacterium | reverse complement strand
ATCTTTTAATCCTTTAAATTCGAGTGAATCTTTTTTTAAAAATTTTAGCAATACAATTTGTTATTTCATATTGAACTTGCAATGCTTGTTCTTCTTTTTTTAACTCCCGTTCAGGGTTAAGTATGTCTTTAATTATCAAAGTAATTGAACATTTTAAAAGAGCGCCAGTCAGTTTACGTATATTCCAAATTTCTGATTTTTTAGATTCAATACAAGTCTCTAACGCCTTTTTTATTTTAATTATGCTTGTGTGTTGAGACGCACAGGTCATTGTATTGACTTGAACATGTTTTGTTTGTTTCATGGTGTCTTGAACAAGTCCTACCATTGACAGTGCTATTTTTAATTGTTCAGGACTTATTTCAGGATTTGATTCATCAGTTGTAACAGGACAAAAAATTCTTACTAGTTGTTGTTCTTCAATATGGAGTGCTTTATTGACATGGCTACCTTTTTTCTTTTTCAGAGAATCGTTAGAGAGATCTAAAGGAGGAATTTTGATAGGTTCTTTTCTATTAAGGATTTTATAAACAGTTGTGAGGTTTAAATGATGTGGATTTTTTCGAGGTTCTTGAGGAGTTAGCTCATGATTTTTTTCTCTTAGTTTTTTAAGATCCTTAAGGTTCATCAGAGTGGTCGCTTCAATAAAGCGTAGGTCAGCCTCAGTCCTATTTGGATTATCTCTTGGGCTGTTAGGATTTAAGTGAGTGAGGTATTCACAGGGATCGGTAGCCCTGCTAAGCGTAATGAATCCATTATTTCTGAGATTTTGAGAGTCAGAGGGTAGGAAGTCAATTTCTTTAGAATTGGACAAATCTTTGGGAGAAGTAGGTTGTTTTGATAGAGGGTATTTTGTAAACCT
>JABDDJ010000050.1:0-12508 GCA_013287645.1 Chlamydiota bacterium | reverse complement strand
CCTTGTACCACATTCTTTTAGCATTTCTTTTTTGGATTTTGATTTAAAAATAATATTAATAAATAATTCTCTTGGCGTTTGTGGTTTAGCGTATATGACCACATTCGTTCCAAAATTTATGCAAGATGTAGAGGATTGCAGATGAGGGTCTTTATTTATTATTTGGGCAGACGACTTTACGATTGATCCCCCTGGGGAAGTAGGCGGAGAAATGACAGTTTTATAGGTATTGTTAGAGTGAGTGTTATCTGAATCGGTGGGTTGAATAGCGATTTCACTCAGATTTAGCGGACTCAGAGAAAGAGAACTTGAAGAAAGAGAGCTTGAGGAAGGAGGAATCGTACTCATAGACTCTCCTGAGTTCTTTTAAATTCCATCATGCAAAAAA
Source organism: Chlamydiota bacterium (assembly GCA_013287645.1). GTDB lineage: Bacteria > Chlamydiota > Chlamydiia > Chlamydiales > JABDDJ01 > JABDDJ01. The sequence continues at coordinate 12,120 of JABDDJ010000050.1, read as the reverse complement.
GAAGCTTAGAGTTCAACAACAGAATTTTTTTTAATGCAATCCGTACAGACTGCCGGTTTTGACAGCGGCTTTAGCGGTCAGAGAGGGCACTGTGTTGGTTTCGAGAGCTTGTTTGACTTCGAAACCTTTGGGGAGAAATTTGGTGAGATACTCAGCTAGGTCTGCTGCTGAGAGCTCTTTGAGGGGAAGAAGATCCCAAAGAACGAGCTGATTATTGGAGCTATTGTATCCAAAATTACCGTAGCGAGGGAAGGGGAGGTAGTTAGCACGTAGGGCTTCGTGGAGGACCTCTTCTCGGTAGCGGCCTCGGTTGACGTCGCCTAGCTGTAAAAAGATTTTTAGAAAAGAAAATGAGGAATCTGCGGTGAGCTCTAGGCTAAAGCCCATAGCGGGGTAGTTGATAATGCAAAACCCTGTTTCGTCTACCTTTAAATTGGGGATGTTGATAAGCCTTCCCAGTTCAGAGATGAGAGCATTTAAGGCATTTGAATACATATGGGCCTCCCTCCTTATTTAGGAGCTGGGCGGTTATCCTGTTTTTTAGCTTGATCAAGCTCGTCGCGTAGAGCCTGTTCTTCTTGCATTTCAAGTTTATCTTCGAGGTCTTCTAGGGCCTCAATGATAGCGTGTAAGACCTCGTCGCGATGCTGGACGGAGCGGAAGATATAGTCCCTAGATACTTGGCGTACCGCATCGCGGAACTTTCCAAAGATAATAATCTGCAGTTCAATGCTGTTTTCGATTCCTAGCTGCTTGGCGAGCTTAAGGACTTTGTCTGCAGAGGGGTAACGGTCCGCTGTCAATTCCATAAAAGCGTTAGCCATGTTTTCAAAGGTGAGTTGCTGTGGTAGTTTCATATCTTACTCCCTAGGCAGCGGGTGATTCTATTCCTGCAGCATCGTGTTGGGCTTCGTCGTGTTTCTTCTTCATCACTAGGTAGACTTGTCCTATGGCTTGCATTTTACGTATGGTGGTGTTGACAATCAATAGATAGGGGTGTTCGATATTGGGGTCGTGGGTCTCTTTTCCGATGAGATCGTACATGAGGTGTAGTTTTTCTTTGATATTCTTATAGGAACCATAGGTATTGCGTAATTCATTAAATAGGATGCGGGTATCTAAGTCTTCTCGTAAGAATTGGGCTATTTCATCGCGGATATTCCCTGGTTTTCCTCCGCCAAACTTACTCATTTCGCGAGCTAATTGACCGATTTCAAGCCCATAATCAATCTCTTTTTTATTCTGTTTGTAGTGGTTATCAAGGGCTGATTTGAGGGTTTCTTTGGCTTTTCCACGCGAATTTTCATGCAGGAACTCCAATGCTTCATGGACCAAATCATCTTTTTTAACGCTGCGTTTAACTAGTTCAAGAATCTCTTGTTCGCCTGTGGAGTCGTTTATTAGTCCATGTAGGGCGAGTAAAACGGCTGAAGATAATTCTCCGGCAGTTTTTTTGGACATTGCACCGGCAGCTTGTTCAAGTTCGGCAGAGACTCTAATTTTTTCGCCGCCTGATACTGTTTTTGCTGCTTTTACACGGTCTTTTGGATCCGGTTTCTCTTTTTTTGTGGTTTTCATTAATGAACGCATATTTGCGGCATTGGCCTCTTCAGCGTCCAATAGAGCTCCTGCCTTTTCTTCTTGAGCGCCAACGAAAAGATTAAGTCTTGCCGCTACTTCCTTTACATCCGCTGCTTGACCTGCAGCGTAGGCAGTCTGAAACTCTACAGGTAGATGGTGTATTGAGAATTCTCCAGGCATAATTTACTGGCCTCCTTGCCAATAGTTATTTTAAGAGATCTGTATCCTTCCTAGCGGTTGTATGCGGATTTCGGGGATGATCTCTTGATAAGAAACCACAGAGATGTCGATAAATTCCATCTCTATTAACTTGCGTACAAATCGTCTAACGTCAATAGCCGTCAAAATAACGGGCGCTTGTCCACCTGGCGGAGGTGGCGCGATAGTGTTGCGTACTCCTTGGAGGATCAATTGGACAGAGTCAGGGTCCAGAGCTAAGTATGAACCAGCTGATGTCTGTTTGATCGCGCCGCGAACCATGTCTTCGATTTCGGGGTCTAGGATGTAGACTGAGAGCACAGTCTGGCCTTGAGAGTATTTGTAGCTAATATAACGCTTTAACGATGAGCGCACGTATTCGGTTAACAGGACCGTATCTTTTTCTGTTTGAGCCCATTCTGCGAGCGCTTCCATGACTGTTCGCAGGTCTTTGACAGAGACCTGTTCTTGGATTAAGCGTTTGAAAATATCGGTCATTTTTTGTAGGGGGATAAGACGCGTAACCTCTTTAATCAGATCGGGGAAGGATTTCTCCATAAACTCGAGCATCGCTTTGACTTCCTGGATACCTACGAACTCGTTAGCGTAGTGGCGGAAGAAGTAGGAAAGGTGCAAAATCATCACTTCGAGAGCGTTCCAGTACTTAATGCCCGCTTTGTCAAGTAATTCCTTGTTTTTTGCCTCTACCCAAAGCGAAGGTAGTCCCAATGAGTTTTTGTAACTTGTATAGGGCAGGTTATAACGGCGTAAGTTTTCCTCGGATTCGTTTGTCAATAAATAATTTTCTAGTATCTTACCACGCACAATCGGCACTTCGTTCAAGTGGATAGAGTACTCATCATTTTCTAAGATAGGGGAGTCTGTACGTACGTGAACACCGGGGAAACGCACTCCCAAATCAGCATACAGCGCTTGACGCATGCGAGGGATCATCTGATCGACGAAGCTTGCTCCTTTAGGAGCTTTTTGAATCTCTATACTTAACCCTTTACCGCACTCTAGAATAACCGGCAACGTTAAGGCATAGCTATCGATACCACCGCCAGAAACCACTTTATGGCCTTTAACGCCTGTGTCAACGCTTGGGTGCTGATCTGCTGCAGACGAGATGGTCCCTCCGCCTCCTGACAATGCCTGTGTTGAGGCTCGAGCGTCTTCTGTACTCATCAAAGCATAACCTAAGATACCCAAAGCAGAAGCAAGAATCATAAATGGAGCTGTGGGGAATCCAGGAACTGCAGCCATACCCATCAGGAACGTTGCAGCCAATAACAGTGCTTTAGGCTGTTTTAAGATCTGGCCTGAGATTTCACTACCCAAATTCGATCGACCCTTCTCACTCGTAACACGTGTAGTAACGATACCGGCGGCGATACAGATTAACAGCGAAGGTATTTGCGATACCAGACCGTCACCAATGGACAAAATAGAGTAAGTATGCACCGCTCCAGCCGCATCCATATCGTTAATCAACATACCGATCGTGATACCACCGCAAATGTTAATTAAAGTAATCACTATACCAGCGATCGCATCTCCTTTAACGAACTTCATCGCACCGTCCATCGCACCGTATAGTTGGCTCTCCTTCTGGATGGATAAGCGGCGTTCGCGCGCTTGGTTAGAGTCTATCAATCCTGCACGCATGTCAGCGTCGATACTCATCTGCTTACCAGGCATAGCGTCCAAGGTAAAACGAGCAGCAACCTCAGCGACACGCTCAGCACCCTTCGTAATAACAATAAATTGAACCAGGGTAATAATAAGAAAGATAACCGCTCCAACCACGAAGTTACCCGCCACGACATAGTTTCCGAATCCAAATATGATTTCACCCGCATTAGCTTGCAAAAGAATCTGACGGGTCGAGGCAATGTTTAAGCCCAGCCTGTACAGGGTCGTGATAAGGAGTAAGGACGGGAAAATAGAGAGGTGAACAGCGCTTGGAATATAGAGAGCAACCATCAACAAGGCGACCGAAATCGTCAAGTTAAGAGCTATTAAATAGTCGATCATTGCTGGAGGGATAGGGATGATGATCATGACCAGAATGCCGATGACCAATCCCGCTAAGGCGACATCACTGCCGCGAGAAATATTTTCGAGCGACTGCTCTCCTCCTAGTCTGGCAGTAATACCATCTAAGATCCTTCTTATTAATTCCATAATGCTAATCTCCTAATCAATCGTAGTCAGATTCCTGATAATCATACTCATCTTCGGTGTTTAATGCAGAGATCCATCTCAAAATCTCCGCAATTGCTTCGTAAGTCTCTTCAGGGACAAATTCATAAACCTCACCCTCATCCCATAGCGTATGAGCCAGTTTAATACTTCTAATGATAGGTACATTATGTCGCTTTGCTAACAGTATCATCTGCTCTGCAATAAAGTGGTCTCCCATTCCAAGTATATAGGGCGCTGGGTCTTCTTCTCTCTGATATCCTATAGCTATCGCTAAATGCGTAGGGTTCGTAATTAGTGCTTTAGCATTTCTTATGCCACCTCCCGGTCCTTCACCGAAGGCGATCTCTTGCGCAATTTGTCGACGTTTACTCTTGATCTGCGGATCACCCTCTGTGTTTTTGAACTCTTGTTTGACCTCAAACTTTTCCATTTTCATCTCTTTCAAGAAAGACTTTCTCTGATAAGCAAAGTCTGCTACCGCAATGATGACAAAGAAAGTTCCTACTTTAATCATCACCTCTTTCAAGAACGAGTAAAAGACTATCAGAGCCGAGGCTGTATGAATGTCTACAGTCTTAACTAAAACAGGAATACTGTTCCAAATCACTAGATAAACAATATATCCTGCAATTGCTATCTTTAAGCACGATTTCAGCAGCTCTACTAACGTCTTAAGCTTAAACTTCGCTTTTAAGTTTTGTACAGGATCGAATTTTTTTGGATCGAATTTAAAGACTTCTGTCGAAAAGACAGGCCCGACAGTCAAGAAAGTAATAATCACACCAATTAACGAAACCAACACCAGAACCGGCATCGAAGCTATAAAGATAACCATTATCGATTCGTTGTACAGAGAAGGTAAAATATTCATTAGATGAGGATAATTCACCAAATTGAACGTAGTGCCTAAAAATCCCCCCATCTTATCATAGAGAAATTGGCTCATGCCCAAAACTGCCCAAACAGAAACAATAAACGTAAATGCAGAAGGCAAATCCTGTGCCTTGGCGACCTGGCCCTTCTTTCTTGCGTCCCTTAACTTCTTAGGGGTCGCTTTCTCGGTTTTCTCAGCCATCGCTATAATCCTCCACCATCTTTATATTACCACATTGGCAATTAAGATGGATCAAATAGCAACGAAGAACATCATATCTTTCTTATTATAGTATAATTAAAAGTTTTTAGTTGTGTCAAGGAAATAAAAATTTTAATTTCACTTGACAAAATAACAAGTTTATTAGTATGATTTCAAGTTAATAATAACTGAGGATAGTTTTATGTCTGGTTCATCAATCGGCGGCCCCTTGAGCTCCACTAATTCCATCGACTCTTTCACCAGCTCTTTCGCAACCAGTGTTGCTAAGCTGAAAGATAATGCCAATCTCTTCAAAAATCTTGTTTCAATAATTCCTAATAATACACCCAATGTATGCGAAATGACTAAGTATTGTATCCGAGTCATAAAAGATTCAATGTACAACTTTCTTACTCGTATATACAACTTTGCTCTCTACCTCCTTAACCTGCTAAAATCTAAGCCTAAAACTTCAGATACCGTCAAAACTATAGAGGTAGAAAAAAACGAGATAGCTCCTGAAACAGCAGGAGATGCTTATAAAAGAGTTTGTGAAGTTCTAAAAAACAAGAATTTTGTGAAGATAGGAGATGGGCCTCGAAATTGTTATATTAGAGTCTTTGCCTATATACAATCAGAAAGCGAAAAAGGTTGTAGACCTTCGTTAAGAAGATGTTTATTAAATGTAGGAGTGAAGAATCATCACTTATTTATAGAAAACTATAAAGAAAAGATAAAATATCTTCTAACATTCGATTATAATAAAGAGGATGGAGAAATTACAAACTTTGAGAAGCTTAAAATTAGTGTTGATGTTTTCTTTCAAGATGAGCAAGGTAAGTACGGTGTTCACTCTTTTTGTGAACCACATCACGAAGATTGTTATGAAGAATTTCTTCGTTCTTCGCTTACTATTGAAGAGCTAGAAGATGTAACAATTTCTTTAAATGCTCCTCTCAATGATGAGGATCTTGGAAATATCAGAAATTTAAAAGAAGTCACTGTTACCCTCCCTGAGTCTAAACCTATACCGGCAATAATTCAAACCGAGCCTTCTCAATTTTCACCTCAAGACTGCATGCACAAGGCTTGTGATCAGCTTATTGCAGGGTATGAATTTCCAGAAAGTTGTAACGTCTATTTTAGACTCAGCAATGGAAAAGGTGAGACAGTTCACACAGTAGTTCAGCTCAGGACTAATATAGAGAATAAAAAAGAAACTGTTGAACAAAAATTACGAGAATTACAGAAAATGGTAAATTTCTTACCAACTGATAAAATAAATGCTAAAATGGATGTCTTTGTTAAAAATATGGATGATGGAACATCATATTCTTGGGATTACATAGAATTTTCTTGTGATAAAAATGGAGATATTAAAGCTAATTCAAATAGACGAAGTTATTTTAGTCCTAATCATAATCATGAAGATTTAGAAGTACAGTTTTCTGCTAAAATCATCAGACAATTATTAAATTTTCGATAACCCTTGGAGACTAAGAATGGAAATTAAATCAAATCAAAACCCAACTACACCCTCTGGCTGCTGTTTCCTAAGCTGCTTTGGCGCAATGAAAACCCCCTGTTCAAGCTTAAAAAATCTTGTTTCAAAAATACCCTATGTCACTACTGTATGTGAAAAAACGAAATATAGCGTCACTGTTATAAAGAATTTAGTTTGCGATGTTCTTACTAGCATCTATCATTTTGTCTTAAAACATCTTAATCTTGTAGTTTCTAAACCTCCAATTACCTCCACAGAACAAATTAATCTTGCTATTGATGAACTTTTTAAAATTGACTATGAATTTCCTCTAAATTGTGGTGTGTATCTCGAGCTATATGATGGGAAAGATGGGAATAAAGTTAACGTATTGATTACTTTAGATCATAACGATAATAATAAAAAAGAATTAATAAAGTCCAAGTTAAAGGCGCTTCAAACGACACTAAATATTCCAACTACTGATAAAGTTTATGCTAAAATGCACGTCTTTTGTAAAAATATAATAGATAATGAAGAAACGTATAATCTACGAGTTATAGGATATTCTTGTAATAAAAGTGGACAGATTGAAGATACTTCGGAAATGACAAAAGAAAAATATGATTTCGAACTTTTAAACTGTACCCTTAAGGCTCTTTATAAAGGGGACCTTTATGCTGAAGTGACTCAACTATTACAAGATCTACCTAATAACAATAATAATGTGACCGCAGCTCAAGCCGCTGAAAAAGCTTGTAAAGCTCTAAAAGCTAAGGACTTTGTGAAGCTCAAAGACGGTCATTTAAATTGCTATTTTAGAACTTACTCTTCTTTAAAAACGAAAGGACAATTAGAATCAGATATACCCAGTATAAGTACATATATATTAAATCCTTCAAAATCGAACTGTAGATTTAGCACAATAGACTATAAAAAAAAGATAATTGATTCATTAAATTTCAAATTTAATGAAAATATCGACGCAAATGTAACTGATTTTGAGCTGACCATTAGCGTGGATATTTTCTTTAAAGATGAAAAAGGTAACTATGGCGTTCATTCATTTTGTGAGCCGCACCATGAAGATTGTTATGGAGAATTACTACGTTATCCTCTTACTATTGGGCAATTACAAGATACTGCTGTTTCATTAAATGCTCCGCTCACTAATGAAGATCTAAAAAATTTACAAGACTTAGAACGTTACCCAGTTACACTCCCTGAATCTAAACCTGTCCAGGCAGAAATTCAACTCACTCCTACTGAAGCAACACCTCAAGAACGCATGAAATTGGCATGTGAAGATGTTGTGGAAGAATATGATTTTCCTAATAAATGTAACGTTTATCTTGAGCTCTCTAATGGGAAAGGTGAAAAAGTTTATACAGTGATCAATCTCAATGATAAGACTGAAAATAAAAATGAACATATTAAATTCAAATTAACTTTGCTACAAAAAATGGTTAATTACTTACCTACTTCGGATAAAGTATTTGCTAGAATGGATGTTTTTAGCAAAGATGATAGCTTACTTTGGGAGAGCAGAACATCTTCTTGTAATAAAAACAGAAAACTGACTCAGAAGTCATTAGATAAATATATACACTTAACTATTAATGGACATTTGTTAGGACAAAAATTTTCTAACACTCTTATTAGTAGACTAACAGATAACTTGTAGAGGATAAAAATGGAAAGCACATCAATTCATAACCCAACTACACCAACTGGCTGCTGCTTCCTAAGTTGCTTTGGCGCAATGAAAACCCCCTGTTCAAGCTTAAAAAATCTTGTTTCAAAAATACCCTATGCCACTACTGTATGTGAAAAAACGAAATATAGTGTCACTGTTATAAAGAATTCAGTTTGTGAGTTTTTTTATAACATCTATCATTTTGTCTTAAAACATCTTAATCTTGTAGATTCAAAACCTCCAATTACCTCCGATGAGCAAGTTAAACGTGCTATTAATAAGCTGTGTGAAATTAATTATGATTTTCCTTTGCACTGTTGTGTTTACCTTCAACTCTCTAATGGTAGTGATGATACATATTCTTTTATAGGAAATTTAACTGTTAAAGGAAGTGAGAAGAGAAAAGAATTTGTACAAAACAAATTAAAAGAATTACAGCAATATTTTAAGAATCCTCCAGCAGATAAATTATATGCAGAAATGAATGTCTTTAGCAAAGGACATAAATTACCTAGTGGACAACCGACATTTAATTGGGATCAAACAGCTTCGAGTTGTGATAAGAGTGGACTTGTTACTTTACCTTCGCCACCGCATGATAGAAAAAATGATATAACAATACTTTTTGACTCTGTACTTCAAACAAGATTTTCTGACCATAATATTCGTGATGAGTTGTATGCCCTATTAGAGAACTTACAAGGTTAGGTTGTAAAAGATGATTAGTTGTTCAAGAATAAGAGATGCATTAGTTAGTTTTTACCACACGGTGGAAGAAAAAGCTGTTTGCTGCTGGCAGAAGACTTCTTCCATTGCTCATTCTTCCCTCGATTATGTAAAAAAATTCTTTTTAGAATTTAACGAAAATCATCTAACTGAAGCTAGGGATAGTATTTTAGAAAAGTCTACTTTTCCTCGTCCTTTCAAATATTACGCTCGAGTAACTCTGTCTTGGGGAACAAACTCAATAAATGAAAGAGTTACAAAGGGAATAGTGATAACTCAAACTTTGTTAATTGAAGAGACCGAAGAACGAATTAAAAATTTATTCGTAGATATAGCGAATCAATTTAATGATCATTGTAAAACAAGAAAGACACAATTTAAGTTAAGTCTGGATCTAATTAATCGTGTTAATGATACTTTTTCGTATGAGCGATTTGAAGAAAGATACTTAGGCCAAAACAAGTGGACAATTAACTATAGTCATGATTCTGAACTAACTAAAGAAAAAATTCAATTGCGCTTTAAAAATAAGCATAATTCGCCTTTATCTGATGCTGATATCGAAAAAATTCCTTTACAATTCATAAAACAAAAACAAGGTATAAGTAATTTTACAATTTCTATTTTGCAAAAACAGCAACCCATTAACCATCCTTCTCGTGAAGATGATGCAGCGTTAGCCAACTTATTACAAAATGAAGAAAATCAGGCATCTATAACAGATGATGAAGCGTTCGCCCGCCTATTACAAAATCAACAATAAGAGTATGGTTAAAGAAAAACCTTAACAGGGGATTTCTATGGTCATCGAGCACAACCGCACTCTCTATATCATCGAAGCACTTTTACTCATCATCTTAGGACTGATTGCTATCGCAGTTCCTGGCATCGTCACTTTAAGTCTTGAGCTTCTTTTTGGATGGCTTTTGGTGATTGGTGGAATCTTTCAAATCTTCCGTACATGGCGTGTACGCCACGAAAAGGGGTCTGGCTGGCTGATGGCCTCATCTCTTCTTACACTCATTTTGGGTGTGCTGCTTTTAGCTAATCCTATAGTGGGGATTCTCTCATTAACAATGATTTTGATGATCTATTTTTTCGTTATAGGCATCTCTCAATTGGCCTGGTCGTGGCAAATCCGGGGAATGCCAAACTGGTGGTTACTCACTTTAAATGGTATTTTGTCCATAGCTATGGCCGGAATTCTATGGGCGTCATGGCCTGAAAGTGCTGTTTGGGCCATAGGTTTATTATTCGGTATCAATCTGCTTTTTACAGGCAGTGCTCTTCTATCATTATCTTGGCAGAAAGAGCCTAGTTAGTTTTTTTTTATCACTTCTAATAAGGAGATGACTATGAAGAATACTATAGCAATTATGGGTGCTACAGGTCATATCGGAATGATTTTGACCGAAGAGCTCTTAAAAAAGGGACATAAAGTCCACGCTATTGGCCGCGATAAGGAGAAGCTTCAGAAACTGAAAGAGAAGGGAGCTCAAATATTTATTTCTTCTTTCGAGGATGCAAATGCCTTAACAGAGGCCTTTAAAGGTTGTAATGCTGTGTTTAGTTTCATCCCTCCCGCTATGGACGTGGAAGATTTTACTGCGTACCAGGATAAAGTTGGAGAGGCTATCAAGAAAGCAATCATGAATAACAAGATCACTCATGTGATTAACCTTAGTTCGATTGGCGCTGAATTAGATACAGGTACAGGTCCTATTAAAGGCTTACATCGACATGAAAAACGTTTAAACGAGATCCCTCAGATTAATGTACTACATTTCCGCGCAGGATTCTTTATGGAGAACCTCATGCGTGCGATTCCATTAATCAAAGGCATGGGAATTATTGGCACACCTATTAAGAGCGATTTGCAGATACCCATGATTGCTACGCGAGATATTGGTAAAAAGATTGCTGAGCAATTTGATACTCTCTCTTTTAAGGGACAAACAATATTTGATTTCATCGGTCCAAAAGCCATTACGATGACAGAAGCCTCTACTATTATTGCAAAGTCTATAGGTAAACCCGATTTAAAATATATCCAGTTTGCTTATGAAGATGCAGAAAGAGGTATGATAGGCATGGGAATGCAACCTAAATCTGCAAAAATGATGATAGAAATGCATAAAGCATTTAATGAAGGAAAAATTCATACAACACAGCAGATTAAGTCTGATAACCATGGATCTACTACCATCGATGAATTTGGTAAAATATTTGCCCAGAAATTCCGTATGGAAACTCCCGAACACGCAGCACGTCATTAAAGGTGGTAAATATGAAGGGTCGCAAAGAACCAGAATCTGAACGCGCATTTCCCTTTATCCATTTAAATGAGCGGGGGACAAAACCCCGCTCGCAAGGTATTACGGAAATACGCGGTCCCTATTATACTGTCATGGGAAAGCGCTACCTCCAAGATATCATGGAGACCATGGGAAATTATGTCGATTCCCTCAAATTTGCAGGTGGATCCTTTGCTATGATGCCGCGCAAAGCAGTCAAAGAATTAATTGATATTTGCCACGAAAATAATGTGCTGGTCTCGACAGGAGGATTTATCGAGAATGTCCTCACACGCGGACATGATGTCGTCGATAAATATATTCAGGAGTGCCGAGCTATAGGATTTGATATCCTAGAAATTTCGATGGGATTTATTACCATTCCCCATGATGACATGCTCCGCCTCGTCGAAAAGGTCCAAAAAGCAGGACTTAAGGCTAAGCCGGAGGTGGGCATTCAGTTTGGAGCAGGCGGAACAGCCACTCCAGAAGAACTTGAGGCTGAAGGCCAAAAAGATCCTAGCTGGGCCATTAAGCTAGCCAAGCGAGCACTCGATGCAGGCGCTTACATGATCATGGTCGAGTCAGAAGGCATTACCGAAAGCGTCAAATCGTGGAGGACCGATGTCCCCGCTCGCTTTGTCAATGAGTTAGGGTTGGAAAAGGTCATGTTTGAAGCCGCTGATCCGCTAGTGTACGAGTGGTACATTAAAAATTACGGCTCTAATGTCAACTTATTTATTGATCATAGTCAGATTGTCCATCTCGAATCGATGCGTTCAGGTGTTTGGGGCACTAAGAGCCTCTGGGGCCGCGTCGTCACCTATGCGTGAATGGGAAAATTAAACGCAAAGTCGCA
>JABDDJ010000049.1 GCA_013287645.1 Chlamydiota bacterium | reverse complement strand
GATGCAATGTTGTTCGTCTTTAGAAAGTTCGATACTGGTCAATTCAAAGAATGCTTTCGAGGCGTACGTGAGTTGAGATTCTTCATTCGTCTCTAGACAATAACGGCGTGTTAACCAAGGGGTAATGGCACTGACGATCTCTGGATATTTGTTTCTGAAGGGATCTGTATCACGAAGATAAATAATAGTTACGAAGCAATCTTTTAAGAAATCGTCAATTATTTGTTTTTGTTCATACTCAGTAGGCTGATACTGTACTAGAGTATTAATAAAAATTTCGCAAAATTCATTTATTGAATCTCGAGAAAACTTACATAGTAAGATGCAGATAGAGGAGAAATTCATATGCACAGGAAGTGTTTTAGAAACTGATTCTTTAAAGTGTGCAATGAGTTTTACGGGCCATTGAGGTGTTATTTCTAAAAGTTTTGTTTTCGCATTCAAGACAATAAAAAGATGATGGATAGCTGCGCAGGAGATGGGCTGCCGTTGCTCTATATATAGAGAGAATAGATGTCTACAGAGATAGATAATTTTATCCCCTAGTTTACCCAGAAATTTATCAAATGTTTTTTCAATCTGACTTGACTCGAGTTTATAAATATAGCATCTAATCAGAAATTCTTGTTCAGGTGTACAAGTTTTTAATACTACTTGGAGCACCTGTTTAAAAGAATTTTCTATAAATAGTTTATAGTTTTCTACTGTAGAAAATTGATAGTTACATAATATTGCAAGACTTAGATTTCCTGTTAGAGCAGAAGGATATGTCTTTAGAAATTCATACATAATAGAAACGGTAAAGTCATCGATAGATTGAAATTCATGCATTATCATGGAAATAAGACTAACGCGTGTTAGAGTTTCAAAACTGTCATTTGCCAGCGCTTCAAATGATAGCTGTTTATACTCAACGAAAACAGTAGCAGCATTGGGTGGACTTACGGGGAAGGTCTCGATGAGTTTATAAATATTGTGTTTAGTCTGTTCTTTGTTCTTATCCATTTTGTAAAGTTTTACAACCAGGTGGGCAAGGGATTGGGCAATTTTTTTGCATTCTTCATTGTTATCTATTCTTTTTTCTAAATAGGTTTTTACATTAGGAATGAGATCTGGGAAGTCATAACAGAGTGTAAAGGTCTTGGTGCAGATGTTGATGTAATGATGCAAAGTAATATCCCAAATCTTACTCTTTTTAAATAGGCCTCGATTGTCAAACTGCTTGACTAGATTAAACAGCTGTATTCTATGGTTAGATAGGTATTCTTTCGGTAGGAAGGGATAGGTCAAAAAGCAGACGAGGGTCATTTGGATCAACTTAGGATTGAGCTTATCATCTTTTAACTTAAGTAGATAATGTAGGGATTTATAAGAGTCTTGAAGCATGGTTGAGTAGTTAGGGGAATGAAGCATGCCCAAGCATACACATAGGATATTTTCGCAACTTTTATTTTTGTGCCATCCCTGCATGGCTTTTGAGTAGGCTTTTTCTGTGTTAGAGTTTGATTGATAAGTACTTATATTTAGTTTGAATAGATCAGAAGGGACTTTCTCAAGTAAAGCTAGTTTTTGTAGAGTGCTCATCCATAGTATGGCGTGAGTATGTTCACAATTTTGATAAAATTGATTGAGAAGAGATTTTGCAAAATTGATGGTGTTTTGAAGGCATGGGCCTCTACCTTTCTTTAAAACTTCTTTTTTAAAAGAAGAGATCCATTCAGGTATAGGAGTTAAGTAGTTTACTCGTCGAAAGTAATCTATTAAAACAAGTATAAGCAATTGGATAGTATCTGAATCATTAGGACTTCGCTCATAGCGCAGAAAGATTCGCATTTGCCGGTTGATATCTTCGGCTTCTGTATTTTTAGCACTTTCGAGACGTTGAATCAGAGGTACTTTTAATTTTGAGAGTTTTAAATTTTTGAGATTAAAGGAGTCGTCAATTAGAAGAATTTTCCATAAAAGATTTGCTAAATAAGTGACATACTCTTGTGAGGGTGCATTATCTAAAAAGAGAGGCGCAAATTCTTCCAGTAAAGATTGATTTTGAAGCGGAAATGAGAGACAACGCAAAGTTTCGGATGCAATTGTATAGAGATTATCTTTTACTAATAGAGTGTGGTCGTGGCGGGCTAGTTCTGTGAGGAAGCGCAGCGACGATTCATAGTCCATCCTTACTAATGCCATTTCAGCGCCCTTTTTCCAGCAGACAGCAAAGATTTCAGGAAATAGCTTGAACAGGGAACCAATCCAAAAAACTTTATGAAAACCATCTTTGTAGCCTATTGTATGAAAGTAGGCGACTAGTTCATGGAATGGGTGAGGGGATCCTTTGATAATATCTACTTGAATATTTTCATGTATAAATAGATCTTTAAGACATGCATCAATAAATTCTTTATCCTTTATTTCAAAGATTTCCTTTTCAGACGCGTTTTGGAAAAATTCAAATCTACAATTGAGTTTTACATTAAAGGCTTTTTTGAGTAGCTCAAGATAGAATTTTTTGTCTTGGATGGGTAATGGATACCTCAAAGCTACGGTGGCAAATTCAGCAACAATTTGAAAATGGTTAATTTCCATTTTTTGACATCGGTCTAGGAGAAGCTCTACCCCTTTTTTCCAGTGTTCTTTTGTACTGAGTGTAAGGGAGTTTTGTATTACCTCGAAAAGAAAAAAGAGAGAAAGAAAGATGTGGGGACAGTCTTCTTTGTTTATAATTTCATTTTTTTGAGCCCTTTCAAAACTTTCATTTGCGTGATTAATAGCCTCCTTAAAAGCGAATTCTTCATTTGGATACGCATTCAGCATTGCTTTAGGTATCATTGGAGATAATTCTTCTGCTTTATAGTGGTATTTTACAATGGGCAAGAAAGGAATTAAGAGCGAAATCTCGCTTAAGATAAGTGTCTCGAAATGAAATTTATCATTGAGAAAGAGCATCAGTTCAAAAAATAGGGTGCAGCGCTGCTCTTCATTTCCGATATCTTTCAGTTCGGGGAGTTCTTCATGTGATCCGCGACGTTTTCCTGTGGCGTAAGGAATCAGAAGATCTAATAATTGGGCTATAGCTATTATGTCCTCTTCCGAAGGGTTATGCTGTGAGGACAAGCGTAATTCTAAAAAGTATATTTTGAAAAGATTAACGATCATACAGTGATATTCATTCCAGATCTCTGTTTGAAGCTTGGGATCATTAGAATGGAAAAGATGAGCATGCTTATTTAATCGAATAATATAACCTTTCAGAAATAGGCCAAATTGATTCTTTGAACAAGCTTGCAAATTACTACAGGTTATGGTGAGCGCGATATGAAAATAATAGGAGTGCAGTTGCAGAGCTTTAACTTGGTTTTGTGAATGGAGAGAATCAGTCCCAAAAATATAGACTTCAGGAACATCAATAAAACAGAGAGAACCTCCAATGGACATGAAGGTATAGGGCTCAAAAGTGGAAGAGGTAATAAGACTTTTGAGTTTGTCCAAAATATATTTAATACATTCAAACTCTTCATCAAAGGAGTTTGGGTAGAAGCCTGGCTTTAGGCAAGAATTAATAAAAATGTTTGCAACGATTGGAAAATTGCCTGAGTTAGCAAGGTTATCTGCAAGGCTTTTAAATGCTTCGAAGGGCGATGTGGAGTTGGAAAGCATTGCTTGTGACTTACCATTACAAACTAAAAATTCAAGCTCTTGAAGGGTTTGAGGGAAGTTTTTAAACAAGCCTGAGGATATCACAAAGGAAAAAGTATCTTTAAATAATGGATATGGATCTACAGTATAGTCAAGAGATGAAATATCGGGATAATAGAAGTAATTGATGATTGATTTTTTGAATGCTGGTAGATGGTCTGAAAGTTCATTGATATGTAAAAGAAGCCCTTGTCCAATCCAGCTCAATTCTGCAAATAATAAACCTTCTTGATCTTTCTCGACTGGTTTGTAGAGTAGAAATTTCTCATAAGCTTTAAATAGATAAAGATAATTAGTTTTAAGCAAGTTTAAAAATAGTTGAGTGATTAAATTGAAAAATTGTTTATGTAAATTAAATTTTTTTGAAATGGCGATTAGGGCATCTACAAGTGGATCAATTAGCTGTTTATTTTCCTCTTGAATAGCGCTAAAGGAAGTGTACTTTTTTTGAAAAAGTTCAATGGCGTGTTGACAAGTTTTTGCAGTTGCATGAGGATGGGTATGCGAAAGTTCGAGATAGCGTTTGCATAGTCGAGCCCAAATTGCATTTAATACGTCGCTATCTTCAGGAGATAGTTTTTTAAAGCTCTCCAAATAGTTGATCAGCTTACTGATCCATTCTAGAGGTACCTGTTCAGAATGTGTTAGTAATAAGGCTAAAATAGTCGAGATTTTTGAATTTAGGGTATTATCTAAAAGCTGCTGATGAACGGTAAGAAACAGTACTAGATGGAAGTTATTCTTATTGAGGAGATAGTCAAAGCACTTTTGATAAAAGTCCCTTTCTTGAGGGAAATGTTTAAGAAGGACTTCCAGGATTATATGGTAAGAGTTTCGGATTTCAGCCGATTCTGTCTCTGGCCAATGATTCCATTGAGAGATAAAGGCACTAAACTGATTTTTGTGTGGTAGAGCAGTGTCATTGGAATGTGTGTGGAGATAATGAGCTGTACTTTGAATGATTATTTTATAGATATTCTGCTCAATTTTTGGATAGGTTCTTAAGGTATAAAGACAAATCTGAATACTAGGGAGAGGTTGAAATTTTAAGTAGAGAGTAAGAATATTTTTGAATTCTATTCCTGGGTTTTTTTCGGGATTTTTTATGTATATAACTAGAATCTTTTCACAAATATTTAGTAGATCATTTTTATGTATAACTGGCTGGTTTAATACTTCTAATAGGTTGAAAGGACTCTTTAGAAAAAATTTGAAAGATGTAGAATCAATACGATGGAGAGCGAGAAGAGGTAAAGAGGCCATCTTAGAGTCTATGGATGTAATAGGAAAAGTCTCAAGCCAATGTTTGAAGGCTCTTTCAATGAGGTCTTTATTTTTAGAAGTAGTCAGATTTTTCCAAAGAACCGTCCAATTATTGCGATTCGAATAACTGGGATAGGTTTGCATTAGTTTTAAGACAGCACTACTTGAGCCATCGTCCGCTTGCTTGAGTAATGAAGTTAATAAGTTGTTGATAATACTCTCAGAGTGTTTAGTGAGTATGAATAACTTCATCAGAGGATGGACATAGATATCAGCAATCAATTCCTCTTTTTTTTGATCTTTGAGGATTGTTGTCAGAGCTAGAGTTTGTACAATCCAATAGGGAGTCGAAGTATTATCTAGCCAAACTGAAATTTTTTCTAATATCTTCCAGCGTTTAGTCGGGTCTTGAAGGCATTCAGAGAATAATTTCTTTGTCAAAAAGAGATGGATAATCTTTGTTACATAAGGATTATTTTTAACTTGATGTTCTAGAAGAGTGTTGAGTAACTTGACACAATTAGGAAGATCAAATTGATTTATCTCTGTCCATTGGAGCCAGTAGAGGGCTGACTTTGTCCAAGCTATTGGGCCAAGTAGTTGAAAGGCGGATGGATGGAAAAGCCATTCGGTAGCGTCTTGCAAATTATGATGTTTCCACTTCATTACTTTAGGAGCCAATTCCTGAAGTGTTTGCAGATTGGATTGATTGAATGAATGGGGTGAATAAAAAATTTGTTTGATAACAAAGTGGGGTGAATTCCCTTTAGGTGTTGTCTGAATTATTTTCAATTGATAATAGATTAATCTATCGATAAGAGTTTCTTTTAAATGCTTTCCATTATTATCTGCTTGTACTTGCATTTTGAGACGTAGAATAATACTTTTAAATTGTTTAAAATAATCAGTAGATATTTTTAAATTTTTAATAATATCAACAGCTTTTTCTAAGGCTTCTGGAGACCTCATCCAGACTAGATTTTCAAGCAGAATAAAGAAAAAAGACTCAAGATCGTTAGTTTGAAATATTTTTTTCTCAATAGGAGTTCCTAAAAATAGGTTACAGAGTGTTGTACCCTTAATAGAGTTATTATTTAAACTACCTATTCCCCATTCAATAATAGCCTTTACTGTAGCATCTTGATCCTGTGTAGAGTCATAGACATCTTTGCGAAGTTTTCCTAACGATGGGGTTGCACCGCGGCTCTGCGGTACAATTTCTACGTTGAACGAAATTAAATCAAAGCCCTGAATATCTTCTTCTTCTATTTCTATAAATGGAAGGATCTTTTCCCTGATAACCGTATAGAAACGCTGAAATAAGGGGTGCGGATGATTTTTAAGAAGAGGAAGACATCTTTCGATCAAGAAACTTTCAGCCCAGGTCGAGTTTAAGGTGAGTAATACAATTCCAAACGACAGTGCGCTTAGTTGTACAATAATATCGCTGTGATCAATAAAGGATTCTAAATAGGGAGGAATCTGTTCTATTTCGTGGCTTAAGATACCTTTATATCTTTCCATCACCGGATAGGCATGACCTTGTAAAAGAGTCATGTCGCAGACGCTTTCAAATAGGGTCATCAGAGCATCGGTGACTTCAAAATGATGGAGTTCAGGTCTTTTTAGGTAGTGTTCTGTGATGGCTTTGCACCAGCGCAGTATCGATAATTCACATTTTAAGTGATAGCGACCTTCAAAAATGCAGACTTGCACATGTTGGCGATGATATTCTGTGAATTGAGTTTGGCATAGTGTAGGGTGATCGAGTAAAAATTCGGCTGAAATGGATCTCATAAGCTGCCCTCCCATACATAGGGGAGTTGCAATCATGTCAGGATGGACATTTAGCCTACGCAGGAAGCCTATAGGATTAGTGCAATTAAAATTTTTATGCTTATTAATATTTGGAAATAATCCCTTCCAGATTTCATCCAGTTGACATTCTTGAGCAATAGGGCATGAGAGTTCAAACTGAAACTGGACTAAAGTTTTAGCAAGATCAATATTGCCTTTACAATGGCTTTTTACAGCATTATTAATGAATTGCGCTACCTTTGCCCATTGAACATTAAAATGGTCGAAAAAAGTTGTCTGAAAATCTAAGAAAGGTTGAGGATTATCGGTAAACCCGCCCAAAAGAGAACGAATGATATCATCAAGCAGCGTGTGGTAATCTAACTGCTTACTGATTTTTTTACTTGTTTTAGACCAGCCTAAGCCTTTCAAGATAAAAGCTTGAATAAAGTTATTCTTGATACTTTCAATTCGAAGATTGAGGCCCTCCATCTCTTCTGTAAGAGTAGAGAGGTCAAAAACAAGATGCAGATTACTGTTTTTAAATTGATAGAAAATGAAGCGCCCAAAGCCAAGATCATTCTTTTTTAATAGAATAAAAGTATGGCCACCCCAGGAGTTGACAACGACGATATTGAGTTTTAGGCGAAGCTCTTCGATACTATCATTGTCTGTACAAGGGATTCCTAAAATTGTGGCTAGATGGCGTAGAGTTTTTAAAGTGCGTTTTTCGACATCATTCAAATAAGATTTAATTTGACTGTCCGTATCGGAAGGTTCGGTATTAATCCTATCTTGGAAGAATCGAGTAACTAACTCACCATAACCTAAAAAAATGAGTAAATTAAAAAGTTCCTTTGAAGGGCATGTAGAGAGAGCTCTTGATCCTGCCATCTCATAGAGAGTATCTTCATTTAGATTTAATAAAGTGCGCTGAAGAGCTGTCCCTTTCGAATTTGAAAATTGAATAGGTTCGCGCAAAATAGTTTTATAATTGTCTAAAATATGAAAAGAAAATACTTCAAAAATATTCTTGGGATTAGGTGAATTTCTTATTGATTTAGTTATGTTTCCAGATCTTGTAATAATTTTTTTTTTAATTAAACGACTTGTATTTTCATACTGTTCTGTTTTATCAGGGACTTTTGATAAGTCTTTTAGAATTGGCGTTGACATAGTCATCGATTATTCAAACTCTAAGACATATTGTCAATGCTTTAAAAAGTGCTTGATTTCAGATGCTTTGGCTAATTGGTTAAGCTCTTTATCCTTCGAATATAAAGAGGGATTAAATTCGCGCAGTTGAGTAATGAACTTTGCGCTGAACTGATAGTGTTGTGCGTTAAAAGCAAGTTGAGCTCCTAATTTCCAGCAGTATTCTAAGGTTTTTGGAAATAATTTGAGTAGGGGAAAGAGCCAAAATTCATACTGAAAACTCAAGCATTCTTCAAAAAAGTATCTTTGTATATCCACTGAAGGGCACAATTCAAAATTAAAAGGAATGGTATTATTTTTAAGCTTAAATTGGCGTAATCGATGAATGCCAAATTTAATGATTGTGCGTTTTATATCTGAAAAAAGATCTCCATCAAATAAATCGTTTTTTACTGCCACGCTAAAATGGAGTAAAGCATAATCATAATCGTGAAGGAGAACCCTGGATAGAAGTTGTAATTGAAACTCTTTTTGATCCTCTTGTTTCCAAAGCGGAATTTCTTCTGATAGTGCTGTCGTAGCAAGCATGCCGGCTAAGTTGTCATTGTCCTTATCGACGTAATTTCTACAACGCTTTTCGATCTCTAACGCACAAAAATCAGCATAGTGATTACGTACTTCTTGAGATACTTGTTTAAGAGTTTTGAAAAGAATGGAATGTGCCATGCAAATTTCATCATGTCCTTTCTGATTGATGGGCATCGGAGTAGCGAGGGAGTCTTCATATTTTTTTTTAGCATTTTGATAAGTGAATTTAAACGCTTTTTCTTCAGACTTATGAAATTTGATATGAGCTGCAGTAAAGTGGTCGATAAGTACTGTTGATTTCCAATACTCCAATAGGGGCATGTAGGATAAACTTTGCACGATTTGTTCAATGATGAGAAGTTTGATTGGGTATAGTTCGTTAAAAATTTCTAGGATATCTTGGAAAAGGACACATTGTTGCATCGGAATTCCTAAATTAAAATTTTTCACTTGGTTATTTATTGTAATTCCAAATGATCCTGTGGAGTAACCTAGAAAGACCTTCAATAAAGAGTTAAGTGTATCTATGAGAACTTTTGGGTAAATAGAGTTAAGTTGAGTTTTAAATTGAGAAATGATGATTGAATGGTAATCATTCCAAACTTTAGCTTGTGTCTCTATATCATCTGATTCAAAAATGAGTAGTTCACTGATAATATGGCTAAGATGACAAAGACTTGTCGAAGTTATAATTAGAGGTACTTCATTATTAACATGCTCTGATTTAACATGCTCTGAGGTCTTAGAAAATGTATTGAGTATAGTAAAGTATTTTTTATGAATGGATATAATGCGAAAACGGAGAGTGAGATCTTTGAAATTGGCTCCAAATAGATAGTTGCTTGTAGAGTCATAGAGAAGAGGTTCTAGGATAGATGAGGGGCTGTAGTATGATGGTATCGCAGTTTTTTTATAGTTGTCTAAAATACACTCTATGCATTCAATCTGATCTTTAATTGCTTCAGGAGTAGCTTTAGGAATGAAAATACATTGATTATATATCTGCACAATTCTGAAGAAAGAATAAGGAAAATCTTGAGCTATTCGATCTATTAAACGTAAGAATGTACTTATAAGTGTAGTGTTAAGAGGGCGTGAATTTGTAAATACGAAAAGTTCAATTTCTTGTAATTGGGAAGGGTTCTCAGAAAATAGAGGTAATTTCTCAACTCGGGTAAGTAGATTTTTTGCGTTTTCATTCTCATAACTTCCTGGATGAAAGAAATAATTAAGAAGGATTTCTTCGTAATCAGGAGGGTTTAAAGTAAGGTATTCCTCAATCCAATAACTTATTTCAGAATGAATCCACTGTAACATATTTGTTTCAAAAGGCATTAATTCCATAAATTTATTGAGATACTGTTGAAGATAGTATGTTCTATTTTTCTCTTGAGCGAGGAGATCTGTGAATAGTTTTTTAACTAGATTGGACGTGTTATTCGTTTCATTAAATTTTATAGAAAGGTTTAGAAAGGTTTTAACTAAGGCTTCATAGGCTTGATTTGTTTCGTCGATAGCCTCTTTGAAGTGCTGAAAGCGGTTGAAAAACAGTTTTATTGCAACCATGGAAGTGAGATAATTTTCAGAAAAGTCTAAATATTTCTTTGTGAAAAGAGCCCATGCTTTGCATTTTTCAAGTGAGTCACCAGAAAAACCTTCTAGCATCGTTAAAGAAGAGTGCAAAGTTTCAATTTCAAAAGTTTGCAGATGTTCAATTCCTTGATACATGTAAATAAAAATTTTGCTTACTGCTTCACGTGAGATGCATTCTGCCTTCAAAAGCTTATTAAGGAGAGAGCAAAACGTGGAATAGAAATGATATTTATCAGTTTGGATAAGATTGGAAAAGCAATTCTGTGAGAAATGTAATTCGTCGGGAAAAAGTCGAGCTAGGGAGATCAATACAGAGATTTGACAATTTTGGATTTTTTTAATCGATGATAGAGGCCATGGCTTCCAACCTATTACAAATTGATGAAAGAGTTCTCTACAGGGTAGGGTATCTAGGGAAGTATATTTATTCAAAACAATATCTATTCCAGTAATCGCATTGGCAAATAGGACTTTATCTGTGCACTGAGAGTAAGATTTAAGGATATAAATGAAGATAGGTACAAGATCTTCAGGTGTAATTGAAGCGGAATAGTACATCTGCAATAGGACTTCAAATACATCCTCAGAAAAATAGGAGTCTTGAAGGATGACAGTTCTAAGGTAAGCTTCACACATTTTATGAGGATTGTTAATAGAGTGTAGAATGTCTAAAGTTAACTTAGGATATTCTCTGAATGCATGGAGATAGTCAGAGCCTGTATTGCAAAAAGCTATAAAAGTATGTTTTGCAAAATCTAGATCAATCTTTTCACCAAAACAATGATAGGCATTTTCAACGAGCGATTTGTCTGTTGAATTCTCTACTATACCCCATACATATCTAGAGCAAGCCTTCGATTTTTTATGGGGGAACTTGGAAAATATGTTAACTAGCTGAGCAGCGTTTTGTTCGGTCTTCTCTTTCTGTAAACCAGAAATCAGTTGATTGAGAAGGGTATTCCATAAAGGATTGTTTATCTGAGTAGAGATCATTGGATGAATCAATACCTCTACAGCATATTCAAGCTGGTGTGCATTGACAAATTGTTGAGCAATAGAATAAGTATGTTGACTCCAAAGCAGTGTTGATTCTTGATTAATCCATCCAGAAATTTGTTTTAGAATTTCCCATCTTTTTAGGGGCTCTTTATAAAAAAGGATAAGTAACTGATTTGTTAAAACATAATTTACAATTGCTTCTGGCAGGCTCTGATCACTCGGATGCATGTCCAGGCATAACTCCCATACCTTTTGTACAGAGGAGAATAGATTTGTAGGCTTAGTTTCGCTAACCCACTTCATCCCCTCTAGTGCACACTTAAACCATGTATCGATTCCAATAAAAGTAGGAGTTGTGGATGCAGTAAGCCATCGAAAAGCCTCTTTTATGGATGCTCTTCGAGTTTCAAAGAGTTGAGGACAGATCTCTTGTAGTTTGCTGAACTGACTCTTATTAAGAGTTTTGGAGGAGTTGAATACTAAGTCAAGCAGTTGGAAACAGGTCGGATGAGAAGGTATTTGTTTAATAAGCTGGGATATTGCAAGTTTACGGAGCTCATGGCGCAGATAAGTATAGTTTAAACTGCGGTTTTGCTTCTTTTTTGAATGAATAGAAATTTGATGAATAAGCCTTTCAAAATATCTCTGAGATTTTTGATCATCATAATTTAGCTTTAGTTTTGTTAAGATTTTAACACTCTTTTTTAAAGCAGAAGAGCTCCTTTCTAATACTAATTCTTGAAGTAATTTGAATAAAAAAGTTTCAGCTTTCGAAGAGGCAATTACCTCTGGAATACAAATTGCGGCTATTGTAGTTGATCTAAAACCCTGTTTTATTAAGGCTTGCTCTCCCCATGTAATGATAGCGTCTACAATACTTTCTTTATGCTCCTTTACCACTGCTTTTACAGCGATAATCTGACGCAAAAATTCAAAGGTAAAATGCAATTTTAAGGGTTCTATTTTCATGAGCAGATCTAATGTATGCCCTACAAAAAGAGCACTTATATTTACTTTCCAAAGGTTTCTCATTATCCATTGACAACGTAAGATCGTGCATGACTCTTCGCAAAAATGATTTTCGATTAAACTTAAAAGAGCCTTTTCATTTGGAGCCTGTAGGATCTCATGGTAATTTTTTGAATTTGTTGTGCCTACTATCTCAGATTCCTCAAAAACTGCGGGTTCAATTTTTTTAATGGAAGATTTTCTGTATAGCTTTTGCTTTTCATAAATCTGTTGAGCTAATGCGGAAAGCTGAGGAATAGCGCTTAATTCAGAGAGAAACAGCTCAAAAAGAAATTCTATTTTAGGACTATTTAGGGCTAAGAGTGTCACAAAGCATGCTCCCGAGATCGCTAAAAGAAGAGGATCATTTGTTTGAATGAACTTAATCAAAATGGGCAGGATTAGGTCTTCATCTTTTTTAAAACATTCTTTCAAAGCTTCTACCACTGGATAACCTGTACCCTGAAGGAGTTGTGGCTGACAAGTTTTAAAAAAGAGTGTCAATAACCCTTCCGCTTGATCTTTGCCAAAAGTGTCCCTATTTTTAAAGTAGTGCTTCTCAATAGCTTGCAACCAGGTCAAGATAGTCACGGGAAAGTAAATAGAATGGTTTTGAATTTTCACGGAGAGCATAGGCCCATTTTCTTCGCGGATCAATTTAGCCTGAAAATAGCCTGCATCTTCTAGACATGTTTCTGAGGTGAGAGATAACATCATCATCGCTGAAAAAAATAAAATAGCTCCTATCAATTCAGCGGGAATATCATAGTAACCTCTCAGCAAAGCAATGATGTTTGAGGCTAGATGTGCGTGCAGTTTTTCCTTCTTAACGATTTCAGGAAGAAGTTCTTTCCAAACGCTATACAAAATAGTGGATGGAATTCTTTGAGACTCTCTCATGTCAAGCTCAAGAAGAAACAGCACTATAGTAGTAGCTAACGGGTCACTACTATGATGCGAAACGATATTGGAAATGAGCAGGGCTAATTTTTGCGGCTTTTTTTTAAGCGTTTCGTAGTGATTCAAAAAGGCTTCACGATAAACGGGTTTTACTAACGCATACTGATTGCGTTTACTTTGAGATTTCCGCACTAAAGATGTAAGATAAGCCCTGTAGTCTCTTTCAGGATCTGATGCACCTGGAGACCCGCACATATTGTATGCGTATGATTGAAGAAAAATGTCACTTTCTGATTCTATTCGAATTCTTAGAGATTTTAGCTCTTCAGTTAAGGAATCGCGATCGATCTCAAAGAAGAAGTTGCTATCTCTAAATAAATATTTTACGGGAATGGTACCATAGATAACGTCGTTATCTTCAAGGACCAGAAGTTTATAGTTCCCCCAAGAGGTAATATCGGGCAATCCTATCTTGTAGAGAAGCTCAGTACAATCGTCCTCTTGTCTAAAGAGAATTCCTTTTGCTGTAGCTAATTGACGTAGAGCATATAAAAAGTCCCTATCAAGATCAGTAGTAGGGCCTCGAGAGTCGGTATCAGATTTCTTTAATAAATTTTTTTTTGCAATTTCAGTGCAGAGAAGGGCATAGCCTATAAATGTGAACAGATTAAACGCCTGTTGCAAAGGAGCAGTATGGCGGTTTTGAGAACCTGCAAAGACGACTTTATATAGGTTCTTCGAGGAGGATAAATAGACACGCTGTAGAGAGCTTTGAGAGATTGGACGCTGTAAAAGAGATTGGGTAGTATCAATTACATGAAAATAAAATATTTGATGAAATAAGGGGTTTTTTGATTTTTTAATTATGCTATTTAACTCGCAAAATTCATTAATTAAGCGCAGTTTATAGGCCTTATAGAATTCGGGAGGCTCAAGTTGCTGAATTTGTGTATTTATTG
>JABDDJ010000048.1:14226-14315 GCA_013287645.1 Chlamydiota bacterium | reverse complement strand
GGCCTGTGGGGCGGATGACCTGCTCGACAACATCGCCCTTGGCCTCTTCGATTTCCCATTTGCTAGGGGTAGCGGAGACATATACGACC
>JABDDJ010000048.1:0-14216 GCA_013287645.1 Chlamydiota bacterium | reverse complement strand
GCATAGGACTCTTCAAAGCGCAGGGGTCTATTGTCATAGGCTGAGGGTAGTCTAAAGCCAAAATCGACTAGGGATTGTTTGCGGGCTTTATCTCCATTTGCCATGGCTGTCATTTGGGGAATGGTTTGATGAGACTCGTCGATAATGAGGAGGTAGTCCTTTGGGAAGTAGTCAATTAAGCAGGGTGGGGGGTCTCCCGGCTGTCTATAGCTAAAATGGCGCGAGTAGTTTTCGATGCCTTTGCAAGTACCGACCTCCTTAATCATTTCAAGGTCGTACATGGTGCGCTGATGGATGCGTTGATGTTCGATGAGCTGATTGTTGGCCTCGAAATATGTCATGCGTTCTTTGAGCTCTACTTTAATGGTCTCCATGGCGTGCAGGCGTACTTCTTCGGGTGTGACGTGATGAGAGCTGGGATAGATGGTAACGGTATTCAGGTGGCTTCTGGTTTTGCCTGTTAAGGGATCGATCTCGGAGATCTGTTCGATTTCGTCACCAAAAAACTCAACGCGATAGGCTAGGGCATCTTCGTAGGCAGGAAAGATGTCCAAGGTGTCTCCACGGACGCGAAATGTGGATCGGCTGAAGTCATAATCATTGCGCTTATACTGCATTTCGACAAGGTGTAGGAGGATGTCATCGCGTCGTCGCTCTTGTCCTACTACGATGGTTAGGTTCATGCCGCGGTAATACTCTGGAGAGCCTAGGCCATAGATGCAGGAGACTGAGGCAACGATAATCACGTCGTTGCGTTCTAGAAGGGAACGGGTTGCGCTGAGGCGCATCTTATCGATCTGGTCATTGATGGCCATATCTTTTTCGATGTAGGTATCGGTACGCGGGATATAGGCTTCCGGCTGGTAATAATCATAATAGGAGACGAAGTACTCGATGGCATTGTTTGGAAAGAATAATTTAAATTCTTGGAATAGCTGCGCAGCTAAAGTTTTGTTGTGAGCAATGACTAGAGTGGGTTTTTGGACACGCTCGATGACATTGGCCATAGTAAAGGTTTTTCCTGAACCGGTGACTCCTAAGAGTACTTGAGCGCGCTTTCCTTGCATGATGCCGTTAGCGAGTTCATTAATTGCTTTGGGCTGATCTCCACAGGGAAGGAAGCTAGTAGCGAGCTTAAACATAGGTCCTTATGGTTGGGGAAGCCATCCTATTTTATTAGCAATTTCTAACGAAATAATGAGTAATGAGCAAATGATTGTAGCTATGAGAGCGGGCTTTCCGCCGGGGGCTTTATACCTAGATTCGCGCATTTGATGGTAGCGCCCTCTCCATACCATTAGAGCGGGCATTAGGGCTAGTAGAACGACGACTCCAAAGGCTCCGGCAGCTTCTAGAGCAGTTAAAAAGGCTCTGGGGTTGGTGGCGGCAATGATGAAGGGTGGAATAAACGCTAAAGCGATGATGAGCAGGTTTCCTTTCAGATTGCGCTGAATTTTTAATCCGTCCGCCAAAAAGTCGCATAGGCTTAAGGCAACGCCAATGAGTGAAGTGGCGATGGCAAAAAAACTGAAGGTGGTGGCTGCTGAGGCTAATAGCTGGCTCCCAATGGCAGGGGCGATGAGTGTGGCGGCATTGGCGCCCATAGCATAGCCTTCCTGTAGGCTATGGATAGGGATAATCCCGAGTGCGAGAGTTTGCCAGATTAGGTAGACGAGGAAGGGGATAAAGCTTCCGATGACAAGTGTTTTTTTTAATGCGGTCGTGTCAGCATGAAAATAATTGTACAAACTAGGAATAATAATATGGAATCCAAACGAGGTGGCGACGACAGAGACTGCTGTAAATGTATAGGACCATTCGACACGTTCTAGTTTTTCGAAGCTTATGAAGGGTCCAAGTACAAACACCATCGTGAAATAGGAGATGACTAAGCAGATCATGAGATAGCGGTTTAGATGATCGAGATGGGCTGTTCCTCTTAATAGAAGTAGCGCAAAAATAAGCAAAAGGGGAATTGCACAAAGAATTCCTAAAGGTGGAAATCCTGTGATTTCAACAAGAAAGTCATTTAAGAGTGCTCCACTTCCCGCAATGTAGGCTGTCATTAGCGCATAGAGCAAAAATAGATAAGCGCTCCAGCAGAGCAAAAATCCCGGTTTACCCAAGGTGCGCGTCGCCATTGTAATGAGGTTTGTCCCTTGGCCAGTCCAGGTATTAACCTCCAAAAAGAGGAGAGAGGTATAGGCCATAAAAATCCAAAAAAAGACAAAGAGCAACACAGAGGGTAGATAGCCTGCTATCCCCATAGATATAGGCAGAGCAAGGATGGCTGCTCCTATTGTCGTTCCTGCGACAAGTAGGATGCCTCCAATAAGTTTTGTCCAGCTGTGCATAAATTAATTTAGATCTTCTGTTTTTCGATTTTTCTCTGCTCTTGTCCTAGCCTTCCTATTTCATAGCCTTCGAAATCGACAAATTTAAAGAAACGTTCAAATGCAGGAATAACATGGCAGACTTGTCGAGCAATTTCTTGCGCGATATGACGGTAGGAGGGATGTCCTGCCGCTGCGGAACGGAGTTCGCAAAGCCATTGCAATGCGCGTAAGTTAGCATGGATATACCAACGGATATGGTATCCCATCGGGACGACATACTGTGCCTCTTCAGGCAGTTCTGCGGCAATAAGGTCATACGTTTCTTTAGCGCGGAACATAGCGTTGTTGTAGTCATCTTCCATGGCAGTGCCTTCTAGCTCTGGTGGAAGATGGAATCCATAGTCGCAGGTAAGCAGCTGTTTCTCTTGCGTCAAGAGACGGTGGCGATGAAGATCGCGATAGGCGCCATAATCGCCAACGACTTCAAAGGTAAAGGCAGCGTGTTCAAGGGCACGTGGAGACTTATGCCGACGGTGTTCACGGCTTAGAGCTGCCGCGTCGAGGATACGAGAGATATCTTCTTCGCTCAGATGTTTGCATTGACGGCGCAGATCGCTTAATCCGCGGTTGCAGAAGGGGAACAGAAGGGCTGCAGCAACCTTAGCAGGGCTGTCGGGATCATATTCGATCAAACGCACACCATTGGCAAAAGAACGGTCAGCGCCACCCGAAAACATGGCCGAGACTTGAGTGAGTTCGTTGTTCATGTTTTCGAAAAACGAACTGTAGCTTGTGTGTGTACGATGTTCAGCATGGGCCCGACGCACGAACGAAGGAATGATTTTCGCCAGTTCATCGCAAGACCGTTTGCCGATCTCTTGGATTTCTGTAAGGTTATGACAGTGCAGCTTGTGCAAGAGCCCTTCATAAAAGCGCCCATTACCGAAGACACCCACATTGGTGAGCGTAGAAGCGGGTAATAGGCCGCGTAAGCAGTCGAGAACTTTAGCTCTCAAAGCGGCTCTGTAAGCTGCTGCAGAAATAGCTGGATCCTTTGGCATCTCTTTTTCAAAAATTTCGCTCAGAAGTGGAATTAATCGACTGTAGGTTTCGAATAGATGATTACAGGTGTCCGTATAGACATCGCGAAATGCGGAGGTCATTAAGATAGGGTCTCGATAAAACTGGTATTCGCCATTGACCTTCTGATCGAAATAGACATAACGGGTCGATTTTTCAAGCGGAGATCCGCCGATACGACAGTCCTCAATCGCCTTTGCAGCTAACATTGAGATGTTTTCGGCAGCAAGATGAGCGCCACCTAATTCGCCGATAGAGTCGTCGCCATAGCCGTCGAGGATTCTATCATAAAAATTTTGCGCCTTTTGAATGGCATCTTGTTGGATTTGAGCGTTATTCGACCCATCGTTAGATCCGGCGATTTCGGAGAAGTGAGTCTCTTCATTATTGCCGATAAACTCTTTGAGCAGCAGGGAACGAATTCCTAGCGAAGAGCGAGAATATCTTGAAAAGAGAGCGCCTTTGATGACTTCAGGTAAATTTCTGAGCGCAAACACATGCCCATGCGTGTTGGTAACATATCTTTCAAGGATACGTCGTTGAGTTTCAGTAAATTCCTCATAATCATCAGTCAACATTTCTTATCTCCCTATTGAATCTACCTAATAAGTTACCTTCGTTGCGGAATTTTTACCAGATAAGAAAAAGCTAAAAAATTTCGTGCCCGTGCCCGTGCCCCTGCCCGTGCCCGATTTGCCTTGCGATTTTATCAACACACATTCAAAATTTGATTTTCGTGCAGGGGCAAGCGCAGGGGCTTCAATGGAACTAATAGAAGAAAATTTATTGAAATGGAACCAAATGGGGCTATTTCCCGGGCCATTAGAAGCGCCGGAAGAGTTTGTCCGCCGTGTCCGTTACTGTCTCGATCTCATGCATACATTAGCTGAAGAGAACAACGAGCTTATCCCGGGCAGCACGGTGGAACACGCCGACCGCGAGCTAACATTTGAAGCTTGGAAGCTGACGCAATCCTCTTACGGCTTTGCGCCGCTATGGGCGCCTCTCTTTTTCAGCAACTATCGCTTAGCCCCTTGGCATGGAGGATGTGCTTGGATTTTCCAAGTTCGCACCGATACTCCCTTAGGTGCATTATTTCAGTTGCGCAGAGAGTTTAAGACCAAAGAGACATTTCTGCGTATTTATCACCGTTACGTCCTACTTGCTCATGAAGCAGTTCACGTGGCGCGCATGGCTTACGAAGAGCCTAAGTTTGAGGAGTTTCTAGCTTACCGTCTGTCACCTAATCTGTTTCAACGGGTAGCCGGTCCTTTGGTCCAATCTTCTCGCGAATCGGGTCTCTTTTTTTTACTGATTGTGCTATTGCTTGTCTTGGATGTAGCATCCCTAAGTTTTGGGGTATTTGTCACACCGTTGGTATGGCTGCATGCTGCCCCAGTCATCATGGTGATGATGGCTCTAGCTAGGCTTTGGGTACGACATGGGCAGCTCAATACTCTTATCAACACGCTGCGTACAGTTTCTGCTTATCCTGAAGCAATAGCGTGTCGCATGACTGACCGTGAGATTATAGATTGGGGAAAGATGTCCTCACAAGAAATTGTTACGCATGCAAAAAAGTTATCGGAAAGTTCATTAAGATGGCGAGTGATCTATAAAGCCTATTTTATAGAAAAGGAGCGTTAGAATGACTCTTCAAGGAATATTAGGCAGTTTTTCCTCTTATGCAACTCAAGCGCAACTTGAGGGAATGAGCTTCAAGGAACACTGTCCATGCAAAAGAAGCCTATGGACTATCTTCAGCACCTATGCCTATCGAACGTATGTCTCTCTCACTACTCAAACGAACTACTTCAATGATTCTACAATAGCTTTAGAACTGTCTATTAGGGAAGCCGAAGTTCAAAATTCTCTGAAAACAGTATTAGGCTCCTTTGAAACAGCGATGGTTAAGTCGCAAACGGAATTTTTTAGGCCATATTATGAACGTGCCTCTCAAGATCATTCCCTCATCCGAAGTTTATGCTGTTTGATTGTGAACTATGGAGATAAGGCGCTAATCAATGCTTTCTTGGTAGATTCTTTATGGTTAAAGCTAGACTCGAAAGAGCGAGAAGAAATATTAGGCAAGGATAGTTGGGAAGCATACTTGAGCGATGAAAATCATAAGGAAAATTTTTTAGATCATATTAATAAATATGAGTATGGTAAGGCCCTACGTCTCTTTAAGACATTTTCGTTCACGCCTAATTTTCAAATGTATGTGGATGCTCACAATGAAAACAATTCATACCCTGTTATTGCTCTAGCTGGATTTATTAGATATCTTCACCAGCACAAAGAAAAAAATTTAATTCACCAAATATTGAATGACATTCATGCTAAATCTAAAGATATTTTTTATAACAGTTCTGGAATAGTCTTTAAACCTGAGCATGAGTCTACATACCCGTATCATGCTTTAAAAATATTTATTCCAACTCAGTTGGCAGCTCTAGATTTTGCAATCCTCTCCAAATACTGCGGTGTCGATATCAAAAAATCTCTTAAGCATCCAGAATGGCCTTACAAGCGGCCATCATTAGATGGTCTTGATCTTTCGAAAGAGCCTAATCAAAGTGATATTAGAACTTTATTAGTTAAGGGAGCTTATTACTGGGTCATTTTTAATACGATCAAAAAAGATATTGAGAATGACCTTTCAAGAGGTCTATGGTTAAAATGTTTTAAAAAGGCACTTTTTCAATACGTAGAGGAATATGGGTGGCGTGCAATAGATTCTACATATTTAAAAAACGATATTAATATTGATGAAAGCTATAACACAAAAGAAAAAGAGGCAATTTTAGATTTTTTTCTCTCTTCAGAGGATCAGTTTGATCAGCAGGCTTGTCATGTCTTAAAGACACTTCAAAATGAGCATGAAGATTTTGCGCTCCTCCTTCTTAAGAACTACCCAGGGCTAGTTCAAAGTATTTCCGAACCCATCGAATTTGCCCGTCAAAGAGGCTGGCTGCGGGTTACCAGAGAATTTTTGGAAGTAAAAAAAGAACTAGAACTCTGTATCTGGTTAAATGATCTTCCTGAAAAAGAGTTTATCTTCTTGCCATTGATTAAACATCATAATTGTATTCTCCGTACAGATAGCGAAAGTTTAAAAAAGCTCTTTTTGCAAAGGTTTCCTAAAGATAAGCTTTTAATCCCCATTCAAAGAGACTATTTCCAATTTTGTCTTAGTACAGTTAAACATAGAGAAGTGAGGCCTCAGCCGCAAAAATCTGAAGAGGACTGCATCAAGGATTGCGATATAGGAGGTTATTTAGACATACTCATTGAATCAAAAAATACAGTAGAAAGTCACGTACAGAAGCTTTACAATTCTGAATTAGAAACTGTAGAGAACCTTAGTTTTTATAGAGATGCGCTTATTATTCTTTTTAATTTAGGTTTAGATCTTCAAAAGCGCGTTGATGAAAATAATAACACTCTTCTCTATCATGTATTAAAAGAGAACCCTATTGAGAATAGAGTCACTAATAACAATAATAGCAAGGAAGATAATAATAATATTAAATATTTAGCTTTTAGCCACATCGACGAATTTTTCAAGGCAATGGACCGTCGTAACTACCAGGGAAGCAATTGCTGGAATTTGATCAGTTCAGTGAAATTGCCAACTCTTCTTGAAATTTTTAATAAAATTCCTTTTGCTAGTGATTATTTATATTCTCTAAGTCATGAAGCAAAAGTGGAGTTAAGAATGGCAGATAATAAAATAATCGATCTAACAGCAGCACTGTCTACAAAATTAAACCTTTCGTTTTCAGAACAGAGTGGGCATTATTTCAATTTACTTAAGGATCTAATAGAGTCGAATTGTCATGAAGCCGCCAAATGTATTGTACACTCGATACCAAATATAGAAGAAATGATTTACTATTTACTGCAATTTCATAGGGACTTAGATGTATTAAAGTGTATATTAACATCTGGAGCTCGGTGGAATAGGGCTTATAGTGATAGTTATTGTGGAGGCAATTTTCTCCATTGGTGTGTCTACTGGTCTTTAAAAGACTTTGTAAAACCTTTTGTAAAAGCAGGTGTCTCTTTAGGCGCTCACGATTCTAGGGGACTAACCCCTTTGCAAAATGCTGTAAGGGATGGAAACCTAATCATGGTAAATGCCATCTTAGAAGCTGCTAAAGAACCAGGTTCAGGGTACAGTCTATTTCTCATAGGCTATACCGACGCTGTCACAATGTCGTATAGCTCTCAACAAGAAATCAGAGATGCATTATACGCTGTTAAGCAATCAGATTTTGCTGTAGTATAGCCCTATGCAAAAAAAAATATTAGTCACAGGAGCAGCTGGGTTCATCGGATTCCACCTAACTCGCCATTTTCAGGCTTTAGGTGACCATGTCATAGGAATAGACAACTTTAATTCCTACTATGACCCCTCTCTAAAACATGCCAGAGCTGCTATGCTTGCAAAAGAGGATATTAACATCCTGACACAAGACATCGGCGACTATGAAGCTTTGAAATCGCTAATCCAAAAAGAAAAGATTACGCACCTTGTCCACATGGCTGCCCAGGCAGGTGTGCGCTACTCGACCGAAAAGCCTCATGAGTATCTCAAGGCTAATGTCGATGGGTTTTTGAATATCTTAGAACTCTGTCGTGCCTTTCCAGACCTATCTCTCGTCTATGCCTCCTCATCCTCAGTCTATGGACTAAACACCGACAAACCATTCCGCATCGAAGACCGCACCGATCATCAGGCCAGCCTCTATGGAGTCACTAAAAAGTGCAACGAATTAATGGCCTTTACCTATCACCACCTTTATGGCGTGCGAAGTACAGGATTGCGGTTTTTTACCGTTTATGGACCCTGGGGAAGGCCCGATATGGCCTATTTTCGGTTCACTAAGGCGATGCTTGAAGGGGCAGAGGTTCCACTCTATAATGGCGGAAAGATGGAGCGTGACTTTACCTATATCGATGATATCGTCGATGGAACAGCAGCAGCCATTAATCGAGTGGAGGATTGCGCCCTTTTTAATTTGGGCAATCACCATCCCGAAAAATTAATGAAATTGGTCGAAATTCTTGAAAAATGTCTAGGTGTTAAAGCAAAAACTCGGTTATTACCTATGCAACTCGGCGATGTTACCTCAACTTATGCAGATATTAGCTCCAGCCGAGACATTTTAGGGTTCGAACCAAGGGTTTCTCTCGAAGAGGGAACCGAAAGATTTGCAAAATGGTACCGTGATTATCATTCTGGTCTTTTCAAATAAGACAGAAATATTTATGGTGAGCTTTTACGTTTGACTTTATCTGGAAAAGCGTGACATGCAGAGATACATATTATTACTCCTTCTCTCTATGGCCCTGGTAGGTTGCTGCGGCTTTAGATCGACATTTTGTCAATACCCCTACAAGGCCTATTTTAAAAAGCCTACAGAAGAACAGGCCGACTTAATCAATCGTGCAGCCCTTGTCGACATCATTTATGGATGGGGAGCACAGCTACGCTATGATAGAGGGATACTACTCTGCAGTTCTTGCGCAGTTTTTGATACCAAAATCAAAAAAATCCGCATGGAGTTTAACTCACAAGATCTTTTAGAACTTATTGAAGCCAGAAAACTCCTCGTTTATATCGTTGAGGGTCTCTTAAGAAGAGTCAATAACTATATCGGCATTGAAGGAGTCATGTCTATACGGCCTTTTTCGTTCGAGCAGATTGAAATCGTCATCAACTTCGAAAGTTTCCATGGCCTATTTGTCGATAATCAATATAATGGCCGTACCACACTATTGGCTGGAATCGCTTCTTATGCCGACTTCAGTGCTTATAACTCCCAAGTCCCCATCTTTGGTTGTAAAAAAGAACCCTATCTTCTCAGCAAACAGCTAGTCGAAATCGAAGAGAGAGTAAAAACTCCCTATATTCGTGAAGCTCATCGACCCGAATTAAATCATATTAAAGAACGCTATGCTCCAAGAGAAGTCTTCAGACAATACTTCCTTCCTAGGAGATAACTAGTTTGCTAGCTAACGGATGGCATGCTACAATAAAGTTGTACTAATAACGTATTTTGGCGTGCCATGCCCAGAGAAGAAGAAAATATCTTTCAAGCAGCTTCCAATAAATTACGGCAATCTCAGCCATCTACTCCTGGGAAACCTATTGCTAAAGCCCCCTCTGTAAATAAAGATACAATTTGGAATGATCCTGAATTAGATGCCATGATGAAGCGCTTGAAGCATATGAACGATACCATCCGCGAAGCCTTTAATTCAGCAGCACGTCAGATGGGTAAAACTCCCGAAGAGCTCCATCAATGGCTAGAGGATGAAAAAAATCTTTTACCTTCTGAAAGGCTTCTTCTTAGAAAGCTAACGCAAGAGCTAAATTCACAAGTTTCTATGACTGCTCGCGACCCAAAAAAATTGAGAAAAGCAGATTATGAAGTACAGCAAGATATCAGAAACCGCAGAGCAAAAACCCTAGGTTCCAGAAAAAACTGGATACCAATGTAAGGAGCTGGGCAAGTATAATTTTTCATTTAGACAACGCGAAAGCTCCCGCGGTTAAGTGATCGAAAAAGCCCCAATATTGTATAATATGGGGGCTTTTTCGATCACTTAACCCCGGGGCTTTGGCGCAGTCTAAATGTGAAAATTATACTTGCCCAGCTCCTAATTTTCGGAGAATTCATGGATCAGAAACGCATACAAAAACTCGTCCTTTTTATGCCACCTTTTAGCCAGTACAATGTTCTGCATCATTTTACCAAACAGATGCATGCTGCCTTTGAGCGCGCTGGCATTGACTGCCGATTGATAGAAGCTAAATACAATAACCCAAAACCTTTTTTGGAAGAGCTTTTTAAAGATAAGCCAGACGCTACGTTTTCATTTAATGGCCTTCTGCCTGATGACAAAGGAAATTTTTTCGCCGACATGGTCAAGATACCCCATATTGCCTGCCTTGTCGATTCACCTAACCGCTATCTCAAGCTCATTACAAGCCAATATACTATTGTGACCTGCCCAGACCATTTTGGATGTGAGTTTTTCCAAGGGATAAATTTCAAAAAAGTTTTACATCTACCCCACGGCGTAGGCAAAGATGAAACACATCCTAGCGATAGCGTAAGACCTTATGATGTCGTTTTATTAGCCTCATGCCTCGATTATGAAAACGTTTTAGCAGGATGGCGTAAACAGTTTTCTCCAGCCCTTTGTGAAGCTATGGAAGAGGCTGTTGAGGTCACCCTAAGTGATAATCATACACCCTATGTTCAAGCCTTTGTCAGCGCTGTAGACAGACAGCTCTCTAAAGGCGCCCCTATTGACACCGCTGCACTTAACTATCCTACAATCTTTGAAGCCATTGAAGACTATCTCAGAGCAAAAGATCGCATCGAGCTCGTCAAATCCATTAAGAATGCCAAAGTCGATATCTTTGGAGAGGGTACGCCCACAGCCAATTGGAAAAAGGTTCTAGGCGATCAGAAAAATGTCACCATCCATAAGGGTGTGGATTTTATGAAAGCCATGGAAATCATGAAGCAGTCCAAGATACTTATTAACTGCAATCCCGTTTTCAAAGAAGGAGCCGACGAGCGCATTTTCACTGGGATTAGCCTAGGAGCTTTAGTTATCACGAATGATAACAGCTTTATCCGCAAACACTTTGAAGATAAAAAGAGTATCGTTCTTTATAAGTTTGGCGATTGGAAAGATTTTAATGATAAAATTGATTATTACCTTGCTCATGAGAAGGAGCGCCAGGCTATTGTCAACAAAGGAAAGGATATTGTAGCTAAGCACCACACATGGGACAACCGCGCTCACACACTACTTAAAGAGCTCCCAGCCTTCCTTCAAACCTAACAGACAACTCTTTGAACGAGCGAAGCGAGTTCCTTGGAGTGCGTGCGCTCTGCGCCGCCTTTGATAACTAAAGGCGGCGCAGAGCGCACGCACTCCAAGGAACTCGCTTCGCTCGTTCAATTTAATTAATTGCGTTAGAAGCCGACGGCGTTGCGAGCGCGATCGACGATAGGCCTAGCAATAGCTCTAGCTTTTTTTGCCCCTTCGTTAAAGATGCGGTCAAGCTCTTCAGGATGGCTCATCAGCTCTTGATAGATTTTATAGGCATCTCCAAGAGCTGAGCGAATGACCTCGAAGAGTTCTTTCTTCATCTGGCCCCAGCCTATGCCCTTAGCATAATGTGCGCGCATCTCTTCAATTTGGTCCTTTGCCGCAAACCCTTGATAAATGGCAAAGAGGCTTGAGCTATCAGGGTCTTTGGGAGCTTCTGGAGGACTAGTATCAGTAACGATGCGGTTAATGCACTTTAGCATCTCTTTTTCAGGCTGAAAAAGTGCTATAATATTTTCATAGCTTTTGCTCATCTTCCTTCCATCAAGCCCAGGTATCACAGCAACTTCCTCTTTCACAATCACTTGAGGTAGCTTCAAACACTCTCCATGGCGAACATTAAAACGTCGGGCGATGTCTCTCGTGATTTCAAGATGCTGCACCTGGTCCTTACCCACCGGCACAAAATCAGTATCAAACGCAAGAATGTCAGCAGACATCAGGATAGGGTAGTTAAAAAGACCCATATTGACCCCATCATCGAGGTCTTCATTGCCTGCTTCCTGATTTTTTTGAGTGATTGCCTTGTAGGCATGAGCTTGATTCATCAAAGACTTAGGCACCGCATGAGCTAATAAACTATTTAATTCCGAGATTTCAGGGATGTCAGATTCACGGTAAAGAATTGCTTGATGGGGATCTAGCCCCAGAGCAATCCAAGCAGCAGCGGCTTCATAAGTATACTGCCGCAAAAGTTCTCGATTCTGGATAGTGTTAAGAGCATGAATATCGGCCATAAAATAGAAACAGCGCGTTTGAGGGCGTTTCATAAGCTCTAAGGAAGGCTTAAGCATCCCTAAATAGTTGCCAAGGTGGGGTGTACCACTAGGCTTGATACCGGAAAGAATTGTCTGCATGCTAAAAACTATACCGATGCGAAATAATAATTGTAAATTACTATCTGTCCTATTAATATTCACGCCAATGCGAAATTTAAAAGAGTGGTTTAGAGATAACGCCAGAGATCTACCCTGGCGTGGAGAGCCCTCTCCCTATGAAGTATGGGTATCCGAGGTAATGCTGCAACAGACGCAAGTCGCTGTAGTCATACCCTATTTTCTTCGCTGGATGGAACATTTTCCAACAATAGCTCAACTCGCCGCCGCACCCGAAGAGGATGTCCTCAAATTGTGGGAGGGCCTCGGCTACTATAGCCGTGCGCGTCATTTGCACGCAGGTGCAAAACAGGTCATGAACGAGTATAGTGGACAGCTTCCCAACGATCCAAAATCCCTGCAGAGCATTCGAGGATTAGGCCCTTATACCGTAGGAGCTATTCTCAGTTTTGCTTTTAAGCAAAAAGCAGTTGCCGTAGATGGTAATGTTTTGCGAGTATTGGCCCGCTATTATGCTGTCCAAGAGGATATTAGCAAAAGTACAACAGTTGCCTATTTAAAAGATAAGGCGTTAGAGTTACTTCCAGACGAAGAGCCTTGGGAAGTTGCTGAAGCCCTTATTGAGTTAGGTGCGACGGTTTGCACGCGTCAGCCCCAATGTCTTAAATGTCCTATAAAATATGGTTGTCAGGCTTTCCAGAAGGGAATCAGCGCTGAACTCCCCATCAAGAAAGAACGACCAGCGACAATCAAATTACATCGTTTGACAGCTATCCTAGAAGCTGAGAAGCATGTGCTTCTTCGAAAGGTTAAAAAGGGGAAGATCATGGCTGGCTTATTTGAGTTTCCC
Source organism: Chlamydiota bacterium (assembly GCA_013287645.1). Taxonomy (GTDB): domain Bacteria; phylum Chlamydiota; class Chlamydiia; order Chlamydiales; family JABDDJ01; genus JABDDJ01. The sequence continues at coordinate 972 of JABDDJ010000048.1, read as the reverse complement.
TATCTGGAAGTGGATAGCGCTCCTAAATCTGCTGACGCACTCATTCAATGGATTCAGACAACTTTGGGGCTTGAAGTGCAGGCGATTAACCCCTGCTTACAGACTAAACATAGCTTTACTCGCTATCAAGCAACTTTGTACCCATACCAAATCCACTGCAAAAAGCTTCAAACCTGCGATGGCTATGACTGGTATAGCTTTGAAGAGCTCCAAAAGTTAACGTTTCCCTCTGGGCACCGCTCACTCTTATGCCACATCAATTTTAACGCAGAGACGCAAGGACAAGGACGCAAAGACAGGGGACAAGGACTTTTAGGACAATGAGGACTTTGAGGACAAGGACATTAAAACGATTGTCCTTGTCCTCAAAGTCCTCATTGTCCTAAAAGTCCTTGTTCTTAAGTTTGGCGTTGGCTTCTCTTAGCTTTAAGTATTTGTAGAAGGCAGTGTGGCCATTGTAGGCTGATATGACAAAGCCCTCGTAGCCGCCGAGAATACCCTTTTTAAGAACATAGCTCTTAAAAAAGGTAAACAAAGCGTGCCCTAGAGCAGTGGTTAAGCTAGCTTTACGCTTTCCGGCATTCTGCTGAGCAAAGAGATCGCTATAAAGCTGCATTTTAGTTAGAAAATCGCTAATACTATCGTAGGAGTAGTGCATAAAAGGTTGCTGCATCTGTACGATCTCCAATCCATCCGTGATAATCTGTTCATGCACTTGCGCATCGCTAAAACGCGTTTTATTTCGATTATACAGCCTATATTGCCTATCAGGATACCATCCACACCAGCGGATAACACGACCATTAAAGATATTATCTCTTGGAAACGCATAAACTGTGTTTTTATGCAGAGGAGTGGAGAGAATCTCTTCAGCCATGGCAGGAGTCACCATTTCATCGCTATCGATAGAAAGGATCCAATCATTTTTTGCTAATGATGATGCTACATTGTGTGTGGGACCAAATCCTATAA
>JABDDJ010000047.1 GCA_013287645.1 Chlamydiota bacterium | reverse complement strand
GAGACTGCATTTTCTCGAATATCGAGTGTCCGGATGGCTACGTTGAAATCGCATTCGCCGCTGGATGCGTCCATCCACCCGATGGCGCCGGTATAGATTCCACGTGGGCGCTGTTCGAGGAGATCGATCAATTCCATGGCTCTTCCTTTGGGACATCCGGTAATTGATCCTGCAGGAAAGCAGTCGTATAGTAACTCTAGAGGGATTTTATCAGGTAGAGCCTGGCCTTGTACTACAGAGTAGGCGTGAAAGACATTTTTATACCCTTCAATAATTCTTAAATGAGGAACCTCTACACTACCAGGTAGGCATACTTTGCTTAGATCATTGCGCATAAGATCGGTAATCATCAGCAGCTCAGCTTGTTCTTTGATGGAGTGCTGAAGGTATTGCAGGTGTCGCCGGTCTTCTTCGGGAGTGGATCCTCGTGGTGAGGTGCCTTTAATGGGCCTGGATTCTAAAATGCCGTCTTTTAGTTTTAGAAATCGTTCTGGAGAGAGTGAGGCTATGGAACGGTTTTTCGTATGTATATAGGCCGCAAATGGGGGAGGATTTGCTAAAAACATATGTGTAAATAGGCTGTAGGGGTGGCAAACGCCATGTAGATCGAATTGGTGTGAAATATTTACTTGATAGGTTTCGCCCGCTTTAATCCACTCTAAAACAGTTTCAAGCTGCTGATAATAGGACTCGGGAGAAACCATACCTCTTTTTGAAGAGAGAGAATGAAAATTTCTTTTTGGTTCCCAATAGTTATATTCTCCTTTAATTATATCTACAAGCAGCTTACTTTCACGGAAAGATAGGTCATCAAATAGGACATACGCTGTATCTGTTTTATGATTAACCTCTAGAACTAATCCTGGGCGCACAAAGAATGCTAAATCCCCTCCAGAAGACCTTTGAGGGATTTTGACTCCAGGCACAGACCAACGCCCTAATTCATATTCTAAAAAACCAAACCATTTTCCTTTATTGGTATGATTAATGAGGTGTGCCCAAGGATTACTAAACTGATGGCGGGCAGGTATTGTGACGATTTCTCTAGGAAAGAGTCCTAAAAATGATTTTTCAGTTGTGGGCCTATTGCCGCCAGATAGTAACAGGACAGTACCCTCTTCATCTGCAAACTGTCCTGCTAATGCGATGAGCTGTTCTTGAGTGGGGGCCGGAAAAGGGATCGTTTCATTCATTAACTTTCAGGCGCTTTCATATTATGGTAGACAGCATCCACATCGTCAAGATCTTCTAGCCATTCGATGAGGGCCAAATTGGATTGCATATTTTCTGGATCGCACTCTACTTCTGTTTTGGGCCACATTTCTAATTCTGCTTGTGAAGTCTGAAAGCCTTTAGTGTTTAATGCATCTTTAACTGTGTAGAGGGAACTGGGATCTGTTGTGATGATATATACCTGCTCTTCTGCGCTAAAATCGTCTGCTCCTGACTCTGTAGCGGCCATGAAGAGGTCATCTTCATTCGCTTTCTCTTTTGAGACATGCAGGACTCCTTTGCGTTCAAAATTAAATGTGACAGAGCCTGGTGTTGCAATAGTGCCTCCACGCTTATTAGTTGCGATACGCATATCTGAAGCTAAGCGGTTTTTATTATCTGTCATGGCCTCTACAACAATTCCTACGCCACCATGTCCATATAATTCGTAGGTGCAATCGACATAATCGGCTTGATCTGCGCTTGAAGCTTTTTTAATGTTGCGATCGATGACATCGTTGGGAACGTTTTCTTCACGAGCTTTTGAAATGGCCAATCTTAGCCTGGGATTGCCTTTAGGATCGGCTCCCCCTACTTTGACCGCGCTGATAATCTCTTTTGCGATGCGTGTGTAGATCTTTCCTTTTTTTGCATCAGAACGCTCTTTGCGATGCTTAATGTTTGCCCATTTGCTGTGTCCTGCCATAATTTCCTCTAGTCGAATAGTGCGTTTTGGTTCTCTCCCATCCATTGCTGGACAGCATCAAAGTAGCGGAATTTCTCTTCCTTTGCCTTGAATTCTTTTGTGTGAATACGATGTGTTCCTTTGGCATCTACGTAGGAAGGGCAAACGTGGTGGAGCATCTCATGGTAGATAACGAAGCTTACCAAAAATTCGGGAATAGTCTGTGTGTCTAAAAAGCGGTTCACTTTGATCAATTTTAGCTGATCGTGAAATAGCCCTAATGTTAAGCGTGAGCGTTGTGATTTTGAAACGCGTTTTTTGCCAAACCAGGTGATTAGTAGGTTTAGTGAACCTGAAAAATACTCGTGATTGACCTGATCATAAAGTTCTTCGAGATCAAAGCAATCTCCGGTAGTATAGAGCTCTGAACGGTCTACTTTGTGCGAATAGTCGAGGGTTTTTAAGCTCTCTTCTATGTAGTTTCTGACCTCTTTAGGTACGCTATCTTTTTTTTGACTCAGGTAGCAGGCAAGCACTTCCATCACATTTCCTGGCGCATCTAAAAAAATGCGATGCAGTGAAACTTTGGTGCAATCGGGCTCCCACTTTACGCTAAGCATGGTAGAGCGATTGTCATTGATTTTTAAAAGTAGCTTATTTCCTAGCAACCGTTGTAGGTGCTCTTGAAATGAATGTTTCATAGTTTTTAAAATTATTATATTATAAATAACGTTCCATAAACACTCGGCCGATATACTCGACCTCACCCGTTTTGGGCCCTTCTGCATGATGCATCTTTACCCAATGCGTCTGCCGCCCAAATTCTGCAAATCCAAATCTGCGGTATAACCGTATTGCAGGATTATCGGCATAAACCTGCAAATGTAAAACTTCTATTTTAAAACGCTCTTTCGCCATATGCAGCAAGGAGTTCAATAATTGGCTGCCAATACCTTGTGCACGCGCTTCTGGAGCAACAATAATTCCAAATTCACACTGATGGGCCAAATTGCGGTAGGGCTGTAAATAGAGTGTTGTTAATCCTACCGGCTTGCCATCTATCGTTGCGGTCAAGCTGCAATGGTACCTTGCAAAACTTATCCAGCGCATGGTTGCATCTTCAATTTCAACAGCATCGCTCATCGGAAACCAGCGCATCACTGTCGGATCTGAAAGCCAGGACTTCAGATACGGACCGTCTTCAAGTGTGCTAAAACGTATTTCTAACCCTGGAACATGCTTAAGCTCTACTTTTTCACTGCTCATCCCAACTCCATCAGATAGGCGTTGACAAATTCATCGATTTCTCCATCCATGACCGCGAGGATATCCCCTTTCTCTACTTTTGTGCGAGTATCTTTCACTAACGTATACGGTTGGAACACATAATTTCTTATCTGGCTTCCCCAAGCGTTATCTTTTTTCTCTCCGCCTAATGCATCTATCTTGGCATTGCGTTCAGTCAGCTGAATCTCATATAACTTGGAGCGCAGCATCTTAAAACAGGTCTCTCTGTTCTGTATTTGGCTGCGCTGATTCTGGCATGAAACAACAATTCCGGTAGGAATATGTGTTAGCCTCACGGCAGAATCGGTCTTATTTACATGCTGCCCACCAGCTCCTGATGAACGGTAAGTGTCTACGCGCACATCGTCTGGCCTGATCTCTATTTCAATATCGTCCTCTATTTCGGGCGAAACATCCACAGATGCAAAACTGGTATGGCGCTTGGCATTAGCATCAAAAGGAGAAATCCTGACTAATCTGTGAACCCCTTTTTCCGCTTTTGCATACCCATACGCAAAAGGCCCAGTAAACTTCATGGTGATGCTTTTTAATCCTGCTACATCACCATCTAAAGTATCTACAATCTCTACTTCCCAATTCTTGCGTGCAGCCCAACGTTGATACATGCGTGCTAGCATCAGTACCCAGTCGCATGCTTCTGTTCCGCCTGCTCCAGAATTAATCGTCAGGTAGCAGTTCTTGTTGTCAAGCTCACCAGAAAGCATACGGCGCACTTCCAAATCAGAAAGTATGCTCTCAATAGTGGTTAATTCTTGCAACAAGTCGGCATAAAATGGGGGATCTTGCGTCTCATCCACTTCTGCTAAAAGGTCGCGTACATCTCCAAAACGTCTTTTCAGTGCTTGACAGGGTACTGTCCAGACTCTTAACTGATTGCATTCGGCGATAACTTTTTGGGCAGCCGCATTGTCGTCCCAAAATTGCTGCTCCTCCATAATTCTCTCTAATTCAGCGACTTTTTTCTCTTTTGTAGGGATGTCAAAGACACCTCAAAAGATGCTGTAATCTTCGATCTGCTTGAGTCAGCCTTTCTTGGAGCTCGCTATTCATAGAACCTCTATAATTTAATGGGAATTGGAAACGAGAATACCAAAATCCTTGCATAAAGTCAAAAGGCTATGGCATATTAATTGTAAAACATCTCACTATGAACACCTTTTACTCGAAACTTGTCTCTCTTCCTATTCTATCTCGTTCGAAGGGATCTATCTGCGAAAAAAAAGGGACCTATTCCTGGTTAACAGAGCGCCATATCCAAGCACTTTGGTGGGAGCGTGCCTTTTTTCGAGATCTATGCACTCAAGATGGGCAACCTATTACGGTTCTTTCGCCAGGCCAATGGAATGCTAATAGTGGTCCCGATTTCCGAAAAGCCCATCTCCTTATTGGAAGTCAGGAGTTTCGCGGTGATGTCGAGATCCATTTAACGGATGATGGATGGACGCAACATCATCATGATGAAAACTCAGCTTATAATCAGGTCGTTCTGCATGTCTCTTTTTGGGAGCCAGTGGATGCAAAGCCACTCATTACCCAAAATGGCAAAGAGATCCAAAGAGTATACCTACATGATAAGTTGACTATCACTCACGAAAAAATTCCACAGTTCATCGATATCGATCTCTATCCTTATAAACCCTATCTCGGTTCGGGAAAATGCTCTTCGTCAGTTTTTAACCGACTTGATCAGAACCAAGCTGAGAATTTTTTCGCTAGCGCATCCCTATGGAGGCTCCATAAAAAAGGGGAGCATATCCTAACACTGGCTCCTACTCTCAAAGATGCCTTTGGAGCTGCCCTGGCAAGAGCCTTGGGCTTTCCTGCAAATAATCTTAACTTCCTTAGCCTCTACCAAAAGCTCTTGCCTCTGCGTCAACAAGGTTCTCCCATTCTTTTCCAGGCACTCGCTTTAGGTGCCTGTGGGTATTTTGACACTGACAATCCATCGCATTGGATAAAAAATCCCTTTTACGTGCATTTAAAGGAATTATTTAACAAACAGCAGCACCTCCTCCCAGACAAAATCCAACTCTCCCCCCAACGCACTCGTCCTCTCCATCACCCAATCCGCCGCATCGCTGCCCTTAGCTATCTCCTTTGCGACACCTCGCTGGAAGAAAAAATAGAGCACGCTATCTACTTATGGCATTCCCCGCTTCGCGCACAAAAAAGAAAATTATGGAATGTTCTATCTTCGCTCCTACCCACCTACATAGATCCTTACTGGAATTCTCACTACTTTTTTGAAGAGAAAGAATTAACTGCATTTCTTCCCCTTATTGGTGAACAGATAAAAAAAGAGATGATGATTAATGTTCTCTTACCTATAATTTATGTTCGTTCTGAATCAGAAAATGATAAAGCAAGTGAATTATGGCAGTTAATTCAAAACATACAAGCAACAAAAAGTGGTCATGCAAACTATTTAAGAAATCGTTTCTATGGCGAGAGTATTCAAGGAAATATTTTTAAATATGCTTATACTGAACAAGGAGCAATGCAACTACATCATGACTTTTGTCAATATTTTGAAACTAGCTGTTATGGTTGTCCTTTTATTGAACGTTTTGAATTAAATGAACAGTTATTAACAAAATAAGTTGCATTAAACAAAAACAAAATATATGATTACTAAGACAAATATCATTAACTAAATTAAGGAGGATAATGATGTCATATTTCGCAGGAATCCAAACTGGTGCCTCTAATCTCTGGGCAGGCGCTTCAGTAAAATTCACAGCCTTTACAGCTTCTGCAAAATCAGGCTGGGCGGCTTATGGTGCACCTAAAGTAGCGGCTGGTCTCGCATTCGCAACTACACCCACCGGTATTGGAATTATTACCGCCGTAGTTAGCTTAGCATTTTTTGCAATTGGTGATAGCTTTAAGCGTCAAGTTGAAAAAGTAGATGTTAATGCTGGTCAAGCAGGTAAATCACCAAAACTTCAAGCGAGACTTGATAAAAATGGTAATCCAGTTTTCCAAAGAACACCTTACATAGGCACAGCATTTAAAGTTTTAGGTATAGCTGGTTTAGTAGTTGCTGGTGCAATTTTAGCTCCAGTTATTATGCCTACAGTTACTTCAGCAGTAGCATATTTGCCTTTTGGTATCGCATTGGTTTAAGAATACAATTCTAAGCCTGTGCCATCTTATTTAATTTGATGGTGCTATCGGAGTCGTATGCGTAATGCCACCACCACGAGGGAGTGGAGATTTTCTGTAGATTTGCATGAATCTCTTCTCCTTCTTGGCTGAGTGTCATCCGATGGCCATCGGGAACGACATACTTTAAGTTTCCTTTTAGAGTGATGTCTTTGGCGAAAAGTTCGCCATTTCCTTCTAAAATAATTTCTAAACATTCTTGGTAATTAATTTCTTTTTTCCAAGGAATGCATTTATCTTTATTGATTCCACGATTTTCAACAGTTACATTTCTAAGAGAGCATCGACCATTTTTATTTTGATAGTCTATAGGTTTCTCAGAAATAATTTTTAAACTGCCTTTTAAATCCAAATTTAATAAATGCAGTTCGGCAATTTCTAATTCAATTGTGGAGCCAAGGCCAATCTTTCCAGCTTGAATCTTTTGCGAAATGATATCAAACAGAGGTCCCAATGCAGGATGTAAATAGGCTAAAAATCCCCAGCGATTTTCTAAGTAGTCTTTGGTTATTCCGACTTGAGGGATCTCCATTTTACAATGATTGTTAAATAGATCGTAGTAAGCTAATAAAATGTCATAATAGGCGCCGGGAGGAGTTTCAGAAAGTTCATCGCCTTTAAATTCCCGCTTTGTGGTCGAAATTGTTTTACCGCGATCATTGTAGAAAACAAATGAGGGCAGTTGACTCGCTTCGGGGGATTGATTTTCCGGCAAAGGCTCGGAATACACCACATCAGCAATATTCTGCATTAGGCTCTCAACACGACCGGCTAAAACATCTCCATGCTTTCCATGCAGATGAGTCTTCATGTTCACGACGAGTCCTGGCAGCGGATTTTTTGGAAATACTATTTGCATCGCTTGGATATTAGCAAATAAAATGTTGGTATTAGCGGGATAATTTTTCCATTCAGGACCCTCGGTCGATAATTCCGGTGGTAAATTGGTATACTCTACATTGGTAATCGCATAACGGGTTTGATCGCCCTCTTTCTCGGCAACTAATACATTGACACCTTCGGCTGCTCCCTTCTTTCTTTCACAAGAGGTAAATCCAAAGCTCTTCTTTTGTTTCCATCCTATCCCGACAAAGGCTAACAATCCTCCATCAATTCCTGAAAGGGGATTATTGATCTGTCTAATGAGCAAGCAGTCTCTTTTCTGCTGCTGCAGCCAATCAAACACGCCCTCTTCAATGGCCAATTTCCATAAAGCTCCATGCCCGCCAGGCCTTAGGCAAGGCTGAAGGGGCTTCTCTACGCACCAGTCCCCTTCACTTGAAATCATAGGCACTAACGGCTGGGCCACCATTTTAAATAAGTGGGGTGATCGTCCAAACCACTTCCGTTCGGCACAAAAATCTTGAATCAAATCGTGGTTACAGAAACTTAAGGAGGTCATCATCACCACAGGCGTTTCTAACTGTTTACCGTAGAGCTTAAAGTAAAGGTACTCTTTGGCCTGTAGATCGAGCAGCAACCCTTCTAGCAGAGACTTGCCCATAAAAGGCAAAAAACCGGCGGGAAGATGTTCACCCGTCTTTGGATCTGTAAAATTAAGACGGTCCGCTGCACCACCCAGCACATAGATCTCTGCCAGATAGGGCAAAGCCTCTATTCCCCAACGGTACATCTCTTGGCTGACTTCTCCATTATATAGAGGGGGTTTATGAAATGTTCTACTGCTCTCAGAATGGGGGGTAAGTTTCTGATTCAAGGTATAGTGATAGCCCACTAATCCTCCTAATGGAGCGTAAAAATGATTGGCATACTTTAATATACGAATCATATTTTCAAAGCCCTGACGATCACTCAGTGTCTGTCTAAGATCTCCAAAGAGGGCTTCAGCTTGACCTAGAGCAATTACTTGCAATAAACATACCCTAGATTCAGTGTCGAGGGAGTTCAAAAATAGAGAAAATTCGGAATGACTCCTCAGATAATCTACGACAACCTTATCGGTGATAAGACTTTTTTCTTTGTCTTCCCAGGTATGGAAATTTTTCAAATTCATTAAAATTTTTGCTATTCTCTCGTTATCTATTTGCATTATCTAAGCCTCTCTTCAAGGAAAAATACAAGCCGTATACTTCTACTATTTAGATATTTACGACATTACCCATTATCAAAACAGTATAATAAATTTTATAAATGTTTTGACTATAAACCTAACGCAAGCTAAAAAAGCGACAAGTGCCTAATATAGGTAGCGATCACTGGGTTTATCACACCCTTCGCCTGAATCGCAACTTGCACTATGCGATAGCAAAATCATCTATCATCTGTCATTTCTAACTCGAAGGAGAAAATTATGACGAGAGAAAAAGACAAAAAACCTTCAGCTTTCATGAAGCCTGTACAGGTTAGTGAGTCACTCGCACAGATCGTTGGTCATGGCCCAATGCCACGTACCGAAGTCACAAAAAAACTTTGGGACTACATTAAAAAGCACAATTTGCAAGATCCACACAATAAGCGTAATATCCTCCCAGATAGTCGCCTTGCAAAAGTCTTGGGTTCTCAGCATCCCATTGACATGTTCAAACTGACAAGCGCTATTTCTAAGCATATCAAAGATGTCGAGTTGGCTCACGCACACTCCCGTTAGATTGCTCATAAAGCGATGGCTATTAGCCATCGCTTTATACACTAAGTTTGGTTTACAAAATATGGTTGATGCTTTATCCTTTCAGGAATGAATAAACCAATTGCCCATCCCTGGTGGGATGCTTTCTGTGTTGCCTCTATCGTAGGCATCTGGCCGCGGTACTGCGAGCCTCGCATGCTTACTACCAATTATGTAACCTTAAAAATTAAAGATTTACCATCGGCTCTTCAAGGGCTTAAGATTCTCCAGTTTTCAGACCTCCATCTAAATCCTAGCCAATCTGACAAATTTCTTGAAAAAGTCAAACGCAAAGCCGAAAAATTTGCGCCCGATATCGCTGTCTTTACGGGTGACTTTATCTGCCAATCAAAACTCGATCCAGCGACTGCAAATAAACTCCTCCATTTTCTGACCACTTTTCCAAGAGGCCGTTATGGCTCTTTTGCGATCTTGGGAAATCATGACTACGCCGAATTTGTCTCCGTAAACTCAAGCGAAGAGTACTCAGTCACCCCTCCTACTGCAACTCCCTTTATGAAAGGTCTCAAGAGAGCTTTTTCACGCACTCTAACACCCAAAGCCATGCAAAGAACAGTCCATGATGTTCCACTGCATCAAGAACTGCTTGCTCTGCTCTCTCAAACGCCCTTCCGCCTGCTCCATAATGCCTGCGCCACAGTCCCTATTCAGGGAAGCGCTTTAAATATCGCAGGACTGGGGGAGTATATGCTTGGCCGCTTCGATCCAGAAAACGCATTCAAACTTTGGGATTACAATTACCCCGGTATTGTCTTAGCTCATAACCCCGATTGCGTCCCACACTTAACCAACTTTCCCGGCGCAGTCATCCTTGCTGGCCATACACATGGGGCACAAATCAATGTTCCGTTGGTCCGCAAAAGATTTCTTTGTATGGAAAACCCCCAGTACAAGCAGGGAATGATCCATGTGAGCGATAAATGGCTTTATGTTAACCGCGGATTAGGAGCCCTGATGCCATTCCGCTGGTTTGCGCCGCCAGAGCTGCTCTGCCTGACCTTGGTGCCTGCATGAGTTCACTCCCTCCGACTGCTGCAGTTCTTCTTGCAGGAGGAACTAGCACACGCATGGGCGGTGCAACGCCTAAACCATTTCTTCAATTAAGAGGAAAACGCATTGTCGATTACTCATTAGAAATCTTTTCGCAACTTCCTTATGTCATAGAGATCTGCATCGTTTGCCCAGAAGAGTACCGAGAGAGCTTTCCACACTTTGTCACCTTTGCACAGCCTGGCCAAAGAAGACAAGATTCCGTTTTAAATGGAATCAAAGCGCTTAAGCAAAAACCAGCTCTAGTCGCTATACATGATACAGCACGCCCACTCATTACACATGACCTTGTCGAAAGAACTATTTCTCATGCAGCACAGACTGGAGGAGCCATTGCAGCTGTCCCTGTGAAAACTACGATCAAGCGAGCAGCTCACAATCAGCAGATTGAAGAGACTCCTGAACGTAGCCTGCTTTGGGAAGCGCAGACGCCGCAAGTATTTCTTTACGAGTCGCTAATTCAAGCTTATGAAGCCCCTATTAATCACACGTATGATGCCGTTGACGATGCATCGCTTGTCGAGCGTATTGGGTTGCCAGTAGCTCTTGTGATGGGATGCTATAAAAATATTAAGTTGACAACTCCTGAGGATCTAACAATCGCTCATCATTTCATTGGCTAGTTATGTCAAATTCACCTTTCAACTACCAAATGATTCTGGCATATGATGGCACACCATTTGGGGGTTGGCAGATACAGCCCAATGCCATTACCATTCAACAAATTCTTCAAGAGACCTTAAGCACTATTTTGCGGCATCCCACACATGTCACAGGAGCTGGACGCACTGACGCAGGTGTGCATGCGCTTGGCCAGTCAGCACATTTTCAAAGTCCTGAGCATCTCAATTTATTCAAAATCCTCCGTAGCCTCAATGGGATGCTTCCGCCAGAAATACGCGTCTTACAAATCAATCCAGTGCCAGACGATTTTCATGCTCGCTATGCCGCTAAGGGAAAGATTTACCGTTATCACCTCAATCTGGGACCATTTAACGATCCTTTTACAAGAAACTTCGCATGGTATGTACCGGGCAGACTTAACTTTGAGGCACTTCAACAAGCAGCCGCCTATTTTGTCGGCAAGCATGACTTTCGCTCTTTTGCCAATGTGGCTTCGCATGATCATGAAGAACGCGATACAGTGAGGACAATTTTTCGACTGGATGTTATCTATACAGAACGAGGACTCTTCTTTGAGTTTGAAGGAGACGGATTTCTTTACAAAATGGTGCGCAATATTGTCGGCTGCCTAGTCGAGGTAGCCATAGGCAAATACCTGCCCACACAAATTCCAAAAATGCTTGAAGCGCATGATCGCAGAGCTGGTGGAAGAGCCGCACCGCCTCAGGGACTCTTCCTTGTCAAAGTCAACTACTAAATTTCTATATTAAGAAAATAGCTAATTCCATGGAAACTTGCTACATCACTTCGTGTTATTCGCTTCTCTTCACGAAATTCTTTTGGCACCTCATGAGTACCTTTAATACATAAATTTTTTAAGAGCACCCGAAATTCATTATTATCAATCTCATTATTTACCGTTAATATCTTATATAAAATTTTTAATTGTTCATGCGTTCTGGAAAAAAAAGAGGTCTGTTGACCTTGAAAAGGGAGTTGATATGCCTCAAAATATTTTTGAATAACTTCAGCATTTTTTTTATTAAAAAAAACTTCCAATTGAACATCGCCATTCTTTAGCCCACGCAATATAAACTTTGTTAATAGAGAATCTTTATTTTTAGCTTCAACAAATTCTACGCATCTTATCGAGTTTCCAGAATCTAAAGTCCTTTCCCAACTGCCGCAAAGATGAATAAAATTGGAAGGTCTGCCTGGATAAGGCATAGCCCCCCTTTTCGAAGAGGAGCTGCTTTACAATCGCGCCAAATTCTGGATCTTCATAATACTTTGTGATTACCCTCCCGCAATGCAATTCAGGACATATCTGATCTTGGATTGTGCATGCATCATTATCCATTTTACCATAAGAACTTTCTGCATAAATCTTATTCACTTTATGACCACAAGGAACTAACAAAACGGGATTATCTAAATAGTTTCCTTGAAAATCCTTAAATCGTTGGGGACTTACAAATAATGACATACGTTTCTCCGTGTTGGTATTTTAAATATCTTCTAGGCTACGAATGTGCTTGGCACCGCGTTTGACCATTTCTGGAATTTCTGGATAGTCCATAGTCGTGACTAAATAAGCCAGCGCTCCACTTCCTAACAAAGCTTGTAATCCGCGGATCGTGTCTTCAAATCCTACTGCTTTGCCACCGTTTGGTAAAAAGCGCTGCATAGCGACTTGATAGCATTCTGGATCAGGCTTTGGCCTAGAATAGTCCTCACGCGTGATCCAATGCGTTATTGTATCTAAAATAGGATGCTGTTTGCGAAGTGTCATGACTAGATTCTCTGCCGAATGTGTTACCACACAGCTTTGAATTTTCTGCTCTTCTAATTCCGTTAATAACTTTGTGACACCTGGCATTAGCTGAATGGCGCCTTCATGAAATAGGCTGATCAGCTCTCTAGACTTTTCTCGATGCAAAACTTTCCAATCGGGTTCAGAAGCTAATAACCGAGGATAGTCGTGATACATCGCTTCCTTAATTCCATCATGCGTATAATGCGCATACTTACAATAAAGAGGAAAATCCCAGCCTAACTGCACGCCACGTTGCGCACACATACGGCGATACGCTTCGTAGTGGCCTCTTTCGGTATCCACTAAAAGGCCGTCAAAATCAAACATTACCAGTTGAAAAAAGTCCATCTTTTGCCATTATCTATTTCATGTATATGCGCTTATTACTTCCTACTCTTCTACTAGCTGGTTGCGAGTCTTCTTCAGACCAGAATAGCTCCACCTTTCAAACAGGTGAATACATTTCACGCAATAGTAACGAGTTCCATTTTACAGTTCCACCGCAAACAAAGCAACCACTCTCTGAATATCCTTGGAGCATTCCATCTACAAAAATTAATAAATACAGCTTTAGATGCAAAGGAGATTACCGTAATCCGCTTTTAGAGGGACATTTTGATTGCGGAAGCGCAAACCATCACAGTCTTCCTCTTCGAGATAATGAAGAATTTATTTACCCTATTCTCATTAACCTCTTAAACTATATCCAAGATAAAAGCGGATACACCGTCGTCATTACTAGCGGGCATCGCTGTCCTGAACATAATACCTACATTGATCCTTCAACGTCGAACCAAACATCTAAACATCTCATAGGAGCAGAGGTCTCATTTTATTTAGCTAGCTTAGAAAATGACCCTATTCGCTCTGTCGAACTTGTCAAAAGGTACTATTTAGAGCACCCTCAAAAAAAGACTATATCTGATTTTACGCAGTTCCAAAGGTACGATAAAGATGATGTTCATCTTCGAACGCCTCCTTGGTATAACAAAGAGGTCTTTATTAAATTATATCAACCTGACGAAGGACGCAACGGGGATAACAAGCATCCATACCCCTATATCAGCATCCAAGTACGATGGGATGAGCAGCTGCAACAACGGGTCAACTACTCTTGGGACAAGTCCTTCAAAGGCTTTTATAGAAATTAACGCCAGAGCATTCCGTTACTTCTTACAGGCTGAATCATCATCAATCCCTTTTCTCGAAAGACCTCAAGAGCAAAAGGAAAGGCGTCCAAAGCCAATGCAGCATCAAGATCAGAAAGGGGATAATCACCATGATGCATCTTGGCCTGATGTGCTGCAGGAGAGGCTGCCGCCTTGCGTAAAAAAGGTGCCGTCGATCCCTCAAAATCACCTTTAAGATGCTCTTGAAGGTATTCAGCTAAAGCTTCATCCTCAGAACCATCCTTATCGCCCGTCACTAAAAAAGAGATCTCTTTAGGCCCTAAGGCATGAATCCTAGAAAGGGTTGCCTCAGCAACAACAAAGCTAGAGACCAAAATTTTGTCGCAATGATTGCATTGTAAAACTCCCTGCGTACCAGAACTCGTTCTCTGAATTAATGTCCTTCCTGTGAGATCAAGCCCGCTAAAAGACCAGGGAGAATTATCAAAATCAAATCCCTTAATGGGAAGACCTCCCTCTTCACCCATAGTTAAAGCACCTGGGATAGCTTTAGCTAACTCCTTTGCCTCATCAGCTTTAGAGACTAAAATGACTTTTGCCGCGCCGCTTCCAAACGCATACGCTGCAGTAGTGAAGGCTCTCAGAACATCGATCACGACGGCAAATCCAGTCATTTTAGGGTTTTGGTCTCGACGTAAAATCTTCATCTTAGGTATTCTCTGTTCAACTAGCATAAATCCTTTCCTCCAATCAAGAGAAGAAAGCCAGATTATCAAGCAATTT
>JABDDJ010000046.1:2268-15094 GCA_013287645.1 Chlamydiota bacterium | reverse complement strand
ACATAAAACACAACATGTGGAAAATGAAATGCATTGGAGGGGCATATGCATTTAGGAAAACTCAAAAATGAAGCTTTTATCAAAGCTTATAAACTATATGGCTTTTCTACAGTCACACAACTCATTGATGTTGCATGCGAAGAATTAAAGCGAAAAATTGCTCAAAAAAGACGAGCAAAATGGCGGGAAGAGGCTCATCAAGAATATGCGAAATCAAGTCCAAAATATATATGGAAGGATATAGATGGAGAAGACTTCTTTCATCATTGAAATAGGTGACATTGTTAGAGTTTGCTTGGATCCTACTATCGGCCACGAAAAGCAAAAAGAACGCTTTTGTTTAGTGATCATGTCAGTATTCTTCATCCCTATTAAGCACATGAAAAATCGCAAAAACTGGCAAGTTTAAATAAATGCCATGCGATATCCTAGTTGCAAAGGGAGTCAAAATGCATCATCCAGAAGACTATGTAAAAAGAATTTTAAAGGTGTTGGTCTATATCGAAGACCATATAGAAGAGGAAATCCTGCTAGATGACTTAGCCAAAGTAGCTTGTCATTCCCCTTATCATTTCCATCGGATATTTCACATGGTCGTTGGAGAAACAGTCTATAAGTATGTAAGAAGACTAAGATTAGATAAAGCGGCCATGAAATTACGCTACACTGATCAACCTATTACAGAAATAGCCTTAGATTCAAACTACGATACCCCCTCAGCCTTTACAAGGGCGTTTAAACAAGCTTTTGGAAGTATTCCAAGAAACTATCGCACACTATATAAAGAGGTTAATGCCATGACACGAAAAATCTCAGACTTGCCAAAAATTTCACCTGATAAGATTGAAGAAACAGAAGATCTCGATCTTTTATTCATTAGACGACGTGGGAAGTACACTGAATCCGCTACACAAGCATGGGAAGAGCTACATGCTTTCATCAATCAAAATCATTTAGATAAATCCAAACTACGCTATTTTGGCGTTGCTCACGACGATCCGACCGTGACAAGTGAAGATAAGCTACGCTACGATGCTTGCATAGTAGCCCCTAAAGGCATACAGCCAAAAGGAGAAGCTAGCAAACAAGTGCTGAAAGGTGGAAAATGTGCCATTTTCACTCATAATGGCTCCTATGAAAAACTCGTGGAAACATTTGATCGAATATTTCTAAAATGGCTTCCAGACAGCCAAGAAAGCTATGATGAGACTCGACCCTGCTTTGAGGAGTATTTTAACACCCAGTTCGTCAAAACAGACCCCACTAAGCTCGTCACAAAAATATACATACCTATCATGTAGCTACAGTAGCCGTGTCTAATGCAGGCACGGCCCCCTTCTTATCTCTTCCGCTAAAATCCAATGCTCGCAGAGAAATTAAGACCATCGAAACTCAAATCTCCATACCTACAGAATCGATTGTAATCAAAATAACGATGATGTTCTAAACCAAGTTGTAGAACTAGACGCAGACAATTACAAAAACACTTCCGCCAACGGATACCCAATTCAACGTCAGCACAAGCCAGACTTGCATTCAGACGTTTCCTTATCTTGCATATGTCCACCACATCGGAAGAAACAACACAATCCAAAAGTCGAACATCAAAACTTCCATACATCCACGAGAAGGAAGCACCAACAAATAAATCAATGTCGCATCCAACATTCCAGTCTACTTTAAGGCCCATTAAAGGACCTATCCCCATAAATTTTTCTTTATGATTCGTATGCGTTATAAGCATCTCGGTTTCAGGGGAAGAATCTATTTCACCAGAGAGCTCAGCAACGCGCGACTTTTGATCAATTCTTGAACCGCGTAAACCTCCAAATGGTTTTAAAGCAAAACATGGACTTAAATTGTACTCATAGCCTGCTACAAAATCTAGACAATCAAAATCTATGAGCCAACACACTCTATTTCCGTTGTTAACAGAACCATGTGCGCGGGAATGGAAATGGGTCCAGGATTCGGCAACATCCCAGTTATAGCATTCAAACGCACACCCCGCGCTTATGCGAAAACCTGGATTCCATCTAAAATGAAGATCTTCGTCAATGCCTTTAAATCGAGAAATTATTTTCCCATCCGACAATACTATGTCGGAAGTTTCACTGGTAACACAAGAGTCGAGTCCACTTTCAAAAGCTCTCCAATACAATAGATCTGCACTTATAAACCCTTGACCACAACAGACCGGCTGGCAACACATGCAATTATCGATTACTTCATAAGCTGAAGAACAGCCAACCTCTCCGAAGGCATAACTCATTGATGCTATCAACATGAGAGATATCACTATGCACACTCTGTTGAATAAATATATCATACAACCCTATGTTAAGAGGCTCACTGTAATTGCAGAATAGTTATAGAGGCATTCACATTTGCTTGCGTACCTCCAATCACACTCGCAAGCCCTACAGCTGCAGCTGAAGAGTGGTTTCGCAAAGTAAGCACATCTCCTGCACCTATTGCAAATATCGCTTGGCCAGTGTTTTGCTGCGTACCTGCACCAGAACCATATACCGTTCCTGCCACCGGATTTCCATTCAAAAATAAGGCGAATTGGTTAGGTTCGGTCCCTGAAACAGAAAACTCAACCTTATAAGTGCCGGCGTTCACCACCGTAATCGTCGTACCGCCTGCTACAAATATAAAACCTGCTGTCATTGCCCCAGCAGTATCGAAAGGAACATCTGCCTCTATAGGTATAGTTTCAGCAGTTAAATTATAAACATAGGCAAAGCCTGTTACCCCTGCAGCTCCAGTCGCTCCTGTAGCACCAGTAGCTCCCGTAGCTCCCGTGGCACCTGTGGCTCCCGTGGCACCTGTGGCTCCCGTGGCACCTGTGGCTCCCGTGGCACCCGTAGCTCCCGTAGCTCCTGTAAGACCTGTGTCCCCTGTAGCACCTGTAGCACCTGTGGCTCCCGTGGCTCCTGTAGCTCCTGTAGCACCTGTGGCTCCCGTGGCACCTGTGGCTCCCGTGGCACCTGTGGCTCCCGTGGCACCTGTGGCTCCCGTGGCACCTGTGGCTCCTGTAGCACCTGTGGCTCCCGTGGCACCTGTGGCTCCAGTAGCACCAGTAGCACCTGTGGCACCAGTAGCACCTGTGGCACCCGTGGCTCCAGTAGCACCTGTGGCACCCGTGGCTCCAGTAGCACCCGTGGCACCTGTAGCACCTGTAGCACCCGTGGCACCTGTTGCTCCCGTGGCACCTGTAGCACCTGTAGCTCCTGTGGCACCTGTAGCTCCTGTGGCACCTGTTGCTCCTGTGGCACCCGTAGCACCCGTAGCTCCTGTTGCACCTGTAGCTCCTGTAGCGCCCGTAGCTCCTGTGTCCCCTGTAGCACCTGTAGCACCTGTAGCACCCGTGGCTCCAGTAGCACCCGTGGCTCCTGTGGCACCTGTAGCACCTGTAGCTCCCGTCGCTCCTGTAGCTCCCGTCGCTCCTGTAGCTCCTGTGGCACCCGTGGCACCCGTAGCTCCTGTGGCACCACTAGGACCCGCCGGTCCAGTTGCACCAGTCGCACCACTAGGACCAGCCGGTCCAGGGATCCCAATCCCACTTCCAAGAATTTGTTCTAATTGTTGAATAAGTTGAGTTCGTAGTAGAGGTGACAGCAGCACATCACTATTTAGGATGGCTTGTACTGACAGGAATAATTCAGCCGAGGAAGGTTTTTTACGGCAGCTATCACAGTCTTTGCAACTTCTCATACCGGTAAGCAGTTCAACGCTGCTGGCAGGCATTCTATTTTCATGACTCGCTGACAAAGAAATTACAGAAGCTAACGCAAAGATCAGAAAACGAATGTACATTTTTTATACCCGTAGTCCATGTTCAGGGCTATACCGAGACCGTGTTTGAGAATGAAAGCGATTTTCTTAACACGTGCGTTTTCAAAACAGTTCTATACAAAATTCGGTATTAGATACGGTCTTTACTTTTCATGAATATTCCATAAACATGTGCAACCATATAATTATTTGAATTTTTATTTAAGAAAAAAATATAACCATATTAAATCTTGTCAATGAAAAAGCCCTGAATACAATACAATGACCTTCCAATGATCGGAGAATAAAGATGCATCTTATAAAAAACGCGGCATCCCTGCTTCTTTTCCTATTTCTGACGACTTATTGTGAGGCCTCTGCCCATGCTCAAAAAACTGTGTGTTTGAACATGATCGTTAAAAACGAAAGCAATGTGATCCAACGCTGCTTGACGTCCGTTTTACCCATTATCAATTACTGGGTCATTGTCGATACAGGATCAACAGATGGAACACAAAAAGTGATTACAGAACTCATGAATAAAAATCAGATTCCGGGAGAACTCCACGAACGTCCTTGGGTAAATTTTGCTCATAATCGCAATGAGGCACTAAAGTTGGCGCATGGCAAAAGTGACTACATCTGTTTCATCGATGCGGATGAATACTTAGCCTATGAATCCAACTTCAAATTGCCGGAATTAGATAAGGATTTTTACTATATAACGATTGTGCAGGGTCTTGTAAAATACAAAAGAATCGGAATGATCAAGGATCAACCGGAATGGGAATGGAAGGGCGTTTTGCATGAGACCCTTTGTCCAAAAACATCCTACACTTACGACACTTTGGCAAAAGTGGTGAAAAGTCCTACTGTAGGAGGAGCTAGAGATCGGGATCCAAAAAAATATGAAAAGGATGTTCAAGTGTTGGAAACTGCCTTAAAAGATGAACCAAATAACAGCCGTTATGTATTTTATTTAGCGAACAGTCATCGCGATGCAGGAAATCATGCAGAAGCCTTAAAGAACTATCTGAGGCGCGCTACCATGGGTGGATGGGATGAAGAGTTATATTCAACTTTATTGCAGATCGCCATCATGCAAGAAAAACTTAATAGACCCACGCGAGAGGTTACAGAAGCCTATTTGCGTGCATTTTCCTTCCGTCCTTCGCGCGCAGAACCCCTCTTTTATTTGGCCAATTACTATCGGAAGGCCAAGGAATTTGAAAAGGGATTTCAGGTATCAAAAGTAGCCATGACAATACCTATTCCGAATGAAATCTTATTTGTCGAATATTGGGCATATAATTATGGTATTCCCTTGGAATATTCTATCTGTGCCTATTGGACCGAACGCTATGAAGAGTGCATAAAAACAAGCACGGATATACTACAAAAGAACGATATCCCTGAAAATGTCCGCGAAACAGTACAGAGAAACCTAGGATTTGCCAGAGAAAAGATCATCGAAAAAATTAACCAAAGTACACATTAATAGCTTTAGATTCAATGCAGCTACACTAAAATGGCCATGCCTAATGCAGGCACTGTCCCTCGCATTATTCCAGTTTTTGTAATAGAGTGCATAAAAAGTGCGTAAAATCATCAAAGCGCTTGATGAGATTCTCTCAAGAACATGAAAATAGGCTCAATGGAGTGACTCATGTTATTTAGCGAAGCTGAGAAAATTCTGAAAACGCACAAAAAAGATCTTTTAAATCTAGGAGTGAATACGCTTGCCATTTTCGGTTCCATAGCGAGAAATGAAGGCAAGAAGAAGAGCGACATCGACATACTCATTGAATTTGACGCAAAAAAGGGGCTTTTTGGTTTTGTCCATCTTAAGGATTATCTTGAGAATCTCCTACATTGTGAGGTGGATTTGGTAACAAAAAAAGGCCTACGTCCAGCTCTAAAAGAGAGAATCGTCAGTGAATCGCGCAAAATCTTCTAGAAGTTGGTCCAAAAAATCAAATTGACATGTTCAACTAGTTAAATTATTTACTCGGATTCTTGAAAAGTCTACATTCTCGTATACTAAAGATATGAGGTAACTTATGGCTACACCAAAAAAAACAGTATCCTATCGTCCAAAAAAAATGGTTGTTTCTGCATCCCCTGAAGAGAAGTCATTAGAAGAGCTATACGAAAAAGATTTCTATAAATGGACATCAACACAGTCTAAATTGTTGCGAAGAGGAGAATATTCAAAGTTGGACATACAAAACCTGATAGAGGAGATCGAATCTTTGGGCAGGTCAGAAAAAAGAACATTAAGAAGCTATTTAACAAACCTTATGATGCACCTTCTTAAGATAAAATATCAGCCAAACAAGCACACTAAATCATGGGATCTTTCCGTACGAAATTCAAGAATTGAAGCAAAAAGACAACTTACAGAAAACCCAAGTCTTAAATCAAAGATAACAAAAATAGTTGAAGAAGCCTACTTATCTGCTGTCATTGCTGCGGCGTTTGAAACAGGTCTTGATGAAGAAATTTTTCCAAAAGAATGCCCCTGGAATATCAAGGATTTGATTTATTAAACGGTAAGATGGGTGCCAAGCCAGGCACCAATCACTTTTAGTGTTAGTCAGAAAAAGATACACAAATAAATCACAAACGATAATAATCATCTCCTAACAAACCATTAATCATCCAAAACAAAAGAATACTAAATGAAAAATAAAATTTTTACTTTAATTTTCGCTTTAATAATTCAGGTTTCTACTGCTTATTGTCAGCCCCTCATGAATGATGAATGCTATTCCGAGGCGTACGCCCAAACTTTTGCGAGCGATGATACATGCAGCGTACAGAATGGCTACCGCTATTTTTCAATAGGTGTGGGCCCCATTATTTTCATTCCTAATGTAGGTATTGGATATAAACAGCGCTACTCTCAGTTCGGTTGGGATACAGGTCTTAGCTTTTCATCCATAGGATATGTCCATCAGCTGAATGGGTATTTGGTAGGTCATTATTATCTTAGCCCTTTTCGGCAGAATTCTGCTTATCTTGGCCTTGGGGTGACAGGAAGCGGTGTTATTACCAATCACAGCGAAGGCGGGGGAACCTTATCACCTGATTTTGTATTTGGTAAAGAATTGGAAAGTAGTGATGCAAGCAGACATTTTATAGAAATGCATGTGGCCATACCCTCAATTTGGATCAATTCAAAACATACCAATGCGATGTATTTGCCTCTGATGTACATTAAGTACGGTATTTCTTTCTAAATTAGGAAATCCTTAGATATGATGAAAGAGCCGTTTTTGTCGAAGATGGAAAAGATTGATAGAGTATTTAAGTTATCAAATGTACAGGAAAAAAAATGATTAATAATATTACGAATTTTAGTTTTTATGATTCTGAAGATTGGAAGAATCATCCAATGGATATTCGATTCAAAAAAGCTGGAGTACAACTAGTTGTAGAGGAGAGATCTTTAGGGAATGATATTTGCAGTAAAATTCAATTTCTCGACTCTATTCAATTTTCTCAACGCAACCGGATTGCAATAAAAATTCAGCAGATGGCTCCTGGAACTTCTATGTATACGTTCCCTCCTTCATACTCACCCGATGCAGGGAACCATCTAATTGAAGCAAACAAAGCTAAACTCTTTTTTGCAGCTCTTATTCAGGAACAACAAGAGGACGAAAAAAGCTATGTCCCTTTACATCTTTTTGAAAAAATCTTGCGCAAACTGAAAAAGAAAGACTATTTGACAACAGCGGATGTGGAAGGCCTTCGTTCTACAGTTCGAGTAGGAGCCACAATTCAACGCAAGGAAGAATTTGAGGCTAACTTACAAAAAGTGATTGACCATCTTCAAACCAACGAGATTAACAAAGCTTTATATGCACTGCGACCGATATGCAATACTGGGTTTTCCTATAAACAAGCTATTGACTTAGAATCACTCTTTAAAAATATGCAGACACTTACTTGTGATGTTATTTTTGAGGAAGGCATGGGCCCTATTCTCAAAGAAGCCATTAACGCTAATACGATTACTGCAATCAAACTCTCTAAAGAATTCGTTGTCCACTATAAAGGGCTAGCTAAATTCTTAAGGGAGTCAACATCTATCACATCCATCGACTTAACGCCAGGGAAAAATAAGCGTAGTGGTAGTTTAGATCAGACAGATCTCGATCACTTGTCTTCCGCGTTAAAAGTAAATACTAGCCTTTTAGAGTTGAATTTGAACTATAGAATTCCCAAACATAATACAATCACACCTGCTCAAGCTCTACAAACTATTCTGACATCACTTAGACAAAATCCAAATGCAAAGTTGCAGACTATTCACTTGCTCTAAGAACATTTGAAGGCAGCATTTGAATAAAGCCATTCTTCGAGGAGACGTACTCCGAATCCTGTGACGCCTTTATGGGCCAAAGGAAGATCTTCTTTGGTCCAGGATGTTCCTGCGATGTCGATGTGTGCCCAAGATGTTTCTTGAACGAAGCGTTTTAAAAATTCGGCAGCAGCTCCATTTTCTCCATTCAGATCCAATCCCACATTCTTCATATCCGCAACAGGGGATTCTATTTGTTTTGCAAAGAAGGGTCCCATAGGAAGCTCCCATAACCAGTCTCCAGATTGATGTCCAGCCTCTTTCAATGCCTGAGCTAGAGAAGTATCATTGCAATAAAGTCCAGCATAAACAGAACCCAGTGAAGCCATGGTTTCTACTGTTAATGTTCCCAAATCGACCAGTACGCGAGGTTTAAATTTTTGCTGTGCATACCATAAGCAATCTGCTAGGACTAGCCGTCCCTCTGCATCTGTGTCGGCTATTTCGACAGTTTGTCCAGACATGGTGCGTATGATATCTCCTGGTTTTGCAGCTGCACCATCGGGCATATTTTCGACTAAGCCAATCACACCGATTACGTTGACAGGTGCGTTAGAGAGAGCAAGTGCTTTAATTACTCCTGCTACAACTCCTGCTCCGGCTTTGTCCCATTTCATCGGGATCTGTTGTTCCTTTGGTTTGAGAAAAAGTCCTCCGGAATCAAAGCAGACTCCTTTTCCTACCAAGGCGATAGGGGAAATGTCTTTTTTTGTGCCATTCCATTTCAAAACCACTACGGACGAGGAATGAATGCTGCCTTGACCAACTGCTAAAAGAGCGGTCATCCCGATGGATTGGAGGGCATCTTCGTCGAGAATTTCCACTTCTACTCCCCATTCTTGGAGCGCAAGAAGGCTCTGTGCATAGGCTGTAGGGTAAAATAGGTTAGGAGGTTCTGAAGTGAGAGAACGAGCGAACAGCACCCCTTCTACACATGCTTTCATGCGTTGAAACTGCTTTTCAAGTTTTTTGGGTTGACTGCATACGATGATGAGTTTTTCAATGGGTGAACACTCACCAGGTTGAAATTGGGTACGATGGCTGTGAAATCTCCAGCAAGAAAGAAGCATTCCTGTAATAAGATCTAAACCTATAGCATCTAGTTCTTTGATATCTAGAATAAGAGTTTTGTCTATCCCTTCTGCTGCTTTTTTGATTAGGGCTGCTCCAGCCTCTTCACGTTCTTGTCGAGAGTATTGCTTATTGCAACGTACGATGAGAAGCCGTTGAGGAGAGGATTTCTGTGGAAGAAAAACTTCAACGATTTGGTCATGAGGCTTTCGTTTTAATACTTCTCTAGCGAGAGGAGGCAAAATACTGAATTGAGTCTCATCATTAATAGCTACAGCATATAAGGGAGCTTGTTGCGGTGCTTGTTTAACAAATTCAATTTTTAACATGGTATTAACACTGTTGTTCGTTTATTAATATATAATAGGATAAAGGCTAGCAGAAGCGCTGCAATACCTACTATGTTAAAACCTTCAGCATACACTGAAAGAGAGTTTTGTGCATCAGTGACTGCCATCATTTGACTGAGGAAACCACTGAAGAGATTCGCAAAGGAATATCCCAATGTGACAATTCCCATGGTAAACCCGTGAGCATGTTTAGGAGCTGCTGCTGAGGCTGCAGCATAGATCGTAGGTCCGATGAGAACTTCTCCCAATGCAATCAAAACAATACTGCCGATGGCGTAACCTAAGGATAGGGAATTAGATTCTGAATTAACTAGACATCCTCCATATAATACACAGAAGGCTGCACCTAAAAAGAGAAAGCTAATTCCTATCTTCGTTAGACTAGAAAGATTCCATTTTCCGATGAAGCGTGAAAGTAGGGGACCTGCGATCAGAATCGTTAGCGGATTGAATGTGATTAAAGAAGACGCTGGAATAATCCATGAGAAAAATGAACGCTCAATATGCCGTTCGGAGAACAGGACTAGAGATGATCCAAGCTGTTCTTCACATGCGTAGAATAAAATCAAAAAAAGAGTATATAACCCTAACATTTTGAGTTTTAACTTTTCTTCGTTTGTATAGTTTCTGGCCTGAAAACAGGCATACGCAATCAATGCGATGGCAATAATAGGAAGTAGAGAAGATATGCTATCCTGCTCCCGTAATATCCAACCAAATAGCGGCCCAGCAATAATCAGGCATACGATTCCTATTAAAGTTGATTTTGTTGATGAACCACCGGTTAATTCGCCCTTACCGGCAAGAATACGGTGTCCTGCGATTAAGGCAATGTTTCCCGCAAGCATTCCTAAGGCTGCTAAGCCAAATCCGAAGTGCCAACCCCAAACTTCTCCAGCGATGCCACAGATTAACCCGGCGAGAAATCCGCCTATATTGATTCCAGTATAATATAATGTATATCCTGCATCTCGCCTAGGGTCATTTTCTGTGTAGAATTCACCTAAAAAGGCTGCTACGTTTGAACGAAAAAGGCAGGTCCCTGCAATGATAAATCCTAAGCCTAAATAGAATGTCGATTTCGATTCAGGAAATGTTAAACAGAGGTGTCCTAGAGCTATGGTCCACCCTCCTAGAAGAATTGATCGTTTCAGACCGAGGAAACGATCGGCGATTAAGCCGCCGATCATTCCTCCTAATTCTCCCAGAGTAATGTATAGAGCATAAATACCAAAGGCTTCTGTATCGCCCAGTTGCATAGCCTGGACCATAAAGAGTACAAGAAGGGCTCGCATGCCATAATAGCTGAAGTACTCCCACATGGAGATAAAGTTTAAAAGATATAATGCTTTAGGCTGTGAATTCATCGCGCTCCTCCTTGACACTAGCACAGTAGATGTGTTCTAGTTCCATGACATCTCTTGCTTTTGGCATCTCTCTGTATTTTTGTAGATCTAGCTTTGCCTCTTCGTCATTGATTTCACTATCTTTAATGCCGGATGCATATTGATTAAGGATAGCACAATCCGCTCTAACAATATTCATCAGTCCGATCTCATTAATTTTTTCAATGAGAGGAGTATTGTTTTTGATATAGCACTCAATCACTATCAGCGGCTCACTAGGATCTAGCGCCTTTACCTCATCTGATGTTAACACTCTATTTTCGGATAACTTCATGTAAACTTGGATAGGTTCCGCATTATCTATGCGCTTTTTGTTCTCTTTGTCGCAAAGGAAGAGTTTATTTTTTATTAATACAGTCCCTTTGGACCCCTCTAGAGATGCCTCTATATTATAAACAAGAGGCACTGAAACAATGGAAGACCATTTTTCAGAAGGAGGGGTTGAACGCAAATAAGGTTTACTCAGAAGCTTTTGAACTAATTGACTGCGCGGAGTATTCAAACTTTTAGCGATCTCGCTTATGAATTCCACAGCATGTACAGATTCTTCACCCTGAATTCCATCGATGATTTTTTTAATGGGCAGTTTGGCATATTTCGTATTCATTTTGATGATAGCATTTGGATTGGTACTAGGCATTTCAATTTTTCGATTATCCTTTTCAACAGCGATATTCTGATTCACGATGGTAAGCAAACGGTAGCGAACAAGCTGTGCGAATTCTGGGGAGACGTCTAGATCGAATCCAGCTTTTTGAACATAGGAAACTGCATTCATTCCACCTATAGCAGGAGGGAACTTATTGCTTTTGAAAAGCGGTTCTATTTTTTTTAGATTTTCATTTGCAAGTGCCTGTATGCGTTCTGCCTCATCACAAATTTCTCTGATTTTCAAGAGTTCTTGATTTTTTAATGCAGTCATCTGACAACCGAAGTTTGGAATGAGAGCATCGAAATTTTTATAGTTCAGATTCAAAATAGCCTCTGCTGTTTCAGCTCCTAAAGCAAGAATGAGGTGAGCTAACAAAAGAGATTTTCTCTTTGATTCCAAACATCCTTTTTCGTAGGTATCCGAATTTCGGTTATGATCCAAACGAATAACCAAATTCTCATTACGAATTTCGTCACCTTCAATAGTACCTAAAGCAGGTAAAATTGAATTAATTAAAGATATACAATTAGTTGAGGACATAAAAATACTCCAAAATAAATAAATTAAACAAAAAAAAAAGTAAAATTGTACTTAGCGCAAATAAATTTGTATTAGTCTAACAAAACACAAAGCTTCGCGACTTTAAGTACTTCAAAAAAAAAATTAGTTAAAATAATGATAATGAGCGTGATAGCCCATCATAAAGAAAGGATAAAAGAAAGAAACAGAAGAAGAATTTTTAGATATACTTGTTAACCTATTGACGCTTTGCGTAATTATAGCGTCTTCAGCAAGCTGTGGCTGCATTTTAGACTCCTTTGTTGATGGCAAAAAATGCCGTGTTCAATCCATTTTAACATTTTCAATGTTGTTTGTCAATGGATGATTATTGACGTAGATCGTCAATAGAGAAGTTGATTAGTTAATTTCTTTGGAAAATTTAGGTTATTAAGTAACTCTTGAGCTCGACAAAAATATCGCCTAGCAAGGTGTTGCTCGGAGAGGGACTCGAACCCTCACGCACGAAAGTGCAAGGGATTTTAAGTCGCTTGAGATATACTGTCGGACTAAATTTCTTAATATGAGAAGACTAAAAATCTGGACAATCTTCTGGGAGAATTGGCAAATCAGGAGAATTATCAACCAAGATCCAATTCAAATATGACAAGCAACGAATGAGAGAACCTATTTTTTTTGG
>JABDDJ010000046.1:0-2217 GCA_013287645.1 Chlamydiota bacterium | reverse complement strand
CAACGTTGATCCCGATGACCTTTCCATTGTAATACATATTCAAGTATTGCATTTTCAGAAATCCTACATTCTTTCTGCCGATAAAGGTCATCATAAGCGAAAAGAATTGTACTAACAACCTCAGCTTGTGCTGAATTAAGGCGTCTAAATAGATCTACAACCAAATCTATAATGGGAGACCATTCGTTTAGCTGATCTTTGAAAACCAGCTGAGCATCAGTGAATGCAGGACCTACTTCAAAGGAAATCATTTTACCCAGTTCACGTTGAATAATCAGGCCATTATTTAGCAATTGTGTTTCAACTCGTTTTAAATCCTTTGAAAAGGGACCATATATTCCTTTTTCAAAAGCTAGCATTGTTGGAAGTCCTTTTAAAGTTGCAGCATGAGCAATTTTTTGCCAAATTATGCGTCCAAGAGGCTTTGCATAAGGAAGTTGACTATTTCTATGAATAATTTCAACCAAAGCAACAAGAGCAACAGATATGCGAGAAGGTGGATTATTCTGAAATACGTCTAAGCTGTCTTCAAGAAATGAAGGATTCAATTGACTATGGGGAGTATTGAAAGGAGCATATAATTCGACAGCAATCTCCAAATTTTTGAGATATCTATGCAAAGTGGGTCCTACGATCCTCCATTCAAGTCCGCCTTCTCCACAACCCAAGGGTGGAACAGCTAAAGAAGTAATTCCCCATTCCTGATAGTGACGGATTAGATGTTCCAAACCTTCGATAATTTTATCTAATCTTGCAGGAGTTCGCCAATGATCTTTTGTTGGAAAATTAAGGATCCATGGATGTTGAGTAAAAGATTCAATTTCAAAAAAATCTTTTTTTAAATGATACTCTTCTGGTTTGTATAGATAAGGTTTTCCAAGCTTAACTTCTCCGCGTTTGCATTTCTCAACGTAGTCTTTAAACATTACTGGAAAACGATTTTTAAATTGCAAAGCAATGCCTTTTCCCATAACACCCGTACAATTCACGGTATTGATGAGGGTCTGAGCTCTAGAATGGAAAATATCGCCAATTTTAATTTCAATCATTATTGAAAAAACAAATCCTTATTTAACGCTACAGAAACGTTTTTTTGCGTTTCTGTCAATATTTTAGTGACTGAATCAAAAGCACTTTGAGATCCAACATACACGCCTAAAATTAAATGAGGAGGTACTTTTTTGTGAATCAATACTTCGGCCGACTTTATCTTTTTTCTACGTGATTGCTCATTAATATCAAGTGCAGTCCAACTTTTTGCAAACACTAAGGCATAATCAAGTCTCATTATTCCTTCGTCAACTGGATAATAACAAACTCCAGAAGAAGCTGCATTAAAGTCTGTAACCCATACTTCATTTTCTTTCATCACTTGCGGGGATACCTTGCAAACACATATGTCATCCAATAATCCAGGTTTCCCAGCATGCTGTTTAGGATCTATACGCTTATAAAGCATCGGGTTTCTGGCATGAAAAAATAGATTTGCATGGTCGTGTAAAAGTTTACCGTTAGGTAGAATTTTATTTTTTCGACATTGTTGCACTTGGGGATCAGCCAAAGACATATCAACACCTTTTAATTTAAGGCTTAGATTATGGCAAAAAATCCCGTATTCAAGAATCGATTGCTAATAAGACAAATATAGTGCAGTTCTTGTATCTCATGCGGAAACATAGCTGAAGTATACCTGTAACCATGTTGAAAGTCAATCTATGAATGTAAGTATGAGCTAGATGGAGTGTAATCTTCGGCATAGAAGAATTGTTTGATATTGACTATCGACTCTTTCTTTAACTCTCTTGGAAATGAAGTTATCATACTTGAAAACCACCGGACTTTTAAAGGCTCTAAAAGGAGTTGTCGATTTAGATCTCAGAATATACAGCGTATCCGACAGGCGACTTCGTGCGTAATACGCCACGTAAATCTAAAAGATGAGAAGATAAAGTTTCATAAGAAACTACATAAATACGCTGGAGGGATGAATTTTCTGGATCGCTCGGGTCAGCTGGATCGATGAAATAGACGTGGCGAAAGGTCTTGGCTGGAGAACCCTCTTGAAAGATGCGGGCTCCTATAAGAAGCAATGTGTTAAAAGTGGGCTTGCAATAGGTACCCTTTTTCCAGTAGTAGATGGTTTTGCCAGCTAAAAGTTTTTCCATTGCCAAAGGAGGCTCTTGGTATGCTTCTCGTCCTAGAGTGCTACCTACGCAG
>JABDDJ010000045.1:270-15730 GCA_013287645.1 Chlamydiota bacterium | reverse complement strand
CGAAGCGCGCTTCCACTGAGGCTCTTCCCCATAATCGCGAAAAATTTTGGCAAGTTCAGCTTCGGTCCATGAATTAATGATTATTTCTGCTGTTAATGGTCTAGAAGGATCCATCCGCATGTCAAGCGGCCCTTCTCTCATAAAGCTAAACCCGCGCTCAGCTTTATCGAGTTGAATCGATGACACCCCGAGATCTAAAAGAATTCCATCTGCTTCTGTTATTTTCTGAGCAGAGGCAAGCTCCACTATCTCAGAGAAATTTCCCTTTACTAAACAGACTTGATTCTCCCAGGGAGCAAGTCTCTGAACAGCAAAGCTTAACGCCTGTGGATCTTGATCGATCCCTAGGAGAGTACTTATCTCAGGATGAGCTCTTAGAAGCCCTTCACTATGACCCCCCAAACCTAGAGTGCCATCAATAAAATAAGTAATTTTTTTATTTTCAAAGGCCGAAATAACTTCGTTAATCAGCACTGATGCGTGGGGATAAATATTATTCATGTTGCAAGTATACCATAAAACTCAGCAATGATAAAATGAAAGTGGAAGTTATTACTATTATTAAGGCTTTTATGGCTGGAATTACCATAGACCAATACGATTTGAGCGTTTATAGCCAGTACGCTGTGCGTACGATGATGAACGAGCAGATCAACCAACAGCTTCGTCTGCGCGAGGCGTCTAGTATTCCTCCCCAAATCCAGATCGTCGACCTCTTCCCACGTCAGAACGAGCTAGATATCCTCCTAGGCATTGTCCCATTACATACTCCTTGGGCGTACTTTTTTCCTCCCAAAAAGCTATACTCGACTCGACGCTCCCCCTTCTCTTTTTCTCGCGTAGCCCCCAGCTTTGGCTCTTCGTCATCGCATGATGAAGAATTAGAGATTCTTGAGTCTATCGATCCCGATTCAGAAGATGAAAAACAAGAAAAAGCGGCTATTCTAGGAGTTGTCAAACAACTCAAAAAAATTAATCAATGGATCGGATTTATTGTTGGACGCATCGGCCAATTCCTTCAAGGATAAGTGACTGATCATGAGTAAAATCAACTGGCGTGATAAATTAAGTTGGTCTGAAGAAAATCTTGAAGAGCTGCGCTTAGCGGGATATGCTTACTTGCGTCAAGGTAAATATGATATAGCTGCCTCTTTTTTTGAAGCATTAACAGTGCTAGACCCGGATAGCGCATATGATGCTCAGACACTAGGGGCACTCTATGTACAGATGAATGAACCCCTAAAAGCTCTTAAATACTTCGACAAGGCTCTCAAACTAGAAACTGACCATGCTCCTACACTTCTTAACCTTACCAAAGCCCTTCTCATGTTAGGAAAGAAAGAAGAGGCTTTGCGATTGGCAAAGATTCTATCAAAAGAGTCGAATCCAAAAATTGCCAATACAGCAAAGGCCCTTATTCTAGCTTGGGAGTAGATTATTTTTTCTCATCTTTCGTATCTACCTTAGTTTCACAGCTCTTTCTACAACGCAATTTTTTAACAATCGCATCGATAGAAAAGAGTCCGGGCCCAAAACAGAAGACGATTAATGCCGCTAGCAGAAAGTTGAATGGAGGCTCTTTAGTAATCGCTTCAGGATGCGCTAAAACCTCTTTAAATACCGCGACATGAGCTGTCAAGTAGGCTGTGACAGTGATAGCGATTAAAGGAATAGCCGCAAGACGAGATGCAAGACCGATGATAATTAATGCTCCACAAAGTACTTCTAATCCCGCTACAAGATAGACAGTAATATGAGAAGCTGGAATGTTTAGACTCTGAAAATACTCGGCAGTTGATCCAGGATTAGAAAGCTTTTCTAATCCAGTTTGAATAAATAGGTATCCCCAAAAAAGCCTAATCGCTAACAAAAGAAAAGGTTGAAGGATTCTACCTAGACAAACTAAAAGACCATAACATTTAGAGCCACATGTCGATGATGAAGACATAAAAAAATCTCCCGCAGGTTAAACCATTCAGGTTAAGTAATAAGTTAACTTATTACACCCGCAAGAGAAATTTTTCAACTACTTATTTTTTTAACACTCCACCCTTACGAAATTTAAAAGAGGGATTTTTTGGAGGATTTTGCTTATCGAGAATGGAATCCTTAAGGATTAAGGCAAAAGAGCTATTGGGCTTTATTTCAAGAGCCGTATTGACATCGACGAGGGCATTGTCAAGGTCACCAATGGCATAGTATACTCCTGCACGATCTACATAGGCATTGGCGCTGTTAGGAACAAGCTCGATCACGCGAGAAAAATCGGCTAAAGCTTCAGGATATCTGTTTTGTGCAAAAAAGATATGGCCTCTGAGTTTAATAGCACGAGTTTCATTAGGATGTTTAGCAATGTAGACAGTAACGGCATTTAAAGCATTTTGGAAATTTCCATCTTTAGCTAAACGGGAAATGATGTTTAGCGAAGGAACAGACTCTTCATTGGCATGTAGAGGCAAAAAACTACAAAATAGACAGATAATTAATATAAAATTACGCATAAATACTCCATTTCTTATTAGGAAAAAGAGTGATTATGCCTTCTTACAGCTTTATTTTCAATAGAGGTAAACTAAGCAATTAGACTGGAAATAACCGCGGAGCCGCAGGGAACGCAGAGGATGCGCAGAGAATTTTTTCTTCACAAAATCTCTCCGCGTTTGCTCAGCGTTCTCTGCGGCTCTGCGGTTATTCTCAGTAATAAACCAGCTTAATAATGCACTGACTCAGGCAAAGTCCCATCAACTAGATATTTGAAGTCGTCAAAATTATCTATTATACATCCTAAATCAACGAAATCATCTACTACTTCAAAGCAATCATTACTATAAACAGAGAACTTATTATTAATTTCTTCCATTTTATTTAAAATTTTTAAAGTATTATTATTAATAAAAGTCATTTGAATTTTAAATACATCTAACCAATGATTATAGACATCTTCTCCGGAATAAACATCATTTTTAGCAATCATTTCTTTAAAATCTTCCTCACCCTTTAAAAAAGGAAACACCTTTCCTAAATAGATAAACACATTGTTTACTGATCGTACTTTAGAAATACTATCGTGGGGAATTTCATTAACAATTAAGACATGATAAGATTTGAAAAGCTGAAATTCATCACCCAGTTTGTCACTTTTATGGTGTTCCTTATACGGTACACAGACCATCCCTTTCCAGTTATTTATAAGAGCACGTTGATTTAATTCTTTAATAGCTTCACAAAACTTACTTTCAACACTGTGTATAAGAATACCCGCTTTAGTACTATGTACATGAGCTGTCGGTTCTGTACTTTTTATATGACGAAAACTCCCAATTGGCGGCGAACTAGACATGGTATTCCTCTACTTAATTTCCTCAAGTTGATGAATCTAAAACACGGGCACGGGTTTTCACTAACTTTTCGTTGTAACCTCTTTTAGGTTCTTTACTACATAGTCCACATCGTCTAAATCCATTTCGTAGTAGAGCGGCAAAGAAAGCGCACTGGCATAGTATGCCTCTGCTTCGGGAAAGTAGTTTTCAATCTCACCGACTCTTTGTCTCAGTTCAGGATGTCGATAAATAGGAATATAATGCAACTGTGTGCCAATCTTTCTTTTAAGGAGCTGCTCCATTACCTGAGAGCGGTCTTTTTTGATTGCAGCAAAATCAATCTGCACCACAAATAGATGAAAGGCCGTATTCTCGTCATGCGCGTCTGTAAACAAACGGATATGCTCAGCACCCTTCAATAATTTTCTATACCTTTGAACAAGCTGTCGACGTTTTGTGACAAATGTATCCAAGCGTTGAAGTTGCGATAATCCCAAGGCTCCTTGCAGGTCTGTAAAGTTATAATTTCCAGTCGCTGCATAGATCTCATAGTGCCAAGGACCAAAATTTTGCTCTAAATACTTTGGATCTCTCTCTATGCCGTTATTACGAAACCTCTTTAAAAGATGGTATAGGTTAGGATCGTTGGTCGTGACCGCTCCTCCCTCGCTTGTAGTAATTGTTTTGACGGGATGAAAGCTAAAAATTGTCATATGACTCCATTGACAGGAGCCTACAGGTGAACCGTCAGAGTATTTTGAGCCGATTGCATGCGCTGCATCTTCAATCACAATCGTATCTGTACGGCGGATCATGCGGTCAATTTTTTCCATATCTACCGCTATTCCGGAAAAGTGGACAGGTACAATAATGTCCTTTCCACGCGAGTTGGGTTGATTTATCGTAGGTTCCAATGCATCTAAGCTGATATTTCCAGTATTTCTATCAATGTCTACAAAAACAATACGAGCACCCCACGCTAAGGCTGATCCAGCAGTTGAAAAAAAAGTATTGGGAGTTGTAATTACTTTGTCATTGGCCCCTGTATTAGCTGCAAAATAGGAGGCTTGTAGTGCGGCAGTTCCACTGTTAAAAGCAACGGCATATTTCGCTTTGCACTCCTCAGCAAAAGCAGCTTCAAAAGCTTCGACATGTTTTCCCCGGGTAATGATCTCTTCTCGAAGTACATTAGATACAGCTTGAATATCATTTTCATTGATTGATTGACGTCCATAAGGAAGAAAATTTTTAATCATTAAAAACCCTATAAAATATTTTATGTTATTGTAACCTTATGATTAGCATAGCAACACTACTTAACAAAATACAACAACGCTTTACTTATAGACAGCGATTTCTATTTTTTGCTGCAGTTTTCTTTTTTACGATACCTCTTCCCATTTACTGGGTATTGTTTACTCAAAATGCCCTCATTTGGCAAAAAAAATACCAGCTACAAGGTCTTGAAAAACTAGATACAATATCTAGGATCCTCTACTTAAAGTCTTTATTATTACAAGAGAGGCATGATTCTGCGCTGATAGAGATCTTTGATGATCTAGCCAAGCTTAAAAGGTATGGTGAAAAACCTGAAAAATACCTTTCTATCTATTTAGGCAAGAGCTTTTACTTAGCAACCTCCATTAAACCAAGC
Source organism: Chlamydiota bacterium (assembly GCA_013287645.1). Classification (GTDB taxonomy): domain Bacteria; phylum Chlamydiota; class Chlamydiia; order Chlamydiales; family JABDDJ01; genus JABDDJ01. The sequence continues at coordinate 10,756 of JABDDJ010000045.1, read as the reverse complement.
ATCGAAACCATTCATCAAATACTAGAAGAATATGTTGCAGTCACCATATCAGGAAAATATACCGAAAAGGAAAAAGAAGAGATTAATGCCAGCCTTTTAAAGGAAATATACTTTCTCGCCTTAGCGACAGGAATTTTGTCAGATCCTGCTCATACTGAATCTAACGTCTTCTATGAGACATTTTTTCAAATGCCTGCACTCTTCCTTACAGTACAGGCACCCATAGAAATAAACGCTTTAGAGGAGCGTCGGACAGCCAATATGCAAGTGATTAAAAAGAAATTTTTGCAAGAATATGAGATTTTGAGAGTAAGCCGTTACGTCTTCGTCTTGGTATTTTTCTTTGTAACTCTGGCAGTTGTACTCTTTGTGATTTTCCGCGTTTTGACAAAACATTTATTGAGCTTATTGAGCCATATCGAATCTTTAGCTAAAGGAAATTTTTCAACGCGATACTATCCACCTTCCGAAGATGAATTTTCACAAGTTGGCTTAACGTTAAATGAGATGGCTCATGGGCTTTCAGACATCTCTAGTAGAATTCACTCACTCGGTATTGTTTTAACAGCTTCATCAGAACATCTGACCTATGAAGTTATGACTCATGAAACTAATGTGATTGATCAAGAGAGTAGCATTCAGAGCGCTGAAGAAGTCGTGAACCATATCGCATCCGATTGCCGCACCTATGTAGTGATCATCAATGACCTTAGTAATAGCGCCATGCAACTCCCCTTAGCTCACAATACACAGTTTACATTGGCTAGCCTTCATAAAACCATTGAAGAGATTAGCTTAGATTCAAAAACTACCTTAAAGGCACTACTAGAAGTACAACAGTTACTCTCACAAGCTAATGAACACAGTGCTCACATGGGCAAAATCAGTGAAGAAGCACATTTGCTAGCTCTCAATGCCTCCATAGAAGCAAACAGCAATATTGAATTTCATTCACCCTTTCTCAAAATAACCCAAGCCATCGAACAATTTGCTGACAGAACCGCTCAAGCTACTCTCAACATCGACTCTATTCTAAAAGAGACGTCAGAACACATCGACACAGCTAAAATGACAATTGAAGAATGTCTTGCACAACTAGAGTCAGGAAGAAATAGTGTCAAAGAGATGTATAATCAATTCCAGGGCATTAATCAGCAGGCTGTCTTACAAATGGAAAAATTTGAGCTGTTGAATAACGCCATGAAAAAACAGACATTTGAGGCCGAGTGCATTATTGAATCGCTCACAAGGGTACGCTCAAATGCCAAAAAGATTAGCGAAGTCTTTCAACAACTCAACGTAAAAGTGCAACATCTTGGGATAGCTGCCAGAGAACTTAAACAGCTACTCGAAGTTTTTTTCACGGAGACAGCACATATAGAGCGAAATGAGGGAGCAAATGTTTCTTAACTTGAGCACAATACAGAAACTTCTAAATAAATTTAGCTATTCTGCCAAAGTTAAAATCGTAATCTCTATCTCTTCTTTTCTCTGTATTTTTGCACTAATTGATCTAGTCGATCTTCAAGAACAGTTCACTGATACTTTGAAAGTACAGATACCCGTTGTAAAATTCTCTGAAGCCTGGACTGACTTTTTAAGTTACTTAAACGACATCAATAGAAACAAAAAAGCTGCTCATTTCTCCGAATATAAGTCCGCTTTTAAAATATTCCATAAAGAGCAAAAAAACCTTTTGCAAACAGTCTATAATGATTCGGCCACAATGAAATTAGCGCTTGAATCCTTGAATGGATCCATCTACCAGCTTGGTTTGGCAACTGTCTTAAAAGCCTTACCTTCAGAAACCATAGAAAACGAATTACTCTCCTTAAATAATCAAGTTTTTAATTCTCTTTTTTCCTCTAATCCAGTCCCTAATGGGACAGATATTCCTACCTATATCCTTCTACAAATATTATTTAATAAAGCCGCCCCTGCCGATAACTTAAGCTTACTCTCCTTTGCTTTGGACCCCTTAAACGAAAACTCTCTACCTGTTGAACCAGGACAAATCCTTAACTCTGCCGAAAAATTAAAACTCGCTTCAAAAAAAGAACTTCTAACACTTCAACTCACTTTCCAAAAAGAGATCACACAAACCCTACAAACCCTTTTAGACGCTCAAATCTATACTTTAGAATTCCGCGAATACTCCAGTTTATTTTTTGTAGCCATCGGAATATTAATCGTATTAACTGTCTACTCAACCCGCATGATGCGCACACCTCTCGAAAGCCTAAAATTTGCTGCCCAACAGCTCGCAAAAGGCCATCTATGGCAGCGAGCCATCGTCGAATCACAAGATGAAGTAGGAAAGATGTCCCAAGGCTTCAACACAATGGTGACTCTCTTAGAAGATGCCGTCTCGTCCACTTCTGTCGTTTCGAGTAAGTTAATTGAAACTATTTCTACCATTGTAAAATCAGCTCAAAAGCTTCGAAAAAAAATGTCTCTGACCAAGACCAGACTATCGCTCAAATTGCTATAAATACCGTTGGCATTATCCAAACCTCCAAAGAGGTCGTACAAGCGCTCGAAGATGCTCTTAAAGTCGCCACAGATACGCACGAATTTTCTATTTCTGCACAAGGAAATGTCAGAAATATCGAAACGGTCTTAAGACAGACAGCGATGGCCTCACAACAGATTGTAGAGACCCTCAGCCATCTCGTCGAAAAAGTAGCCAGCCTAAAAGACATCATCATCACCATCGTCAACGTTGCTGATGAAGCAAACTTATTAGCGATTAATACAGCTCTTATTTCTGGATCCTCAGGTCATCGCCAGAGCGGATTTGGAATCATCGCTGACAAAATTAACAATCTAGCCAGCCAAACGGCCTTTGTCACTCTTAAAATGGAAGATAGCGTTATTGCTATTCTAGAGGCCTTAGCAACAGCAGGATCGCAAGTGCATCAGCTCTCAAAGCAGATGCATTCTCACAGCTATGCTGCAGCAAGACTCGTCGAACAGTTTAGCTCCATCATGACCACCGCCAGCGAACAAAGAGAAACCTGCGCACAAATCAGAACGGTGATTGAAGGACAACAATCAAGTGCCGAACAAATTCACGACACACTCACACTACTCTCTCAAGGATCAAAAATTACTACTCGATCCGTAAGAAACCTGTATTCTCAAATACAATATCTTAGTGAAGCGTCTTCTAACTTACAGATTATTTTTGATAAGTTTCATTTAAGACCATAAAACCCTTGCCCTAAAATTAACCCTTGCCCCTGCCCCTGCCCTTGCCCTTGCCCGATATTTATTTATTTAGGGCAAGGGCAGGGGCAAGGGTTAGTATTTTTCTTTAAGTAATTGTTGAGCCAACGCAATATCCGAAGATACCTTTTGCAAGCGTGAGACAATATCCCACCCCAAGCGCTGGTCAAGCATATACGAATGAGCCTCATCGGAAAGGTCCAAGAGATGCGCCTCCAGTACCTTTCTTTGAGCAGCATCGCTCAAATCTCCGTGAAGCACCTCTAACAAAAGTTCTTCCGACTCTCTTTCAAGGTAGTTTGTCTCGTTCAAAACCTCATGCAAGTGCTCTGTAAGCTCTTCGTTATAACGAAAAGGGGTCTCATTCTCAATAATTTCATCAATGGAATGTAACGCCAACTCAAAGTAAGTTTGGCGACAATGGTCTATCTGGCTTTTCCAATACCCCAATCCTTCCAATGTTATCTTTGAAGGGCGTTTCTTTAATGCAACGAGATCTTGAACATGTGTATCTACGGCCTTCTTAGCATTAGTATTAAGTCGAGTTTTCATTTCTGGAGGTATTCCCAAACTCTCAATCTGATGGATCAGATACTCCTTCACAATCTCTATATCTCTATCAATACGCGTTAAAGCCTCTCCTACGAGATGCTGCACCACTGCATCAATAAGCTCCTGTTTAGACCGTTTTTTATCGAAGAAATGTACCCACTCTTTTGCACGCTCAAGCCATAACCCAATGCGTTTAAACGCTTTAGCCTGCTCTGGTATAGAATGTGAATGCATCGATTGATACAAAAGGGCCTCTTCGCGAAGAAGAGGATCAACGACAGCTTCTAAAAAAATCGACAGCTCGGGATCTTTCTCAATATCATAGACTTTCCCAGATGAAAAATTATCCTTGATCTTCTTCAAAGAAAGTAAAAGCTCGGCTGCCTGATTATTAAGCTCATGAATACGCCCTGATAGCTGCAGCTCTCTCTGAGGCTCTTGGATTTTAAGAAATGTCTTTACTCGTTTTTTTAATTTCCCAAACCAGGTAATAGTCACAGGGGTAGGCACATAAACAGAAGGAACTGCAATAGAACGCAATTTAATTGAAAACTGTTTATCTTTTTTATATGTAGTCATAATTAAATTATTAATTAATGTTATAACATAATAATAAACTAATTCTCTTTTTTATTAAAACGACCAGTACATACAGGACATACAGGACACTCACGACAAAGACATTTTTAAGAGAGAATCTCCTTGCAAAAAATTCGTCATTTATCCTAGACTGTGCGCATGTTGCTACAAGGGCGTGTAGCTCAGTTGGTAGAGCGCCTGTCTTACACACAGGTGGTCATAGGTTCGAGTCCTTTCGCGCCCAAGAAGCGGGAGTAGTTCAATTGGTTAGAGCACCGGCCTGTCACGTCGGAAGTTGCGGGTTCAAGTCCCGTCTCCCGCGTTGCCCTTTCAAGAGGCAGCGCATTATTTATCCCTTGAAAGATGTGAGTAAAGGTATCGTATGCAAGCAGTAGTATCTGCTCAGAATAAGCACTGGTTTTCAAACATTCTGCCCTATTTGACTATTGCAATAGGAGCGTTCCTGGCTGCCTTCGCGCTACAGGTATTCCTATTCCCCAATCGTCTTATTGACGGCGGTATTGTAGGCCTTGCGATGATTGGTGCATATACCTTTGGAAAGAGTCTCTTTGCCCCTCTTCTCTTTTTGCTGAATATTCCCTTCCTTTTCTTAGCTTATCGCTCTATCGGCAAGGGATTTGTGTTCTATATGCTTTATGCATTGATCACCTTTAGCTTATGGAGTGTGGCTATCCACCATTTCGCTCCTGGGTGGGAGTTCCATGGAGAGACCTTAGAGGTTGTCGTAGTAGGAGGAGCTATCCTAGGAGTAGGATTAGGATTAATTATCCGCTACGGGGGATGCACTGATGGCACTGAGATTTTGGGTATTATTATCAATAATAAGACCGGAATCACCGTAGGGCAAGTCATACTCATCTGTAACATCTTTATTTTTGGTGCCGCTGGTTTAGCATTTCAAGATTGGCATCCACCGCTGCTCTCGTTGATCACTTATATTGTGGTTATCAAGATTATGGATGCTGTGATTGTGGGATTAGATGAAACTAAGTCGGTACTCATTATATCAAAAAAATCGAAAGAGATTACTCAAGCAATCATCCATGAGCTCGGACTTGGCTTAACGATTATGTATGGTCGAGGCGGATTTTCTGGGGATGAGAGAGAGATTATCTATGTCATCGTCGAGCGTTTGCAACTCGCTGAGTTAAAAGAACTTATCTATTCTCACGATCCACAAGCCTTCATCGCTATTGAAAATCTCCACGAAGTCGCCAATGGAAACCAAGGCCATAATGGCAAAGGGAAGAAATGGCGCAAGTTGCTGGGCAATATCTTTAGCTTCTCCTCTGCTACTAAATGAGTGAAGGACCATCCCTCGAAGAGGTCCGCCAGCAGGCGTTGACTTTAGGATGGGATGATGTAGGAGTGACTTCCCCTGAAATTCCCGAAGAAGATATTGCCTCTTATCAAGAGTGGATTGAAAAAGGCTACCATTGTCAGCTTAGCTATATGGAAAATGAGCTACGTCTTAATCCTCAAAGACTCCTGCCAGGCGCAAAAAGCGCTATTCTTTTTGTCACAAACTATAAGCAGCCAAAATTGCCTTTTCATAGTGATGGACGGGGTTTAATAGCATCTTATGCGCGCAAAAGAGACTATCATCATGTCCATCGCAGCCGTATCAAGCGCTTTATCCGCTGGCTGGAAGAGCGCACTGAACAGAAAGAGATTGCTTTAGGATTTAGTGATTCCAAGCCCATATTAGAAAAAGCACTTTTTGTAAAAGCGGGCTTAGGATGGTTTGGAAAGAACACCCTGTTAATTCACCGCCAGTTTGGAACATTTATACTCCTCTCAGGAATATTGACAACTTTAAGTTTTAATTTACCAAAACCCATTAGTACACGCACTCCACGCTGTGGCGTATGCACAAAATGCTTAGATGCCTGCCCAACCCGCGCACTTATTTCACCTTATAAACTAGATGCCTCAAGATGCCTCGCCTATCATCTCATTGAATCCAAAGAGCCCCTACCTACCGCCATTGCACAGGCCAATCCAGGTTATGCCTTTGGCTGCGATATCTGTCAGGATGTCTGCCCACATAATGTCCGTTCACCTCTTTCTATCTGTTCCGACTTTATTCCAGAGAGTACCGAAGAGGCTTATCTCACACTCGAGAAAGTTAAGACAAAATCTTTTAACGGCACACCGTTGAAAAGACGTGGTGCGGAAGGTTTAAGCTGGAACCTTCTCAGTCTTTAAGAACTTATAAAAGAGAGGATTAATAGCAATGGAGACTAGGGCGCAAGCCACGAGAATGTCGTAGCCGTCGTCAGGAATAATCTTATATTTCAAAGCCTCTTCACTGAGGATAAACGAGAATTCACCAATTTGTGCTAGAGCGATGGCTATTGTGAAAGCAGTCTTAAGAGGATACTTGAAAGCTATAGTAATCAAAAATGCTACTAATGGCTTTAACATAAGGATGATGACCAATATTCCAATAAATAGAACATAATTTTCGACGATAGCATAAGGGTTAAACAACATCCCAATAGAGAGAAAGAAAATGACTGAAAAGGCATCTTTTAGAGGCATCGAATTCAGATAGATCTTTTGACGCATGTTTGTTTGGCCCATGACAATCCCTGCAATAAAGGCACCCAAAGCAATGGATGTTCCAAGCAATAGCGTAGAGCCTGTAGCGATGATAAATGTGATTGCCAATACAGAGAGGGTAAAAAGCTCATGCGATTCTGTTTTCATAATTTTAGACAGAAAGTAGGCGACTATTCTGCGCCCTACTGTAAACATCACTAAACAGACAATAATAAATTTTAAAACCATTAATCCAAATGCTAGAGATATCTGCAAAACTGAAAAATCGGCACCTTCATGCCTCCCTGCCAAAGGCTGAATCAATAAAAGAGCAACCACTGTAATTAAGTCCTCAACGATCAGCCAACCTACAGCAATATGCCCTTCAGGAGTATTTAAAATATGATTGTCAGATAACAGCCTTACTAAAACTACCGTACTCGCCACTCCGATCGCTAAACCCAAAACGATTCCCGCTTCCAGAGACCAGCCCATATAATAAATAAAGACCGCACCCGCTATCGTAGACATAAGCGTTTGGCATATAGCACCTGGAATCGCTATGTGAGATGTATGAAGTAGATCTTGCCATTTAAAATGCAGCCCCACACCAAACATCATTAAGATCACCCCTATTTCAGCCAGCTCCTCCGCAAGAGTAAGGTCTGCTGTATAGCCAGGCGAATAGGGACCGATTAAGTACCCTGCAATTAAATAGCCGAGAATGGGGGATAATTTTGCACGTTGAGTTAAATATCCCAACAGACTAGCTAATCCAAAACCAATCGTCAGGATTAGAACTATCTTCAGATTTAGTGCATCCATTCTATACCACAGCAGCGTTATACCATGTTTAACGAAGCTGTGATATATTTAGAAATAAATTATTTGAATTTAGTTAAATGGGTGCGATACGCATTTGCACAATCTAAAAGAACTTGTTCGAATTTAACATCCTTCTTATTAGATTCTTCTTTTGTATTATTTTTTGTATCATCATTCTTCTTAGAATCTACTTTATTTACATGATGATCAAGTGATAATATCCAAGTCCCGAGAGAAGGATCAAAAGGCCTATGAGGAGCTAAGGTTAAAATTGTATGCTGAGCTTGCAGCAATGGTTTTAAAAGAGGAGTAATTTTATCATATTTTGTTTTTCCATTAGTTTTAAAATCGAGCTTCTCTCTAGAAATCTTCCCATTGAAATCAATCATTTTTTTGATGATTTCACTGTTGTCATCGTTAAACAATTTATTATATATAACAAAACCCACAACACCTGCAGCGACGACAGTGCCCATCGGTACGGAGAGAAAGCAAATTCCTGGAACTGCTATAAATCCAAAAACAATAGCAGCAATCTTAGAAGCATTATAAGAACTCTGTTGGAATAAAAGCGAAGCTTCAACAGGCAGCGCCGCTTCTTTTGATTCATCTACATTACAACCAAGATATTGTTGAATAAGCTTAATTGTTACATCTGTACTATCATTCGTAACATAATTACTTTGCATACTAATCATATAAACCTCTATTTATTTTTGATCATTTTATGAAAATTTAAAATTTTTAGTGTCTAACAATTGCGTAGCTCCTTTTAGTTTTACAACTTCGGAAACTTTAATAAGATTTATAGTTCGAAGAACGTCATGCACATGAACAATTCTATTCACTCCGTATTCTTGTAAAGGGCTCGCTAATCTAATCGCATCGTTTGCATCCGGTTTTTTTTCATATTTACAGCAAGCATCCATAAGTGCGGTATAAAAAATGATTGTTTCAGAATTTAAGCCATTTTTCCTATAAGGATGAACTTCTAAAAAATTATTTAAACAATTTTTATCTATCTCTAGCTTTTGCTTCAGTGATGACCAAGCTTCTCCATAGTTATACTCAGAAGCATTTTTAAAATAATCAATAAAGTTTTCTTTGGCCATGCGATCTAAATAAAATTGATAAATATAATAAGCAATAACTCCTAAAGCTACACCTGTTGCTACAGTAACTGTGAAGGATGGGATAACGCAGAATGTGGTAAGAGTAAGTGCGTATCCAGACAGAGCTGCAATTCCAAGCTTATTAACTTGATTGGAAGGCAATCTGTCTGATCTACAAATATTATAATAGTGTTGAGCAAATTCATCGAGATTTGATTTGATCGTACCTAATTCAGACTGATAACTTAAAACATTAAGTTCTTGCATATTAACTCCCTATTTAGATTGTAAATCATAAAGAATAAATAATAAAAATTCAATAAAAAAGTTATTTCTATCTTTTGACTGGAAATGCCTGCATTTGCATAATGCGCCTATTATGGAATATTCAGAATCTAACTTTACCGACACACCTTTACTCACTTCAGATTCTTGGAGAGTCTTTAGAATCCTATCAGAGTTTGTCGAAGGATTCGAAAACATGACTACGATCGGACCTTCAGTATCTATCTTTGGGTCAGCACGTCTTCAGTCTGATACGCCTTACTACAATATGGCCATTGAGGTCTCTCAAGAAATTGCTAAGAAAGGCTTTGCTATCATTACTGGAGGCGGTCCAGGTATTATGGAAGCCTGTAACAAGGGCGCACAGCAAGTTCAGGGAAACTCTTGCGGCCTAGCCGTAGATCTTCCTTTTGAGAGCGAGCCAAACAAGTACATCGATCCTAAATATTGCTTGCGATTCCGCTACTTTTTCGTCCGTAAAGTCATGTTTATACGCTATGCACAGGGCTATGTATTTTTGCCTGGAGGCTACGGTACTTTGGATGAATTATTTGAAGCTTTAACGCTGATTCAAACAAATAAGATTCATTCTTTCCCTATCTATCTAATGGGAAAAACATACTGGGAAGGGCTTTTAGGCTGGATTAAAAGTACGATGCTAGCGCAAGGCTGTGTGAATGAAAATGATCTTACTCTCATTCAGGTGACCGATGACCCCATGGAAGTCGCCAATGGCATAGAACGCCATTTCCAACGGTCTCGCAGCTCACGTAACTTTTAAAATTAAACGCAAAGTCGCAAAGTCGCAAAGAAAAAATTTTAAATTTATCTTTGCGCCTTTGCGACTTTGCGTTTAATTTTTTAAGAGTCTCCGAGCTCGAAATGGCAGCCTTCGTTAACAAGCTTATCGACATAGCCTAGGTCGTAGTCATTGCTAAGGAACTTACTGTCATTCAGCATGTAGAGGTGGAAGGGTATCGTAGAATGCACACCACCGATATGGAACTCACGCAATGCTCTTCTAGCACGTGCAAAAGCCTCATCACGCGTTTTTCCTTTTACAATCAGCTTGGCGATCATAGAGTCATAATAGGGAGGAATTTTGTATCCTGAGTAACAGGCACTATCGACGCGAACATATGGACCGCCTGGTGGTAGATAATACTCTAGTTTACCCGGTGAGGGCGAAAAATTCGTAGCTGGGTTTTCGGCATTAATCCTAAATTGGACGACATGCCCATCAAGTTGGATAGATTTTTGATTGAAGCGTAGCTTGCCTCCATTAGCAATATGGAGTTGTTCTGCAACGAGATCGATGCCCGTTAACTCTTCTGTGACGG
>JABDDJ010000045.1:0-260 GCA_013287645.1 Chlamydiota bacterium | reverse complement strand
GCTCCACCTGGATGCGTGTATTGACTTCCATAAAATAGAAGTTTTTATCTGCATCCAAAAGAAACTCTACAGTACCTGCTGAATAGTATTTAGCTGCCTTAACCACGTTAATGGCAGCGCGGCCTATTTTTTCGCGCAGGCGGCTGTCCAAAATAGGGCTGGGAGCCTCTTCAATCAATTTTTGGCGTCGACGCTGGATGGTACAGTCTCGTTCTCCCAAGTAAGCGTAATTTCCATACTTATCGCCAATGACCTGCACC
>JABDDJ010000044.1 GCA_013287645.1 Chlamydiota bacterium | reverse complement strand
TTAAAAGGAAGCTCCCTCGCACACGGCCTGGGCTATAGAAGGATCCGCCCTTCGGGCTTTAAAAAAAGCGGGCACGGGCATGGGCAAGGACAAGGGGATTTAGAGACGATCTTCGGGGGGGATTTGAAGGAGCTTGGCTATGATGTTATCTATATCTGTTCCGGGGAGGGTGACTTTGCGCCCATTATTATTGATATGATGAAATGCGCCGATTACTATTGCCGGAGAGTATGTTCTAAGCCATCTTCTGAGGGGTTTTTTATGCTTTGGGTAGTCAGTTTCTCCATTAATGAATCGTAACTGTGATTCAATATTTTGAAACTCTGGATTTTGAATAATAGTATTAAAATCATTGCTATCTCCACCAGTCGGAATGCTCTTATAGGGAGCATAAATCATCGTTTTCACACCATCGGGTGAGGAGGAATTCTTTCTTAATTGCTTTTTCCAGGTTTCGGATTCTTCTTGGGTTAAGCAACCGACAGCTAGGATTTCATTGCCTTTGTAATGCACGACGATATCAAAAATGTTGCACTGTCTGTCGGAGCCGACTTCTGCGGGCTGGTGAAGCACTCCATTGTTTAAGCGTGGTAAGAAATTATTTGTAAACCAAATGCGGTTATCAAACCCGTTAGCCATAGCTTTTAAATCATATTGAGTGGACTTCTTTAATACATCTACCAGAGAATAGAATCTTGGGAAAGCACTATTATTTTCATTTTTTAGGGTGCTTATGGAGCGTGGATTAAAATCCTTTGGCCATGGTTTTTCTTTAAAATAGCTTCTTGATGCTTTCGAGTCTGAGTTAGTGTTTTCGTTCTGTTGATTATTTTCTGTATTTTGTTCGTGATCATTCTCTTGGGTAGTATTGTTTTCTAAAGTGACTTCTTGGCCGATGGAGTCAAGTGCATGGACATTAATATGTTCTCCATCCGTGAAGACAGTCACTGTGGGAGGCATCGGCGGTCGTGTATCAGGATCCATAAGCTTAATAATATCGCTAAGGATGTCTAATTTTTCTTTTTCAGAAAACCATTCGCTATCTTTAATAACGCCATAGTACTCATTTTTTAACATTTTAAGGACTTCTTCTGTATCAATCTCTTTTTGAATCCATGAGAATAGCTTGATTGGATCATCTTCTATTGCAGAAATGAGGAACTTGGCAAATTTCTTAAAGATGCTAAGAAATGTGCTAAGGTCTGGCGCATAGATCATTTTATCGAGAATCTTACGTCGTACAATGTCATGCATTTTCTGCTGGAAGGCCTGGAAGTTATCTTTTGCGGCCTGATTTGCTTCGATCTCAATCAAGCGTGAAATGACATCTCTAATGGGTATTTCATCGACATTTTTCCCTGGAAACGCTGCTATGGCTGCTTCTTCTACCATGGCGAGATGAATCTGCTGGTTTTCTTTGAAGGAAGATTCAGCGGCAATCTTTTCCAATTCGCCATTTAAATAGAGCTCTCTGAAGCGCTTAGGGCGCAAGCGGAAGATCTCTTGTAAAAAGTGATAGAAGGGCTGTTTCTTAACTAAATTGATCGCAGAGCCATCTTGAGGAACATTCATTCCAAAGGCATGCACTGAATCGACAAAGGTAATTCTTTCGCTTGGCAGAAGTTTGCACTGGTCGAAAGGAAGATCTTTCGGTGGTACGCTTTTGTTAGCACGTCTTTCTCTAAAGACCAGAAGATCTTTTCCATCGATTTTTTTATAGAATACGACTGCTTTTTTAGTGGGGCAGAAGTCTAAGATTCTTTCTGCAATGTCTTCGTTGGACATTTTTAGGTAGGCTCCACCGTCAATGAACATGCTGAAGTTGCTACCCGGTGAGAAGTATTTCTCTAGGACTCTTTCGAGAATATCGCTTGGCTTTGTCGCTTTAATAATGTCGATGTTTTTCTGAGGACATTTTTTAAATAGGATATGTAGAGCTTCTCCAATAGTGCCTGGGTCCCAAAGCATTTTGAGGTGCCAATGGTATGTGCCGTCGTTATAGGGGGTTCCAGTATAAAAATAGAGGGATTTGAACATGGATGCAAAATTCTGAGCATTGCTGTTAATGGACTGTTTCCAATAAGTAATTTGTTTAGAGGCAAAGTTGCGTATGTAGAAGAAGATGGCTCTTGGATTAAACTGGAGGGTATCTACAATTTTCTTCCATGCAGCTGAATCCTCTTTCATTGTGCACGCATCCAATAAATCAATAGAAGGTGTTTGTTTATTGGTTGTTGGAAAGAGTTCGCACCAGAATTGATAAGCTGCACTATTCGTATCGATTGTTTTTAAAATGCCTTTGGCTTCATTGGAGCTTTCAGCGCTTTTAACGATAGACTGGATAAGTTCACGCATTTGATTGGGCTCAAGACCTAAATGTAGATAGGTTAAAGCTGTTTTAACATGATCCTCAAAGGGGGATTGGATTGTACAGTTATTGAGAGGATTGTTTAGGCCATAATATGGAATAGCATGTACGCCGCGGCCGTTCACGTTAGAAAAACCATAACTTAAACCCACACCCATGTCTGTGTCATTTTCTTCTGAGAGTGTATTGCGAAATAGAATGGTAAAAAATCCTTTGATAACGCAGATATCATCAAATTTGGGATGTTTCTTGATAAATTCTGGAATGTGATCCGCCTTGCCGCAAACATACTGTACAAAGGCTTTCCTTTTTTCATCAGTCTGCAGGTCATATTCTTGCATATAACTCAGTCTTTCTGCTGCATCAGGTGCGATAAAGTCTTCATAGATTTTCACGTCAAGTTTATGTAGCTCATTATCACGCACTAAAGCAAAGATATCTGGATCTTTTGTCAGGGCTTTGTAACAGCGTTCAATCGTTAAGACATATTTCTTGGATAGAAGGAATTTTTGTCCAATAGGATAGCGTAGCTGTCTTTTTGGGTTAGCAATGCTGTGGTATTCATCGCCGATGAGGATCCCATTGGAACGTATATTAGCAAGTATTGTTTTGAGTTCTTCAAGTGTTTGCCATGTGCTTCCTTCAGTGAGTTCATCTAAGAGAGAGAGTGACTCGGCCTGCTCCAAAAGATTAAGCTCTAACGACTGTGCATCTGTTTTTACAAGATCGATCGTCTCCTGTTTCTCCATCACTCTGTCTAAAACAATATTGATCGCTCTATAGTTTTGGACGTCTCTTTTATCTTCTCGATTCATGGGTAAGGTATTGACAGTCTGTCCATAGACTTCATTGCTCTGCTTGCTACCGTCTCGAATATTGGTCTCTGCTAATTCTTCTGCAAAAGCATTAAACACCAGATTGTTTCCATTAGCTAACAGTGACTTAAGGGTTGGATTGATGAAGATCGTTTTACCATTTGCCATCAAAAGTTCTTGGACTAAGTCCCCATCTTTTTCTGCAATAATGCCGGTCATTGAAGCGAGCTGATTTTTCCATAATATAAGATTTGACAACCACTCAAAGAAGACATAGCGATAAAGCTCGCGAGGAGGTACTGTTGCGAACGAATAGCTGCGTTGAGCGATGAGTTCTCCACCTAATAGAGAAAGATGCTCTTTATATTTTTTGGTATCTCCTAGCTTTTCGTAGTGACAAACTTTTTCAAAATGATCCAGGACTCGGTTAATCTGCTTAAAGTGACCCTGCAATGCGGCATAAGATATAAATGCTTCTTCAAGCTTTTGCAGTTCAGGAGCATCTAATCCTAATCTAGAGCTAAGAGTACCTACTTGTTCTGTTAAAAGAAGTTTCTTTAAGTCTTCTAACTTTAACTTAGGAAGGTTCGCCAAATAGGGCGGATTCAGAACGGCTAATATCTCTTTTTCTTGTTTATCAAGCTGCTTTTTCCATTTTGCTTGGAGAGCTAGAGCTTTTGTAGATACTTTCCAAAGACGTTGATTTCCTAAGAATTGGAATGCATTGTTGTTTGTCTTTGGGCGCTCTTTGAATTGTTGGAGGCTATTATTGACACGTCCAAAACGTTCTTCTTCTGACTGTGAAGTATTTTCATGATCAAAGGGTTCGACAAGTTGTTCGTTAGTCTGTTCTTTTGTATTAGGGATTTCCTTAAAAGCTAAATCAAATAAACTCTTTAATTCTGTATTGATCGCCTTTTCTTTGACATCCAAGAAAGCATATGAGGGAGGTATTACGGGAATATTCTCCGGCTTTATAGGAAGTGGTAAAGGTACTTCCTGTGAGGCTGTAGCGGTGTTAACTACCTTTGCTATAATACTAAAAGGATCAAATGCATAGGTTTTCCAATCGGTAAGGGTATTAAAGAATCCCCCCATCATTATTTTTCCAAGTGATACGCAGGAGTTTTCTACAAGATTCTCCTCAAAAAATTCTTTAAAACTTTTTTCAGAGTGTAATGAGTCCATTAGCTTATAAGAATTTGAATAGATAAAGCTTGTATGTGTTACATGTTCAAGACATTCAATTAAAAAGCGGGTTTGATTGCACCATCCTCCCTTAATCAATGGAAGAAGCTTCAATAAAGCATCTCGCTCCTCAGGAGTTCGTTCTCCGCGTGCAATCGCATAATAGGTAACAAATTCTTTTTTAATATCTTCAGGCGTGATTTGTTGATAAATTAAATGAGGATTTTGAATTTGCCTATTTCTCATTCTTTGTCTAAGAATTTCTATATTTTGTAATCCTATTTCTTGAAATAGGGAGCTTATAACTAAATTTTTTACTTTGCTTTTGCCTTTCAGCTCTGTTCGAGAAGGCAATCCATAAGAAAACGTCGATTTTGCATTGTAGAAATTGACAGCTGTGCGGACAATTCCAAAAATCTTCCCCAAGAATTGATTTCGTAGGGGTTCTTTTACCCCAAATTTCTCTTTCAATTGAAGATATCTCTGCTTAAGTTTAGGAGAAAAGGCACTTATAACTTCCATGAAGATCTCAGCGGCTATTGCAGGGGCATTCAATTTTTTGGGAATATAGGCTTTAATAAAATCTGGTATTTCCTTCATTACATCTTCTGGTATTTCTGGAAGGCGAGTACAACCCCGCTGCACAGAGCGGTAAAGAAACCATTCTTGATCTTCTGTAAATGTGTGATCAACGGGTAGTGATTGTAAATCGTAGAGAACAACAAGGGAAAAAAGCCATTCCAGAGCTATGCTTGATTCTGGACTATCCTCTTTGGGATGTAGAAGATGATTTTCTTCCAAAGCGGCTAATAGCTCGAGGCGGAGTTTACCGGCATTTTCAAAAGAAGCTGGCGATAATATAAGTGGTATTAATTGCTTTAGAACAGTATTTGGGAAAGGTTTTAACTTACTTAATCGAATAAATTTCTTTAATACTTGATCAGCCTTCTTGGTTTTTCCCTGTAGAAAACGTAAAGTGACAAGATAGGCCATAGCTTCAGGATCTTCGCTGGATAGCTCTCCATCCGATTCTATGCAGTAAGTAAAATATTTGTTTTGTCTCATGCTGGCCTGCTGAATAGCTCCAGTAAGCTCTTCAGCTCCCTGCCTCAGAGGTCCTTCGACTTTTAACGTCGAAAGAACACGCGATATTGGTGTAGAGAACCACTGAGATTCAGGAACAATAACTTGTTTTTCTCCTGATTCTGTTTCTAAGAGTAAGTATGAGGGTATACCTAATAGAGAAGGATCGGTAGGTTGATTTGGAAGGTGATAAAGAGTGCCTTCATGAGTTAAAGTAGCTTGGAGTTCGCCTTGATTTTGACTTATTTCAATGAGTTTATCTGCATTATCAAGATATACATAAGCGAGATGATCATCTCCAGCACGTTTCCAGCACTGCATATCTTCAAAAGAACAGAAGCGTGCCAGAGGAGCAATTTTTCTTTGGATTTGAAAAGGATCTACTGCAACATATTCTTCATTTTCTATGAGTATGCGACACACTCTCAAGTTAGTAGAATTGCCTTTGTACTTTAATTCAATCATCCGACCCGAGACAGTTTCCAAAAGCATGGATTTTTCATCATTAATGGGTAGATCTTGTCTCCAGATACGGCGGATATCCTCCTTTACAATAGCGTGAACAGAAGTAGGCAATTTTGTTTCACAGAGGTCATAGTATTGATAGTTAGTGTTCGGATGATTCTCTCTGAATTTTTTGAAGATCTTAATCGAATTTAATCGCTCATCGTAGAAAATTTGAAATTTACCATCTTCAGATACGATATTATTTGCATTATTAAAAAGCAGGTTAGGGATTTTTTTCAGGTCTTTAAACTGTTCTTTAAAAAAAATTTTTACTAGTTTTAGAACATCAAGATTAGGTTGAGGACCCTCTATTTCACCACTCTTCAAATTGAATTTATAATCTCCCAATTGAACAATCTGTTTACTACAAGAACTAAGAATCCTTTTTTCTGCTTGACCTCTGATTTGTCGATCTTCAAGGATTTCTAAAAAGATAGATTTAATCGGCAATAATGCATAAAAGATTCCAGACCCTGACCATTTGATAAACTTTTCCAAAAAGTTCACTGAATGCACTTTATTGGCGGGATGAAAAAACGCTCTTAGCAGGATCGAAATTGCATTAGTTCTATCTTCAGGAGCTATTGTATAGGGATCATCAGGCAATGTCTCAGCGTAAAGCTGAAGAGCCATACCTCTGATCACCGGATCTTTATTATCACACATTAACAATAGGCCACTTGATCCCCACAACTTAAATCGGTGATGTGGAGCATATTTATCAACCTGTTTTTTAAGGCGATTAGCGGCAGAATGGAGCCATAGCTTCCATTTAAGGCATTTATAACAACTAAAATCCTCATATAGATCGTAGAAGATATCGATCATTCTATCTGCAAAATCGGGATTTTCACTCAGAAGTGTTTTCATTTGATTAGATTCAAAAAGAATTGAATCCATCAAGAAAGTAAGCTTTTCGTAAGGATCAACACCTTTTAATTCTAGCTTATAGCGGCAAAGGAATTCGAGTAAGCGAGGTATCTTATTTTCAGGCTGAGTAAAGATCTTCTCTAATTCATTACTCAAAGAGGGATGATCTTTAATAAAGAAATCACTCCAAGCTTTTTTAGGAGCATTTAATAATTCATGCTGAGGAATAGATAGTTCGTCATAATGTGTGGGTGTATACCGCTCATAAGGTAAAGATAAATCTGAATTAGAAACATATAATTTCTTAGAATTGTTTGGAGGAAGATGAATTTGTTCAAAAATGTTAACAAAAAATCTGCGTACAGAATTTTTGACTGCATTATAAATTCTCCTACCCACGTGGTAATAGAAAATCCCACGAGACGGCCGTCCGGAAGTGGCAAATTTATTGGCAACACAAGTTTGGCGCTTTAAATATGCAAATTCTTTCGGATAGAGCTCCCAATCGTTATTAAGATTAAAAGATTCCTTGTCTAAAGCATCAATGATTAAATAATCTGTATTACTTTTATTCTTTACTGCAGGATATTGGTCGATATGGTGATCGGGTGGAATTGAAAATTCAGAATTTCCCTTAACTGATTTATACCACTCCTGCATTTTAGGAGTTTGCAAGAGTTTTTTATAGTACTTTTCATCTGAGCAAAGATCCATTGAATCATAGACAAACAGAGCTTCTGAATGGAGCTTTTTCACTACTTCAGAGGCATAAATATCTTTTGGAAGAGTTGAGATATTCAGAGAGGGAAAGAAGTACGCACATAATTTTTCTGTCCTATCTATTAACTCAGGAGTTTCGAAGTGAGTTCCTGCAGCTTTAAAATAGGACAGCAATGGAAAAGCATTAATAGTAAATCCATTTAAAAGAGCTTCTGGATTTTTTTGAGCTAGATGATACGTGACAGCTAATAGTGTGTAGGAAGCGATAACAGTACGCGTTGATATAGAAGGATTTCTTTGCAATTCTTTAGTTATATCGATTAAAAGGGTAGAATATTGACTAAGGATAGCCAGTAGATCTGAAGGGTCCGAGATCTCGTCCCAAATTGTTTTTTTCCCTTTTTGAGGAACTTCCCAAGATTCAATTTCATTTAAAATCTGAAAACATGCCTCTTGATAGGGAGCTGACTTTGCATTGTAATATAGTTTTTCTAGTCTTACATTTAACGTTTGGGGAGATGCGTTTGGAATAGAATCATCAGGATAGAAGGTACTCACAATACTTGTAGAATAAATGTTTGGAGATGATCCTCGGCGACTACGTATTCTAATTAACGTATCATTAATTTTTCTAAGTTTTTTTTCAGCTCTATCTAATTTGAAGGGATGTTGAAGAACACTTAAAACATGATTTAACATTATTTTTTGGAGGTCTTCGATAAGTTCTAAATCAGAGGATTTATATTCATACGAGATAGTAAGAGGATTTTTAATATCATCAATTAACTGAAAAAGCAGTTCTATAGCGGCTTTAGGACTTACTTTTTCTAATTCCTTAATTTTTTGGTAGACAACCACGTCTATTATCTGAGAAGGTTCAATTGGAGGTCGTTTCTGTTCAGCCTCCTCTTCTAATAAACTAAATTGATTAGACTTAACCACTGCTTTAGGGAGATGCCCTTCTGATGCTTTTTTAGAAGTTGGGGGTAAGTCAAAGGAGATAGTATTTTTACCCAGAAATGTTCGACTACTAAAATCAGTGAGGGACTGAAATTTCTGAATTTCGCTTGTAAGTTTATCAAACTCTTCTTTGGGCATTTTATATTGTAAGGCGAACATAAAGCCTTTCCAGGCGTACTGAATGATGTATCCGAATATAAGATTTTCTTTTCGGAACACGAGATAAAAGACTGGATAGAGGATATAATAGAGTATTGCTGAGGAGAGGCTTTCTAACCATCCTGTATTTTTAGTAGATGTGTTCACCGGAAGAGGCGGTAAGGTGCTTAGTGAATGAGAAATGGTGTCTATGAATTCTTCAGCATCTTTGCCAAACAACCAGTAAAATATTTTTTTAGACTGCGCAAATCCGCTAGGAGATATGTCCCAACGATGGAGAAATCCTTGAAGTTCCTCTAACCATTTTTTAGGAATGACATACTTTTGTGCTAGTTTGTATTCCCTTTTGTCCGCTTTTCTTTTTACAGCAATGGCTAGTTCTATTTCTTTAATGGATGCTTGGATTTTAGGATTCTGAATTTTAAGGTTATCTTCCTTCAAGGCTACCAGAGCCTGTTCCATGACTTTCAACTGCTCAGCAGTTTCGATGACGAGGCAGCCACCCTCATTTTTCTTGAAGTCCTTACAATATTGGACTAAAGCTGCTTGGTGAAATTGGTATTTTAATTCAAATAGATCGGTTTTTCCCTGGTTGCAGTAAGCCAAAATTTGATCGAGCTGAGTGAAGTCAGACGTTGAAATGTGCTGCAATTCCTTAAACCTTGGCTTACTAGGTTCTTGTTCCAGATGATGGAGCAGGCCATTGTAAAAGTCGTCTATATTCACAATCTGTTGTGAGTCTTTTAAAGGGACTAAGGACATAGTTAAGAGGCGATGCAAGAATCCAAGGTCAAGTTTTTCAGCATGAATATTTTCAAAATGCAGAGGCCAAACGACCTTTTGAGAGACTTCATCTCTGAGGTGATAATTCAGAGCGACTCCTGAAGGGTAGATTAAGAGAGAAAAATTACCATCGGCTTGTCTCTTAAATTCAATCCACATCTCCCCTGAAAATAGGATCTTATTTAAGCCAGAAAATTCAAAAACAAAGTTTGGAACCAAATTTTTTGCTTTGTTAAATAACTGATTGAATAGGGTGTCAGACCAATCGGAGAGATCATTCATGGGATCATTCAAGAGTTCTAGGACTTTAGACTCTATTTTGGAACCGAGAGAATTGTTATCAGCGCCAAGATCATCCTTTTTTTCAATAAGCCATTGAAGGAGTTTGTAAGTAGGCCCATCGGGAAGAAAAAGCAATAATTTTTTTAGAAAGGGGTTTTGAAAAAATTGCTCTATATCATCAAGTATTTCTTTTGCTGCATTCCCAGATATTTGATGGTGCAGAAGGTTCTGCACGATTGAATGAAGTTCGAAAGTTCTTCTTTGAGCTATCGATTTATAAGGTTCATCAAGCTCATCGATGATAAACCTGGGAACTAGTTTTAATAGATGAAATAAGCCTTGAATCGAATTGCAGTTTTTACCATAGCTACCGCAGAAAAGTTTTTGCTCACCAGGCTTTAGAGAGTGTATATAATTGATTAAGCTTAGGGCAAGGTCATTAGAAACAGTTTCAGAAGATCCCTTTTTATATTTTTCGATGAGTTCGCGAATAAATTTTTGAC
This sequence comes from Chlamydiota bacterium, assembly GCA_013287645.1. Taxonomy (GTDB): domain Bacteria; phylum Chlamydiota; class Chlamydiia; order Chlamydiales; family JABDDJ01; genus JABDDJ01. The sequence continues at coordinate 5,556 of JABDDJ010000044.1, read as the reverse complement.
CCACAAGAATGTTATCCACTTTTTGTGTTTCGGTCTTAGATTTGAGATATTCAAGCTCAAATTCGAGAGCTTCTTGCGAAAGTTCCGATTTTTTGCCCAAGATTTCTAAAGTAGCTGCTGCACTTAGAGGTTCATTGCGAAAAGGAGGAGTGTGCAAACCTGAGCCAGTACTCAGAGTATTCAGATATTCAAGGGAGTGCTTTTGAGTGATCTCCTTCATGGCCGACAATTTAGAAGGTGTCGAATCATCAGGACTATTTTCTTCAGAGGGTTCCAAATTCAATAATTTGCGCAGATCGTTAATAATATTTATATAAGGGATATTAATTCTTGCGGAACTATCTAGAATATTAAGAGCATTACGAAAGGCATTATTAACTTTTGTTTCAATATTACTTTCTTTTTGGAAAAATGCAGAGATTCTGCCGCGTAAAGTCGAACGCAAAAGAATACTGTTACCTAGCAAAGAAGGAACAAATATAGAGTCCAACTTCTCTTTAGGAATATAGTATTTTTTAAACATCTCCAAGAGATGCAATTGATCATTAATATGCATATAAATTTAAAAATTATTAACAATTATTTTAACACGACTCTATTAAGATTAAATTAAGACTTAAACACCCTTCGATAAATATTGAACGAGCGAAGCGAGTTCCCTGGAGTGCGTGCGCTCTGCGCCGCCCTTGATAATAAAGTGTATAAATCTATATCCTATTTGTTTAAATTTACACGGAGAATATCTTATGACTGATTGGCCACATGCCCCTCCCCACAGATTAAATGAAGAGGGCATTTACATGATTACTAGCAGTACATATCTCAAAAATCATTTCTTCAAAGATCCTGAAATGCTTCAAATGTTACATGATAATCTTTTATTATTAGCAAAGACTTATTCTTGGGAACTTCATGCTTGGGCTGTTTTTTCAAATCATTATCATTTTGTTGCTAAATCACCTTCTGATCCTACTAATTTGAGTACTTGGCTTGGGCTCTTACATCAATCTATGGCAAAAGAAGTTAATAAGAGAGATAAGAATTTACAAAGAAAAGTTTGGCATCAATTTTGGGACTCTAGAATATCATATCATACCTCGTATCTTGCTCGTTTAAATTATGTTCATCAGAATCCTGTGAAACACGGTATAGTTCCAGTAGCATCGCTATATCCATGGTGTTCTGCATCTAGTTTTGAAAGGAAAGCAAAAAAATCGTTTGTAAAATCTGTATATAGTTTTGACCATACAAAAGTTAATATTTACGATGACTTTTAAAGGCGGCGCAAAGCGCACGCACTCCAAGGAACTCGCTTCGCTCGTTCAATATTTATCGAAAGATTTATTTGTCGGGGAACTCGCTTCGCTCTTCCTTTATTATAATCTTTCATCTAGGGGGATTTTGTGGATCTTAGCGATTACAGATTCGAGCTCTGTACCTGTTAAAAGTTGTGTTCTTCTATTCAAGTAAGCTTGAGCGCCCAAAATGGAAAAACTATTTATATCTTTCAAACATTCATATAACGCTTCTTTTAATTCGGGATAGTCCACTTCTCCATTGAGAAACCGTAGTTGCGCCTCTAGCTTTTGGAAATCGGGATTCATTTTTAAGGCATCGACATCCATACAATCTCCTCCAATAGGAGCTCTCGTATAGAGATTATAGAGCATCGTTTTGACTCCATTTGCTTCAGGAGGGTTTTTCTCTAGCATCTCTTTCAAGTCAGCATACTCTTTTTGTGTGATGCAGCCTACAGCGAGTATTTTATTGTCCTGATAGTGAACAATAATTTCATAAATATCGCACTGTTCTCTTGAGCCCGGGGTAATGGGTGTGCTAAGGAGTTTTTTTCCTTCGCGAGGTAAGAAATTATTCGTCAACCAGATGCGTTTATCAAAGGCCTCTGCAATGTGTTGGAGATCTTTGTTTGGAGAAGTCTTGAGGATTTCAGGCAAATTATAAAATGCGGGCATCTCTTTAAGCCGATAACGATTTTTCAGCCTTTCAACTATAGTAGGGGTATTTTGATACTTCAGCCACTCTAAAGAGCGTGGATTAACAGTTGTTGGCCAGGGGGTTTCTTCAAATAGTTCGTTGCCAGAGTCGGGTGTTAGACTATTGGTTAGTGTTTGAAACTGTGCTTCTGTAGTGTTTTCACTTTGGCTATTGTTTTCAGCGAATGTCATCGTCTCTTTTCCTAAGCTGTCGGAGAAGTTTACGATATCGTCGCCATCGGTATATACTGCCGTCTCTGGAGGCATGGGAGGTCGTTTTTTTGGATCCATTAACTCATCTAATTCATCGCTTATTTCTTTCTTTTCTGCTTTGCTAAACCACCAGCTATTTTCAATTACTTTATAGAGGTATTCTCTATATTTAGTTAGTACTTGGTCGGTGTTTTTCATGGTCTTGATGTATGCGAAGAGCTTAATGGGATCTATTTCTACTTTTGGAATGAGAAAGTCAATGAAGGAAGTAAAAATTTTAATTAATTTTGAGACGCTAGGCGCAAAGATCATCTTGTCGAGGATAGCTCGTCGAATGACATCATGCAACTTTTGTTTAAAGGACTGATAGTTATCTTCAGCCGCTTGGTTAGCTTCAACCTGTATCAGTTTTGTTAATACACTTCTGATACTAATAAGATCCATCTCTGGAAACATGATATTTGCCACATCTTCTATCATCGCAAGGTGAATTTGTTTTGTGGTTGACTCTTGGGAGATGCCTTTCAAGTTTTCAGCAAAATAGAGCTCTTTAAACTTATCGGGACGTAGTCGGAAAACTTCTTGGAGGAGGTGATAGAAGGGCTGATTGCGCACAAGATTGATCATAGAACCGCTTTGAGGAACATTTGTTCCGAAGGCGTGGACATGGTCAAGGAATGTTAAGCGTTTTTCTGGACTGAGTTTACATTGATCAAAGGGGACATCATTATAAGAATCTTCAGAGAACTCACGACAGACGAGGAGATCTTTTCCATCTACTTTTTTAACAAAAACAATGCCTTCAATATCTTTTCGATTTTTTTTGCAGTATTCAATCATTTGATCAACAACAGCTTCATTGGACATCTTTAGATAAGATCCGCCATCGATGAACATGCTAAAATCTTTTCCAGGAGCGAAGTACTTATCTAGAACTGTATCAAGGATGGCGTGAGGTTTGCTCGCTTTGATGATATCAATATTTTCTTGAGGACATTTTTGATTAAATATGTGTAATGCTTCACCAATTGTACCTGGATCCCAAAGCATTTTTATATGACGATGGTAGCAGCCGTCATTATAAGGGGTTCCGCTTTCGGCGTAGAGTGATTTAAACATGGAAGCAAAATTATGAAAATTTGCTTCCATGTTGCGTGTATAGTAGTGAATCTGTTTATTTACAAATTGGCGAATATTTAAAAATATAGCCTTGGGGTTTATCTGAATAGTATCTTGAACCTTTTTTAGAAATTTGCCCGCTGCGGTTTTTTCGCGGGGTTTGGGTTTTAATTTAATCTCTTTAATAGCAGATTCATTCAAATAGCTGACTAATTTATCAATTTGAAAGTCCTTTAAACCCTTATGAAAATAGGTTAAGCCTGTTTTTGCGAGTGCTTCATAAGGCAATTGGATGGTGCAGGGTTCGATAGGATTGTCAATACCGTGATAGGGGATAGCCTTTTCATCTTTTGGATTTTGAAGTGAAAACCCAAAGCTAATTCCAACACCATTGAAGGAGTTTAATGGATCTGATAGTGCACTAAAGAATAAGACCTCAAAAAATCCTTTTATAAGAGCGATTTCATCAAATTTAGGATGCTTTCTAATAAAAGAGGGAATTTCTTTAGATCTACCGCATACATAGTCTACAAATAAATTTCTCTCTTCATCCGTATTTAGGTCGTATACTTTGAGGTAGCTTAATCTCTTTGCAGCTTCAGGAGCAACTTGTGTTGTATAGGTCTTTAATGAGAGTTTTTCTAATTCATTTTCACGCATTAAATTATAGGTATCTGGATCTTTCATCAATGACTTGTAGCACCGCTCAAGTGTTAGTACATATTTTTTTTCCAATTGCAAACGCTTCCCTAGGGAATATCTAAGCTGTCTTTTTGGAGTGGCATAGTGATGTATCTCATCACCAATCAATTTTCCCTTTGTGCGCATCAATGATAGAATTCTTTGAAGCTCTTCAATACTACTAGAGGTATCCCTAAATGATCTGGCATAGCAGAGGTCTAAAAGATTGAGCTCTAAGGACTGTGCATCTGTATCAACAATGTGGATTGTTTCCCGTTCCTCTCTTGCTCTCTGCATAACGACATACTTTGCTCTATAATTTTCTGGCATGCGGCCAAGGTAACGGTGCTCATCAATTGTATTAGTGTCTTGTCCATATACTGTTAAGCTTCGGGGTGCAATGATTCGGGTATTTGTCTCTGCAAGCTCTCTAGCAAAGACTCCAAAAACAATTTGGTCTCCATCTGCTTCATGGGAGAAGGCAATGGGACATACACAATCTGTTTTTCCAAGAGCCATAATCATCTCTATCGCAGCATCAGGATCTTTACCTGCTAGAAGAATTGAGATGATCTTTACCTGTTTTTCCCAAAGGGTGATATTTGCTAACCATTCAATGAAAACAAGGCGATAGAGTAGCCGTGTCGGTGTTTTTGAAAATTTAAATTGACGTCGAGCTTTAAGTTCATGTGCTAGTTGTGACAAAGAGATTTGATATTTTTTTACATCGCCTGACTTTTCATGTTTGCATACGTTCTCAAAGTGAAATAAAACTCGATTGAGCTGGTTAAATCGTCCATAGTCGGCCGTATAGTGCATAAAGGCCATTAGGAGAAGTTGTAGATCTTCCGGTTTTAGTTTGAGCCTTTGGCATAGCTCTAGGAGCTGATTTCCTAAAAGTAAATTTCTCAGATTATCTAATGTAAGCTTTTGCAAATGAGGAAGTTCTGATGGGTTGAGCAGATCTAAAATCTCTCTTCTTTGAGCTATAAGACGATTTTTCCAGTGAAGGGCGATGTCCTTGGCTTCTTTAATTAAATTCCTAAGGGCGTCTTTGCTTAATAATGTATATTGACCCGTGGTATCTTTTGGTCGTTCATAAAACTCTTTAATGCTTCTATTGACCCGTTCAGTGCGCTCTTTTTCAGATTCGGTGGTTTCAATAGATTCAACTGGATCCCACGTTTTAACTGGGGTCTCATTCCCGTTTGGTGCTTTTATAAACGCCATATCAAAAAGGCTATCAAAAAGTGCATCACACTCTAGATTTTGTTCATCCAAAAATTCTAAAGAGGGTGCAAGCTCCCATTTTGGCAAGGGTTCTGCTTTTTCCAGTTTAGGTGTATTAAAATAGGTTACAAAGGCATTTATGCCTTTGGTAGCGTATTCAATGGTAGAGCGTTTGTTATAGCTCAATGGAGGGAAGAGAGGTAAGTGAGCGTTAACTGCTTGAAATATTTTTCCATTAAAATATGCATTAACTCCTGCTTCAACAACTGCAATTCCCCCAGATTTTATTAAGTCACAAAAGGAGCTGTTATTAAAAAAT
>JABDDJ010000043.1 GCA_013287645.1 Chlamydiota bacterium | reverse complement strand
GGAATAGGATATTGCTTTTTTTCTAGGATCGATCTGATACTTTGGACTCATGGAAGGCAACGAGATCTTGCCAAAACGTATGAGTTGATAAGAGCTATAAAGCTTTTGGAGCTTTGAAAATATCCAGGCTAAACCAGAATAGGAAGATTCGGCTTGCTGAAGGGTAGTTTCAATAGCTTTTGAGTTTGGAATAAGGAGTTTTTTAGGCAACTCTTTGTCTGTATGCGCCAATAGTAAAGAGAAGTGCATCCCTTTTTTTTCTTCAACAGTTGCGGAAAGATCAAGAGAATACCCCTTATTAGCCGGGTCAAAGCAAACTAAAGAATCCCCTTTCACAGTAAATTCTAAACCATATCGCACAAGTTCAACTTTTTCTAAAACACCCTTACGGCTCCATAAAATCACTTGTGAAAGATCCTCAAATTGGCCTAACTTTTGAAGTATCGGATGAGATATCCCTTTTGCACTCACCGCCGCCCAATTGTCCGATTCTACGGGACCGCGGCAATCGGTGATGGTCTCAATTTTTAATTTTTTATCGACTTCTTTAAACTTTACTTTAAATAAAAGTTTTCCAGAATCATTTACGCAAAAGGCTTTCAAAGGGTTAATAGGGTCAACATACAAATTTTGATCCAGAAAATAGGGAAGCTGAATGGAAGTTGATGGTAAGGCTGTGATCAAAGCATCGACGACTCTAAAGAAGGGAGCAAAGTAATTATTGGTTTTAAGATATTCTACAGTCTTAAATTTTTTTCTTTTTTTTGCATTCTGTAGACATATCCCTTGCAGAGAAATCGCTTGCAGAGGAGAGTTTTTAATTTGCGGCAATGTCCGATAAAAGGCGATAGATCCTGATTTATTTTCCACACGGCATTCAAAACCTTGAGAATCCCTAAATAAATAAACTTTTTCTTTTGGGCTAATTTCCATTAAAAGGATCGAACAGTTTGCTGAGAAATACGGGAAAGTCTTTTGAAATAGAGGATCTGTAGTGACTGCATCGGGTAGCTTCGTTATTGTTTGATTTGTAGAGATATTTTTTATGGTTCCTTTAGTTAGATCGATCTCACAAAGAGAATTTTTAAATAAAGGAAACGCCCCATGCCATCCTGAATTATCTATAGCCAATCCAGAAGAGGCACAAATAGCGTCTAAAGTATCTGAAATATCATTAATAGAAATATGCGTATTTTTTAGTTGATTGATCAGCTCTTGGTAGCGCCCTTCGATGGTTAGCAAAACATAGGGGTCGTTATTATAAGGATTTCCAGTCGTCTTTTTAAACAGATGATAATCAATCATCGCTCTTTGAATCATTGCTGGAGATAGTGAATCTTGTTGCAATAACAGGTTCAGTTCTGTCATCAATAACTGGTGAATGTGAGGCTCGAGAGACTTATCATTCTCAGCCTTTTCGAGAAGTTTTCGAACTTTAATCAACCCCGTCGACGGTTCGCCTACAGGATAGTTTAATTTTCTATAGATTCCTTCTAATTTACTTTCAAATTGTGCAAAGAATGCAACTAGAGGCACAAATTCACTCTTTTCTATTGCTTTAGAATAGTATTCTTCCAATTTAGCCTTTAAGAAGAGTGGAAAGTTATTTCTAAAAACTTCTCGTTCTTTCAGAGTCTTCAATAGTGAAGGCTGGAAGAATAGGATATCGATAAAATTGCGCACTTCAGCCTCGGCTAAAAGGCCAGGTTGACTGCCAATAAAACCTTCTAGTTCTGTTTGAGGGAATTCTTCACGTAATAATAAAAATAGACTTTTTAATTCTTCGTTAGAAAAATCTCTGTGCACTTTATTTAGCAAGGGATGATTTCTATCTTGTTCTTCCAATTCTTCAATAATAGTTGCCATATCATCCATCAAAAAGCTGGCAACATTCTCAGGATCATCGGCAATAGCTTCTTGTGTCTTCATTCCATGTTTACGCTGGAGCCAGCGATTATGAACTTCTTTATAAGTCTCGTTAGCTGATTCCACTTTGTCTTTAGATAACATTCCAAGAAAATTTATTTCATTTGCTAGTAGGCCGTTACTTTTCGGTGCAGGTTTTAATGAAATTTCAACATTGCGGTAAGCCGTCAATAGAACGGGATGGCTGATAGGGGGAATACTATTATTTATTTTTCCTGGAAGAAATTGATCTGCCGCTGTGCGATGAATACCTCTGGAAGGCCAAATTTTATTAAGATAAGTTATTTGATTTTTGAAGTAATTATTTGATGCCATATTGCTAGAATTTTTTAGCATTGCAAGAGATAAAACCGTTAATTCTTCACAATTAGACAGATTTCCCTTATTAATGCGAAGCCCTGTTCTAGCATATTCATCCGTTTCTTGTTTTACAAAGTTAAAAGGACATTCAGGTATATTGTAGAGACTTTTTATTCTTTTAATGAGTAATTCTACATCATTATAATCATTTTTTGTGTGAAGGCTATTTACAAAACAAACAATCGCAGACATCCTTAAAAGAACTTCATAGATATCTAAAGGTGCCATCTCTCCCTCTGGAACTTGATTAACAAGCCATTCAGAGAGAGAATTAATATGTTCCATTAAAGTGCGCGCTTCTTGTTCAGAAAGCGAACACAAGCAATGATTCTTATTTATTTTATAGTCTACAGATGTATTTCCCATTGACCTAGATAGGTTTGCACCTATTTGCTCCGTCCAATTCAGTGTGTGTTTTTTGTAAAAATTGGTGTCGAATTGATAAAAGGTTTCTAGAACCTTACTAAGGGAAGGCGACTTTACTAGGTTTTCGAGTTTTTGAAGGCTTTGTTTTGAATCAATATAGCGGCTAAATATTGGCTCAGATTGTAAATGGACTGAGGGGAGAGAGCTAGGCTTTAAAGATGCCTCTGGAATCAGTGTTAAAGAGCTAGTGGAAGCTTCCTCCTGCTCAATGTTCCCCACATGAAGAGCTTGCGTGGCCCCAAGGTCACTCAAAGAGCCATAAGTAGAACTTTCCTTGCCCAAATGTTTAATTTTTGACAGAGAAGAGAGAGAAGTCCTTGTCAAAGATTCTAAAACTTCATGTATAGGCATTACTGAGTTTACAATTTCTTGCAGCTCTTGCTCATGAATATAGCCCTTCTTGCATGCCAAATGGGCTTCTTCACTCACTGTCCGTATTAAGGATTTAATATTCTTAAATTCTTCAGAATCGACTTTTAAAATATACTTACACTCATTAAATAGATTAAATAGCGTGTAGAGCTCCATACGTATATGCAGACGCCTATTAGCCGCTTTGTCAACAGGTTCTGAGGGTAATAGAGTCCTGGCCTGCTTTAAGGCTGTCCAGATTGAATGACTAAAATCTGTTGTACTCTTCGCTAACGTGTCAACTCGGTCCATCTTTTGGCGATATTGAGCCAGCTGCTGAGTCAATTGCTGGACATGTTCAACCTTAAAATCCTTTGTGCCAAAGCATGAATGGGAAAGTAAAGCCTCTAACCATGCCTTATCTTGTATTATAGCTGGAGGTATGTTCTGGTAGGCAATTGTCGCTGGAATTTTAATTTTTCCTGCGATGGACACCCCTTCAATTCCAGTGAGATCTACCATCGAAGAACCGCGTCCGATCACTCGGAAATGCAATCCTTCATTCGTTTTAGAAAACAAATAAAACACTTGATCCAATGGACTATCATTGACAAGGAGTATTCTCTCTTCGCCTTCTTTTAATCCCATTACTTCTTTAGATAAAGTTTGAAGCATACTCGTTTTGATAGGCGTTTTCTTACTCTCGTCTGTCAACTGTTGGATATTTTCCAACACCTTAAACTGCTCCTGCAAATTAATTATGCAGGTGCTAAATCCTGAATGAACCCCCTGATCAGATGCCATAAAGCGTTGAAAATAAGAGAGCAGTTCAGCTCTTGGTAAACATTGAAGTCGAGTAGTTCTCCAACTAGAGTTTCTATCAAAAGCAGCTACTATTCCAGAATAAGGAGTAGTTTTAAAAGGATAGAGCAGAGAGACACAGTACTTAAAAATTCTAATAAAGCATTTATAAATTGGATTTGTACTTATTACCGGTTTGATTAAACTTTTATTTTCGTTTAATATTGAGGTAGATTTTACTTCTACTCTGGGAGAAAAAATAGGTCGACCATTAATATTGCTTTCAATTTTCTGAGGATTCATTATATAAATTCCTATTTAATTTTAAAAAGAATAGCATACTAATTGATAAAATTCAACTAAATTAACTTAAAAAGTATTTATATATTTTGTTTTGTTTTAAAGAAGGCGTTTTAATCTTAGCTTTCGGTGCCTTCTAGTTCCACATAAGTGCTATGATAGTACTGCCTTTCGTCAAGTTCGCCTTCGACTTTGGCGATGTATACGGCTGTGACTCCATCACCCATGATATTGGTGACTGTGGAAACCATTTCGCGTAGACGGTCAATGCCTGCTAATAAAGCAATACCTTCTATAGGGATTCCGACAGAATGAAAGACAACACTGAGCATGATGAGCCCTGTGCCCGGAATGCCTGCTGCACCAATTGTGGAGAGGGTTGCAGAGACGACAATAGTGATAAGGCTAGTGAAGTCGAGGTCTATTCCATAGGCTTGTGCAACGAACAGTGCGCTCATTCCTTGGAAGATAGCTGCTCCATTAGCGTTGATGGACGTTCCAAGCGGGATGACAAAGCTGGTGATGTTTTTGGATACGCCTAGGTTATGCTGTGCGCAGTGCATAAGGACGGGAAGTGTGGCGGAGCTGCTGCAGGTTGAAAAAGCGACAGAGAGAGCATCGCGCATTCCATAGAAAAAGGGCCAGGGACTGAGGCGCGCCATACCCCAGAGCATTCCGCAAAAGACGATGGTGATATGGAGGAAGATGGCTAAATAATAGACAAGTAAAAATTTGAGAAGTGGAAGCAGGACGGCAATTCCAAATGTACCTGACACGCTAGCCATGATAGCAAATACGCCATAGGGTGAAAACTCCATAACGATGGATGTCATGCGGTACATGGTATCTGCAAGAGAATCAAGCATTTCTTTTAAGACTCTGCCCCGCTGCCCTGCAAAGTTGATGGCTATGCCTAAAAATAGCGAAAAGACAATGATCTGCAGGACATTTCCTTCGACGAGTGAGGCTACCGGATTGCTTGGAACCACACCAAGGATCATTTCGATGAGTGAGGGAGGTTCTTTATTGGTCAATTGAATGGGAGTTTCAGTGGTAAGCGAGAGACCTTGCCCTGGCTGAAAGAATAGCCCAAAACTGACGCCAATCACAATTGCTATCACTGTAGTAGCTAGGTAGATCGCCATAGTTTTCAGACCAACTCTACCTAATTTTTTGGGGTCGTGAATACTGGTAATACCTACTGTCATGGAAGATAGGACTAAGGGCACGATAATCATGCTAATCAAGCGTAGGAATACATCTCCAAAGGGCTTAAGAACTGCTGCTTGCGGACCAAAAATGGCTCCTACAATAATTCCTAGCACCATAGCGATAATGATTTTTACCCAAAGCTGCATCCTCTCCTCCTTTTCGCTGTCTCTGTTACTTGATTTAACCAGTTCTCCCAAGAATTTAATCCGGAAGTGATGCGCATTTCCATTTTAGGCCAAACAAGAGGTAGCTCTAGTTTGTTGGCCCACGGTAGGATTTTTACTGAGTCTTTTTCTGTACACAACAGGCACACGGCTCCCTTCTTTTTAGCCTCTAATGCGATCTGAGACATCCTCGATAGGTTATAAGATGTGTGATCGGCAAATATGTGTTGTGTAACGACATTCACTCCCAGTCCTTTGACTGTATGAATGAAGGATGATGGGTTTGCGATTCCGCAAAATAGAGCGACTTTTTGAGAGTCTAGGCTTGTCCGTACCTTAGCATGCCAGCCGCATATTTCTGCAATCTCGAGATCGGCGCAAATGATGGGCGCCTTTGTGTAGTGAGATAATTGCTCGATAAGTGAACTGGGATTACGGGAACGCGTTAAGACAACGAGATCGGCTCGGGAAAGGGCGGTAGGTTTTTCTCTGAGAAGCCCTCTAGGTAGGAGTTGCTGAGATTCTGCAGGTAGGGAGCCATCCATTAAGACGATGTCAAAATCTCGCGCTAAGCGTCGATGCTGAAATCCATCATCTAGTAAAAGAAGCTCTATGCCTTGAGTGGCTGCAAGAGCTGCGCCTTTAAGGCGATCTTGCGAAATGATGACAGGAAGATCTGGCATACGTTGAGCGAGCAGATAGGGTTCATCTCCACAAAAAGAGGCAGAGTAGCGGATGCCGAGTGAATCGTTGATGACTAATGACGCTTTGTGTGAAATTGCTGAGCGATACCCGCGTGATAGGATGGCTGTATGGAAGCTTTTCTGAAAGTGTTGTGCGAGCATAAGAGTAAAAGGAGTTTTTCCTGAGCCGCCTACTTGGATATTTCCGATACTTACAGTGCAAGGGATTGGGGATGAAGAGGTAGGAAGAATTCCCCAGTCATAGGCTAGATTGCGGAGATTGACAGCGGAACCAAATAGAGTGCTTGAGAGAGACAATCCGGCTTTTACAAGTGCGCCACCAAATCCGGACCGTTCAGAGTTTATTGTGCGATGAATTTTCTCTAAATTTACCCAAGTCATTAATTTTGAATGGCTTGCGCCAGTAAGGGTGCATAAACTTCCGGAAATAGCCGACGCTCTACTAGCTCAATTAAAATATGGAGCGCAGCCATGTGAGCTTCCTGGATTCTGTCCGAAGTAGAGAATCCTTCAATGATAAGCTCGTAATCTGCAACACCGCGCAGATCTCCTCCCCCTTTTCCTAGGAAGGTCACTGTGCGCATCTGACATTTTTGGGCCTCTTCGACAGCACGGATAATACTGGGAGAGCGGCCGCTGGTAGATAGAGCGATTAGGACATCGCCTGGCTTTCCGAAAGCTGAAATAGCACGCGCAAAGACCCATTCGTATCCTATGTCATTCGCGACGCAGGTGATGTGGGCGGGTTCGGTGACGGCAATAGCGGGTAGAGAGGGGCGTTTGTAGCGAAAAAAACCGGTAAGCTCTTCGGCGAAGTGGGCAGCATCGCAGAGACTGCCACCATTGCCAATGGCGATGACTTTGCCGTCGTTATTGAACATATTCGCGAGAAGTTCGGCCACATCTTCAAGAAAATCAAGGACATGCGGCTGCTGGAGAAAACTTACAGCTCGAATACTTTCGTTAATAAGTCCAACTAGGTGCTGTTTAGTCATTAGAGAATTTTCCATTTTCGTCATTTATACTTCTTATGTCAGATTATTTTCAAGTTGTGACTAACTTTGTGAAATTAAAAAAAATAATTTATAATCTGATTAGACCTTATCAACCGGGAGGTATGTCATGGTGTACGGACACTCGAGAAGTTTTGATGATTCTGCTGGGATGATGATGCATGAAGCACATAAAGCATTTCATAATTATGCTCAGAAAAATAAAAAAGTAGCCGCATTTGTTGTATTTGAAGATATGGGGAGTATGTCTTCCAATACTTTAGGCATTAGATTAGTGCGACCTCAAGTAGAAAAAGACATGAGACATGAGGCCATTCAGAAAATGTTGGGTAGAGGATCACAATTTGCTACTCTGGATATGGAAGGAAACATTCAGGTCTTCTCCCCTAAGTTGGCCCAGACCTTGAAGAATTTAGAATTTAAACTCATGAATGAAGATCCTGAAGTTGCCCGAGTATTTCGAGGTCTTATGAGAGGAGTAAGTTTTGGACCGACTGAGGAGGAAGAAATAGAGGAAATGGAAGAAGAGACTTCAAGAGCACCCATTGAGAGAGAACCAGTCCAGGAAAAGAGGCATGAGGAGGTGCATCACCACCACAAGACAGAGCACGAAGAAAAGTCCAAAATGGCACATACTCCAAAGGCACAGACTCCTACGGCTCAACCAGCTAAACCTATGACGATGAATCTTAAAGTGAAGGAGATGAGTAAAAAAGAATCTGAAGACTTTGAAGAATTAATGAAAGAGTTGGCCTTAATCTTTGCAGTACCTAAAGAACAAATTGAATCATTAGGTAGGGGCAAACAGGCAGAACATAAACATATGGAGAAGAGAGAAGCTCACGGACCTAGAGTAGGAGTTAACGAAAAGACTAGTAAGAGAGAAAAAGTGCATGGACACGACCGCGACCGTGATAAAGTAAGAGGATCGGAAGAAGCTCATGCCGAAGAGGCACGTAGAAAACAGAAAGAGATGCGCCAGGACCAAAAACGAGAGTTTGTCAAAGAACAGCGCATTAAAAAAGAGAGAATTGGGGAATAACAAAAAAATATTCTTTAACGCGAAGATCGCGAAGAAGGTGAAGAAAACGCGAAGATTATTTTCTACTGTAAATGAATTTTTACAATTGAATAAACTTCGCGTTTTCTTCGCCTTCTTCGCGATCTTCGCGTTTAAATATGATTTGCGTAATATGAGTTAAATAATTCATAAGCCTGATTTTTTTATTGAATTTTTGCATCCACGCTGCATAATCCGGGAATCTAGGAATAGGTAATGAAATATGCAATCTGAGTTGATCCTGCTCTCCTTCGACAAGATTATGCAGACACGGTCTTATACTGTAGTGATTTTGGGGTCGCCGGAAAAGCGATTTGCCATCTATACAGATCCTAGTATTGGTAGGACACTGCAAATCTATTTGACAGGAGCGGAAAAGCCTCGCCCATTGACGCATGATTTAATGAGTTCGATCTTTCTGGGATTAGGGGTAAAGTTATTACAGGTCGTCATCAATGATATTCAAGATACCGTCTATTATGCGCGCCTATTTTTGGAACAGAACGTAGGAGGACTAAGGCATATTGTAGAGGTAGATGCTCGTCCCAGCGACTGCATCACGCTTGCTCTTTTGCATAATATTCCAGTCTACTGTACGAAAGAGGTCTTAGAAAAGACTATACCTATAGAGGAGTAAAAAATGGTCCACTCTTCTGCTACGGTTTCCCATCGATTTCCTTCCTTGATGGATACTATAGGCAATACTCCCTTAGTGATTGCGAAGCATCTCACAGCACACCTAGCCCATATCACTTTGCTGCTCAAATTAGAGTTTTTTAGTCCTGGAGGTAGTGTCAAAGACCGTATGGTTAAATTTATTATTGATGATGCTGAGAAAAGAGGCTTACTGAAACCTGGAGGGACGATTGTCGAAAATACATCCGGAAATACCGGCGCTGCCGTGGCAATGATTGCTGCCACACGTGGATATAGAGCAATTTTAACCATGCCCGATAAGGTCAGCAAAGAGAAGCAAAAAGCATTAAAAGCATTTGGAGCAGAGATTGTCGTCTGCCCTACTTCCGCAACGCCGGATTCTCCAGAGCATTACGTCAATATGGCTAAGCGTCTTGCTAAAGAGATTCCCAATAGTTTTAGGGTGGATCAATATGATAATTTATTGAATCCTGAGGCGCATTACTTATCGACCGGTCCAGAAATCTGGGAGCAGTCATTTGGTGCGGTGGATTATTTTGTTGCTAGTGCGAGTACTGGAGGAACAGTTAGCGGTGTTAGCCGCTATTTGAAAGAGCGTAAGCCGAGTGTGCAGGTAGTCATGCCTGATCCAGTGGGATCGATCTACTATGAATACTTCCATAAAGGTACGATTCCTCATGATGCAGCTTGTACATATCTCTTAGAGGGAATTGGAGAGGATCATCTAGCGAAAGCGATTAACTTCAAACTGATTGATAATGTAGTACAGGTCTCTGATGAGAATGCCTTCAAAATGACACGTAGACTTGCTAAAGAAGAGGGCATCTTAGCTGGCGGATCTAGTGGAGCAAACGTCTGGGCGGCATTACAGCTGGCCGAATCACTTAAAACTCCTGCGACAATTGTAGCGATGATCCCCGATACTGGCTTAAAGTATTTAAGTAAATTTTTTGATGATTCTTGGCTTGCAAGCCATAATTTGACACTTTGAGATAGAGGTCTAATATGCGATTTTCGACAAAGGCTCTTCATGCTGGTGAGAACCGCCACCTTTATCAAAGCTCGGTGATGCCCCCCATTTATATGACCTCTACCTTTGTACAGGAGGAACCTGGACAGGGAGAATATGAGTATACCCGCGCAGGAAATCCCAACTTTACGATTTTGGAGTCTACCTTGGCTGCACTGGAAGATGCACAGTATGCCACAGTCTTTTCATCGGGCTTAGGGGCATTGACTGCGCTGCTCTCTTCGTTTAAAAGTGGAGATCGCGTGGTAGCTTTGGAAGGACTTTATGGAGGGACATACCGCCTTTTTATGCAGGTCTTTCAAAATTTTGATCTTTCGATAGAAATTATTCCTCCCCATGATTTTAACCATTTAAAACAAGCCTTGCGAGGTGCATGCCTATTCTGTTTTGAGACACCTACCAATCCCCTTCTCGATATTTATGATATTAAGGCCTTAACAGACTTAGCTCGCTCTCAGGATGTTCTCAGCTTGGTGGACAGTACCTTTGCAACACCCTATGTGCAGAATCCTTTGAAATTGGGCGCCGATATCGTATGGCATAGTACGACTAAGTATATTGGAGGGCACTCTGATACTATTGGCGGCGTGATGATGACTAACAAGAAAGATATCAAAGAAAAATTAGACTTTGCAAGAAAAGCCCTGGGAGTAAATCCTAGCCCCTTTGACTGCTGGTTAGTTACACGAGGGGTCAAGACATTAGCAGTGCGGATGGATCGTCATCAAGCTAATGCCGAAACACTTGCTACCTACTTCCAAGAGCAAGATTATGTGAAGAAAGTGTATTATCCCGGGCTTTCCATTCATCCTGGAAACGCTATCGCCGCTAAACAGATGCGAGGATTTGGCGGAATGCTATCATTGGATATAGATCTTCCTACAGATGCCTTGAAACAGTGGCTATGCTCTTTGGAGTACTTTAAGTTGGCTGAGAGCTTAGGTGGCGTCGAATCGTTGATCTGCCACCCGGCAACGATGACACATGCCTCTATTCCACGTGAGGAGAGACTGCGGTTGGGAATCAGCGATCAGCTAGTCCGTCTTTCTGTGGGCATAGAAGAGGTTGAGGACCTTATAGAGGACTTTAATAAGAAGGCGCCAAAGTTAAACACAGCTTTGACGTAATAAAAAATTAAACGCAAAAATAAATTATTTGTTAACAAAAAAAGGAGCTTTCTATGGGACAAGTAAATAGCTATGCCGCTGAACAAGCAACTAAGCCTCTGGCTCCATTTAAAATTGAAAGGCGTCAACCCCGTCCAGGCGATGTCCAGATCGAGATTCTCTATTGCGGCATATGTCATTCAGATTTACATACTGCAAGAAATGAGTGGAAAAATACCATCTACCCTGTAGTGCCTGGTCATGAAATTATTGGCAGAGTCACTCAAACCGGAAAAGATGTGAAAGCGTTTAAGCAAGGTGACATTGTAGCTGTCGGATGCATGGTGGATTCTTGTAGGACTTGTGCGAACTGTCGTGAAAACTTAGAACAGTATTGTGATGCATTCCCTATTTTAACTTATAATGGCCGTGACAAATACGATCAGACAGTCACATATGGAGGATACTCAACCCAGATTGTCGTTGATCAGGATTTTGTACTGCATGTACCAAAAGAGTTTAAAGAAAAAGATTATCCAAGAGTTGCTCCGCTATTATGCGCAGGAATTACCACCTACTCTCCGTTACGCCATTGGAAAGTTGGCAAGGGCAGCGTAGTAGGAATTTTTGGAATT
Source organism: Chlamydiota bacterium (assembly GCA_013287645.1). Lineage (GTDB taxonomy): Bacteria > Chlamydiota > Chlamydiia > Chlamydiales > JABDDJ01 > JABDDJ01. Next base: position 5,166 of record JABDDJ010000043.1, on the reverse strand, counting down.
GGAGGACTAGGACATATAGCTATCAAGATTGCTCATGCACTGGGAGCACATGTAGTGGTATTTACCTCATCTGCACATAAAGTTGAGGATGCTAAAAAGCTAGGAGCTCATGAGGTAGTCATTTCAAAAAATAGCGATGAAATGAAAAAATATACTAAAAAATTCGATTTCATTCTCGATACAGTAGCAGCTTCACATAATCTAGACACAATTCTGGAACTCTTAAAACGAGATGGCACACTATGCCTTATAGGTGCACCTGAAACGCCTCACCCTTCTCCCTCAGTGACTAATTTAATTTTTGCTAGAAGGCAAATAGGCGGCTCTTTGATTGGCGGAATTAAAGAAACGCAAGAAATGCTCGATTTTTGCGGAAAACATCAAATTTTAGCCGATATTGAACTCATACCCATACAAAAAATTAATGAAGCATATGACAGAATGCTCAAAAGCGATGTCAAATACCGCTTTGTTATAGATATAAAGACCCTGCATTAAAAAAATTAAACGCAAAGTCGCAAAGGCGCAAAGAAAAATTTTTCTTTGCGCCTTTGCGACTTTGCGTTTAAATCGTAATTGAACTGAAGTTTGTGCCTTCCCAGTTTTGGGACTGCTGCCAGAAGAATGTAAACAGTACTTCCCTGTTACGTGGCAAGGATTCTACGGGTAAATCAACGTAATAGATGCCTATTGGAAGAGGTATTAAGGGACTTTGATTGGTCGATTGCCAATTGTCCACCGTCCAGATGACGCTTCCAGCCGATTCTGTCTGAATGCGTAAGCGTTTGCCGGCTGGCCAAAATGGCAATTGGTGATTAAACCTCCAGACGGCATAGGCTGAGTGAACTCTGTCATAAATGTAGCGCTGCTTAGTTTGTGGGGGTTGTGTAAAAATTTCATTGTCTTTAATCGAGCGCAATAAAGTGATATATTCTGCATGTGCCCATACCAGTGGCTTGGCGGATCCGGCGGAATGTCCATTGAATAGGCTATGCTCGGGGATATCGGGCCCATCCCAGATCTGTTCGGGCAATAGACCTCCTACTCCTGCATACGAAGCCATTACTTTCAGCAGGTATTTTGCTTGTTCGGTATTGCCTGCCGCTAACTCGTAGTGGGCTCTCTCTCCGCAAAAGAGCGGCCAGCCTCTGCCTATACCTGTGCCATCAAAGGGTGAGCCATCTTCATGCTCGCCATAGCCATCTCTGTTATAGCGGTTCCAGATAGGACCACGAACCGTCTCTTTCTTCAATAGGGTGTCGATAACTTTAATAGTATTGAGGATGCGCGGATCGTTGGGAGCACGCAGCCCCAGACGTACAAGAGCTAGGGCATCGACACAGACAATGTCGGCATAATGGGCACGGTTTTGTTCTGATGAGAGGTTGTTGAGAGTGATCTCGGGAGAATAGGGAGGTGAGTCTTGAAGCCGCTCAGAAGGCAGCACACGGACGTAATAGCCTTCGACTCCACACTGATTTGCTAAGGCTGTATTTTTGACATAAAGCCAGCGTTCAATGCTGTCATTCCACCAGTCGGCAGTCTCTCTAAGATATTCTGCGCTAAATAGATCTCCTGCTTCTGCTAAAAAGTCAGCAGCTGCTAGTAAAGCTGCGATTTCGACTGCAATGGTAAAAGGAGTATAACCTGCCTCTTCTTCCCAGCGGTCTTCTTGGGTGACTGGCCCGTTGCATAGGATGAACGTGGCGGCTTTGCGCACCATTTCTGTCGGGTCAATATCCCTTAAGCTATTTTTGGTGCGTAGTAGGTCTGCAAGGAGTATGGGTAGGGCTGTTTCATCCATCTGTAGCCCTGGCCAATAGGGAGTTCCATCTTCCCACATGCATTGTGCCCAGTGTCCATCTTTTTCTTGGGTGCACATGAGGAAGTGGAGGGCTTGGTGCGCTCCATCCTCGTCTCCAGCAGCAAGAAGAGCAGCGGCTGTCTGGACTTGATCTCGCGGCCAGATGAGGTGGTAACCACCCAGTTCATTGTCGCCTTTGGTGAATCCCCAAGGTATTGATAATGAAGCAATTACGCTACCAGTTAAACGCTTTCCCTCATGAATTTTTAGGACTGCATTACTCATGCGAAATAAATAGCCACCCTCTGTGTAGACTTGGCTTAAATCGTCAAATGATTTTTGAAAGTTTTCCCATTGGTTTACATATTCACTTAGCAGATTGTTAAAAGGCCTTACGATAGAGGCTCGGCTTTGGAAGCCAGCTTCAAAGGGAGTTGAGCCAAACGAGAGCGATACGACACATTTTCCATTACAAGCTTCAAGGTCTATCTCAGCAGCAAGAGCTATGTTTCCATCATCAGCATTAGAATAGAGATGCGTTAAAATTTTATTAGAATGCAGATCTTGCCATGCATCGCTTTCACCTACATAACCGACGGTCATGTTTTTGAATGGTACTGAGCAAGATGAAGCCAGGTTTAGGCCTGGATACCGTTTGGAGCTGGCAAAGAGCATGGGGTATCCCTTGTAGTCCCCTGTCCAGCCAGAATTATCCATTCCTTTATTCCCTAAATGTGGTGCAAGTAACAGAAAAAGCTTGTAGTCCTTTAGAGTACCTTGTAGAGGAGTAAATACGATCTCTTGCAGTAAGACGCTGCGATGTGGATCTGCTATAATACGTTTGTCGATACGGTACCGTTGCTGATTGCAGGTGTTGGTAAGGTGGTAGGCAGGAATTCCGTCACCTAGGGTCTGGTAGTCGTGAACGGCGTGGCGTTTCTCTTCTGAAAAAAAGTTTTGACCATCCGTTACAATGAATTCCATATCACGGATATCGGCTACATCGATGCGCGGCCAATAGACTTCATTGATAATTCCGTGGGAGATCGTAAACCAGATATTGCACGCTTCGGTTACTCCAGTGCCAACGCCAATCTTTGCGCTTGACGTCCAGCGAGCAGCAATACCAGGCCTTCCAGGAGCAAGAATCGTTTCCATCGTTATTTCTCTTTTTTACATATTATGTATATGATCCGAAATTATGAAACAACACCCTCTTATTACATTTCTTTTAGGGCAGTTAAACGAATTGAAACAAACGGGACTATTTAAGGAAGAGCGACTGATCACCTCGTCGCAGGATGCGGTAATTACTCTATCCAATGGAAAGCAGGTTATAAATCTCTGTGCAAACAATTATTTGGGCTTGGCTAATCATCCCCTTTTAATAGAGGCAGCTAAAAAAAGTATTGATCAATTTGGTTACGGTATGGCCTCTGTGCGCTTTATTTGCGGGACACAGACCTCTCATAAAGATCTCGAAGCTAAAATTTCGCATTTTTTAGGAACAGAAGATACAATCCTCTATTCCTCCTGTTTTGATGCTAATGGAGGCCTCTTTGAAACCTTATTAGGTGCTGAAGATGCTGTTATCAGCGACGCTTTGAATCATGCTAGCATCATTGATGGAATTAGACTCTCTAAGGCAAAGCGCTTGCGCTACGCTAATAATAATATGCAAGAGTTAGAAAATTGTTTAAAGGAGGCTCAATCCCATCGCTTTCGACTCATCGCTACGGACGGCGTTTTTTCCATGGATGGCATTATCGCCAACCTGCCCCAAATTTGTGACTTAGCAGAGAAGTATCAGGCACTTGTCATGGTGGATGATAGCCATTCGATAGGGTTCTTAGGTAAGCAAGGAAAAGGAACGCCCGAGTATTGTAATGTTTTAGGACGAGTAGATATCTTAACAGGTACATTAGGAAAGGCTTTGGGAGGTGCTTCTGGTGGATATACTTCCGGGCAAAAGGAGATCATTAGTTGGCTTAGACAGCGTTCTAGACCTTATTTATTTTCCAATACACTCATGCCAGCAATAGCAGCAACCTCTATCGAGGTATTTGAAATGCTGGAAAACTATGCCGACTTACGTGAAAAACTGATGAGTAATGCCTCCTATTTTCGCACAAAAATGGAAAAACTTGGATTCACACTATTAGGAAGAGACCATCCTATTATCCCCATCCTATTAGGAGATGCCACGTTAGCACAAGAGATGTCTCAACGTATGTTAAATAGGGGTATTTACGTGATTGGGTTTAGCTATCCTGTTGTTCCTGAAGGAAAAGCGCGGATACGTGCACAGATGTCTTCTGCCCATACCCAAGAACAGCTTGATCAGGCGATTGAAGCCTTCTCAATCGTCGGACGGGAACTTAAGGTAATCTAATGAAAGCTTTAGTCAAAAAAGAAGCATCTAAAGGACTTTGGCTTGAAGAGGTACCCATTCCCGAAATAGGCCCGAATGACGTACTCATTAAAATCCATAAGACAGCCATATGTGGAACCGATGTCCATATCTACAAATGGGATGAGTGGGCCCAAAAAACTATTCCAGTCCCTTTGATCATAGGACATGAGTTTATGGGAACCATTGCAGCAGTTGGCAAGGATGTCCAGCACCTTCAGGATGGGATGCGCGTCACAGGAGAAGGGCACATCACCTGTGGAGAGTGCCCTGGCTGCCGCCATGGCAAAAAACATCTTTGTAGCCATACCCAAGGCATTGGTGTACAGTGTCCAGGCTGCTTTGCAGAGTATTTTTCTTTTCCAGCGTCAAATGTGTTTGCACTTCCAGATAACATCCCTGACGAGATCGCTGCAATATTCGATCCCTTTGGCAATGCCGTCCATACAGCTTATCAGCTGCAATTACCTGCCCATTCCGTACTTGTGACAGGCGGAGGACCCATTGGAATTATGGCAGCAGCAGTGGCTCATTTTTCAGGGGCAAATCATGTGATCCTTACGGATATCAATCCTTGGAGACTAGAGTTAGGTAAGAAAATGGGAGCGACTGAAACCATTGACATAAGAAACAAATCTATTAAAGAGTATTTGAAGGAAAAAGGTTTATCCGAGGAGATTAGCTGTGGGATGGAGATGTCAGGAAGCCCCGAAGCGTTAAATGACTTGTTAGAGAGCGTTCGCCCAGGAGCCACGATTGCACTCTTGGGGATTTTACCGTCGCATGCTGCAATTAATTGGAATCTAGTCATCTTTAAAATGCTTACCTTGAAAGGGGTGTATGGCCGAGAGATCTTCTCTACCTGGGACGATATGGTTAATTTGATCCAGGCAGGATTTAACTTAAGTCCCTTAATTACCCATCACTACAGCTACAAGGAATTTCAAAAGGC
>JABDDJ010000042.1 GCA_013287645.1 Chlamydiota bacterium | reverse complement strand
TCGTTGTCCAAGAAGACGAAAAAATGAGAAAACTGAAGGAAACGGTTTTTGAAAAGGCAGATAAAATGAGACAACTAGACATTGAGATAGCCGATGCCAAACGGCAAAAAGAAGAATCAGAGGCAAGAGCAGCCCAGGCAAAAGCAAACATTGAGGCCAGCAAAAAACGAGAAGCTCAGGCAGCGGCAAACAGCGCACAATGCCAGGTCGAAATCGATGCTAGCCAAGTTGAAATTGATGCTAGTCGCCAACGCCAAGCCCAGCTCCAAGCAGACGTACAACAACTCCAACAAGGGATTGCTGACGATGATGCTGAAATCGAAGCACTGATGGCACAGCTCGCACAGATTGAGCAGGCCCAGCAAAATGCACAAGTAACAAGCAAGATCTAATGAGTCGTCTAAAGGATATCCAAAGGGCAAAATAGACTGTTTTGCCCTTTTTCCGTTATGTACAAAGGAGAACCTTATGTTAAGCGCTCTTAAAAAAATGGCAGGTAAAAGCACAAACACCTCATCTCCAGCTCAGCAACCCCCTGAAATTCTATATGAAGGCAAAGCCTCAAACGGGGTGACAATAACCGTTGTCCAAGAAGACGAAGAAATGAGAAAAATCAGGGAAAAAGTCCTTGAAAATGCAGCGAAAAGTCGCCAATTAAAAATTGAAATAGCCGATGCCAAACGGCAACAACAAGAAGCCGGCGCAAGAGCAGAGGCCAGCAAGCAACGCCAAGCTCAGGCAGCCGCAGCCATCGCTCAAAGCCAAGTCGAAATTGAAGCCAGCAAGCAACGCCAGGCCCAGCTCCAAACAGACGTACAACAACTCCAACAAGAAAAACAACAAATTGCCGATAAGCGACAACAACTCCAACAAGAGATTGCCGACGATGGCGCTGAAATGGCAAAACTGATGGCACAATTAGCACAGATTGAACAGGAACAACGAGACGCTCAGTTAACAAGTAAAATCTAAATAATCAGCTTTCATTTCACTCAAAGGGCAAAAGGAAACTTTTGCCCTTCTTGGCAACCCGCGTGCCTACAACACAGGCAAAAAAAGGAGAATATTTATGTTAGCAAGATTAATGGGAAAACCCCCAAAAACCACCCCTCCAGCCCAGCAGGACCCTGACCTTATATCCAAAGGCAAGGTAATATCCAGAAGCAAGGTAAACGGCGTAAATGTAATAGTACTCGAAGAAGATGAAAAATTACAAAAAACGCGTGAAGCCCTCGCTCATAACGCCCAGAGAAGGAAACAGCTAGAAGGAGAAATAGCTGACGCCCAACGACAACAAAGGGAAGCAGACACGAGAGCTGCTGCTAGCCGAGCCAGAATGGACGCTAGTCAGCAACGCGTGGCTCAACTCCAACAAGAAGATGCTGATGACGACGCTGAACTAGCAAGGATTGAGGCAGAAATAGCCCAAATCCAAAAAGCTCAACAAGACGCTCAGCTAGCCTCAAAAATTTAAAATCTGCTTTCTTCTCATTCAAAGGGCAAAAGGAGACTTTTGCCCTTCTTGGTAACCCGTGTGCCTACAACACGGACAAAAAAGAGGACAATATGTTAAATTCCCTCTAAGGAATGGTGGGAATAACCTCTGAAGCCATATTTCAAACCAATCAAGGTCCCCATCACCATAGTCAAAAGCAAGGCTCCAAACGGCATAACTGTAATAGTCGTCGAAAGAAGATGAAAAATTAAGGAAAACGCGTGAGACTCTCGTTTTGACGTTGGTGTCAGATTAAGTTCAGACTATTTGACCTAAATATCAGCTGGATTCAGAAACCAGTTTCTTACCAGGCAAGCCATTTCCAAACGCGCAAAGAGTTTTTACAACTGAATCTCTTTCGCCCAAACTGAAAAACATTATAGATTCAGTTCTTTTCGTGCTTTCTCCAAACGCTCTAGATTGAGTTCTAACTCGTTGATTTGTTCTCTGAGGAGATCACGCTTGAGCGCAGAATAGGAAGGAAATTCACCACTCTTTTGTATCTCCAAGTCTTTGATCCGTTCAAGCAGCTCATTCTTATATTTAATAGCTTGATCTTTTTGCTCGTCTTTCCTTGGATTCATTTTGATTTCTAATATCGTCAGCCAGTTTTTCTGTTCTTCTTCCAAATTAATAAGTTCTGTCTCCAATTCTAGGATTTTCCTCTTTGCCATCTTTGAGTGCGTCGATGTGTAATCTCCCTCTCTTTCTTTCTCTAAGTCTGCTATCTGCGCAAGTAGCTCCGGTTTTTTTCTTTCATAGTATTTAATAGTATTCTCATTTCCTTTATTAGTATGGGCTTTTTCCTCCTCATTTACATTCTCTAATGATGTTTTTGCTTTTGCTTCGATCTCATCTATTTGAGCGTGTAAATTATTACTAGAACTAAGTAACATGCTTGATTTATCCATCTTTCGGGAGTCTTCACACCATTGTACTATTGCTTCAAGATTACTTTTATCTTTTTCAATTTTAACTTTTTCTTCGTTTGTCCCGGATAGCCTTGTTGAGGGATATGCCTTTTCTATTTCGGATATTTTTTTATTAGCTACATCGATTTGCCACTCTGCTATTTTATTTTCCAATTCAGTAGCACTCCTAATCTGGTTGTCAATCGTCTGCATGGCTGTTTCGTCCTTTTGGCTCATTTCCCCCAATCTTGTTTTCTCACTTACATAGTATTGTTTGATTTCACGGAGCTTTATTCTATCGTCATTCCCATTATTGAGCAGTTGTACAAATCGACGATCTGTAGCTGAATTTAAGAGGGGTGATACTTTATAATAATCGTTTAACTGTATCAGTTCACCATCCATTGTCTCTTTTTTTTCTTTTATATCTTGTTCGTCAATAGATTTTTGAACACCTTCAATATTTTGTTTAAGATTTTGTAGATCAATATTTTTAGAGAAAAAACCTGAAACAACTCCTTTCTGCAGTTTATCGTATACTGTTTTCGCCTTTTCCAAATTGTTTTTTGCATTTTCAACTGAAGTTTTTGATATTGTTCCAGCTAATAATCTCTCACCACTAGATGGCTTTGTTGGTTGTGTAATATTGGATACTCTGGAGCTTATTGATTTATAAACTGCCTGGTTGTTGGCCCATTCTGCTGTTTGGAAAAAGTGTTTGATGCGCTCCCATTTTACCCCAATACTTTCTTTAATATTCCCTGTTGGACTTACGAATTTTCCCAAATCTTTTGTGTCAATCTTAGCCAAAGGATCATACTTTTGATGATCTCCACTACCTGTTGATTTAATAGACATAATCTACCCCCCACCATTAAGCAATTCAAATATATACATCAATACTATATATTTTATATAAACATATACTAACTTTTTTGTAAAACTAAATATATACAAATTAATATGGGTAATAGACGAGCTGCTACTAAAAGCCAGGCATTTGAACAATTGGCAAAAATACGATTTCTCATATATTTCATAACCAGAGAGGATGCTAACGTACTGAGCCCGTATACCTTAAAAAGAATGACAAAATCTTAATTCTTGTTTTGCATCAATTATCTTGCCAAGTGGGCGACGACTGGGATGGTAATTTGTAGCCCTCCTTTTGAGGGGTTTTAGTAGTTATCACTTTACGCATTCACTTTTATGGTGTTAGAGAGGTTGAGGGGCTTGCCCTATCACTCCCACCTAAGTTGCAATGTGCCTTAACTTTGATTCTGCTTTATTCTTGATTGTCTCTTCGGACTCATCCATCTTACTTTGGTGATAGACTATGGCAGCTTCGAGATTTTCTATACTCTCAAACGCCCCTGTAATCATGCTAAAACATCATTACAACCAATTTTTGTGGAAGCAAAAACCAAGCCATATATAGATTTGTACATACCTTAAAAGAGCGGAATAAGTAGACAGAAATAGCTTACGGTTTCTTTGAGCTTAAATTTTGGCAAAGTTTTTCCCTCAACGTCGAAAAAATACTTATCTTTCTGATTCTAACTGGGATATGGATGCTTTGTAACGAACACAGGATTGATTACCATCAATCTTATTTACCCAAATCCAAACTGCCCTTATGATCCTTTTCGGCTAACTTCTTTATATGGGGTATTCTCATGACAATGGCTCTTTCCGATTACAAGATTTCTTCACAAGAAAATCCTCAACGTATAGATGGGAGACGAAACCCATAAAAAAGATGAGGTGGTAAACAAACAATGTCGCAAGCTTCAAGGATATTACCCTGAACAAGGAGTAAGGGGAATAGACCAATTTTCCTCAACTCTTGCCTCGGGTTTAGTCTACCGATTTCAAGACCACCTTCCACACCTTCAAATAGAGAGCTTAGAACAGCTCATCAAGCATTTTGTCTTAAGCTTTACTGACTATCTTTACGAAAAAGCGCCAGATGATGCTTCTCTATATGAATTGCTTATTAAAGCGGTCCTTCACAAACCAACTAACCTAAAGGCCTTTCTTATAAAAAATCCTCTTAAGACCGATTACGGTTTAGAATGGTCGATAGATGACCTCCTATTCTCAACTGGTGTACAAACCCCTTATGGTGGCAAATATCTTCCAAAAGATCCTAAAAGGTTAACTTTCATCAACGAGATTCAGAAAAAAGCAAAGGAACATCAAAAGGAATACCCTGTCTACAGAAGAGGCACGAAAGAAGAAATCGAAATGCTCGCCAATATGGGAATTGAAATGGAATGCATCGAAGAAGAACGAATTGGAGCTTTAGCAACCAATATAGAGCGCACAAAAGCTGCTGCAAGGTATTTGCAAGAAGCAGAATCGCTAGCTTAGCAGTTTTTGGACGAATAAAGGGTTTTTATCCTTAACCTCGAGAATCCCCCCGAAGCAAACCGAGGAACATGTTATTTCCGTAAAACGCTCCAAGATTTCTAAGGTTTTGACTGGCCCCCCGACTGGCCCCCCGACTGGCCCCCCGACTGGCCACTGGCTGCTGGTGGGTTTAAAAGACGGTATTTTTGTAGTCGACTTTGAGGTTTTTCAGGAATCGTGTAGGTAATGGAACCATTTATCAATAATTTCTTAAGGACCTCTCTTAGTTTTCCACTTCGTTGCTTTCTTCCCAGCTTTAAGGCAATTTCAGCACTTGAAAAGGGAGATTCTCTCAGTAATTCAAGGACTCTATCATTCAAAGTTTGTGTATTTATTTGGAGCTGTTTCAACTCCCCTGGTCTTTCCTTGGATTTTATATGTTTCTCTGCAGCAAAAACAGTACGGGGGAAAAATGTAATCACCACACTTTCTGATTGTTCTTCCCACTTTGGAGCAGGGTTTTGATTTTCTGCACACCACTCAAGAATGTTGATGGTTCCGGTTCCCCACTGTTCGATAATTCCCTTCTTATACAAGACATCTGCAATCGTCGGATTCCACGGCTTCGATTGATGAGTATGAGTCAGTTTTTCAGGACTAATCCCAAAATGGAATACACCGGGGTTAATAATCTCAAAATGATCATTGTACATCGCCATGGACACAGAACCGGCAAAAGAAGCGTAATCTCTATGGCAAGTGGCATTCGCAAGAGCCTCTCTAATGGCTCTTGGTGGGTACGTAGGGTAATCCTCCCTAACCATTTTGCCCGGCACAACTCTTGCTGCAATAGGCATATGATCGAACAAGAATGATTCACCACGACGTAACAGCTCAAAAATGTTTCCATGATATACACGCGTATCATCAAAATCCGCTAAACGGTCATTTCCCCTAAAACGCGCCAATTTAATCGAAAATTGGGGGTAATCACTAAAAACCCTTTCCCCTCTTCCAAACAGAGCTAATGCCGCATTGATTAACTTTCCTTCCTTGATCAATTTAAACCCGATCAAGATGTCTTCAATTGAATTTTTAGAAGGTTCTGTGATACGGCCCATTTGAATCGCAGTAGCAAGAGTATTTTGGATTTCAGTTTTGTCTAAATCCTTAAGAGTAATCTCTTCAGGAGTAAATTGGTTTTCCCAGCGCCTCTGAGAGTGCATACATTCAAGAAGGCGGCGTTCATATGTCTCTTTTGGCATAACCTGCGTTGTGGAGCCTCTTCTTAAGTAAGGCCTGCCATCGTAAGTATACACTTCTCCATCTCTTAAAACATGAATAACTATACACTTTTTCTCGAGACCTACAGAAACAGTGCTAATCTTTGGAAATGCTTGCGGTTCTATGCGTCGCAATTCGACTGCAATTTCTGCAAGTGTCTTATTGGACACTGTTTGGCCGATAGGCGCGCCTTTGTCCGTCACTCCAAAAATAACAAATCCACCGTGACAGTTTAGCAAAGCACAAACCGATTTAGCTGCTTCTTTACATTGTCCTGTCGATTGCTTAAATTCGAGAGCCTCGGACTCCCCGCTTGATATAATCCGCTTAAGTTCCTCTAACAACATGCCACAACCGTTTTCCTTAATGATTCAGACCTTCCATATTACGTGGCTCATAATATATGCTCCACTGATTTTGTTTTTGCATCACCTCGCTCTAGAAATTTATCAGAACGCTCACTAACGTGAGAATGGCCGACGTCCATGTGTCTTTCTTGAAGGCTTTTTACAGTCTCAGCCAAGATGGCATTCTCGATCTCCCAGGTTTTTGATCCAAATTTCTTTTCCAATTCAGGCCTCATACGATCATCTATATTGCACACGCATTCGTTGAGCTCTTTTACACTCAGCTTGTGCTGAGCCGCAAGAGCTTCCAGACGATCGGTCCCAATCGCCTTACTCTCAGCCCTAAGAAGCGTGTTTTGAATAAAGTTAACGCCTTTCCCTGTCGGAATCGGATCTGCTAAATCCCACTTTGCAGGCAGGTCTTTGAGGCTATCGCTAGAAACGGCTTTAAGAGAATTGACCCCCACCCTTTTTAAGCACTGAATGATGTCATTGGCAGCCTTAAAACCAGCAATATCGTTATCAGGCCAGATGATCACCTCACGATTTGAGAGAAGGCCCCAATTAGCCATTTTAGCAGCCCCTGCACCACCTACCCAAGTAACGACGACATATTCCTTCCCTACAAGCTTTTCTGCCGCCTTGGCGGTCTTTTCGCCCTCTACAACTAAAACTGGCTTCTTCGGAAACTGAGCAAGTTTTTGACCATTATAGAGGACTTCGCATCTAGCGGGGTGAGCTTTTAAATGCCACCGAGGGTCAGCGCTGGGATGGCTCTTTCCAAAGCTAAGCGGCAACACCAGTTTCTCACCACTTGACTTATCTTCAAGCCTGAGAACATGGAAAACCAACTCCCCTGTTGTCCTATGGTAAGGATACACGTCCGCTATTTTGTATTTCGAAGCAAGATATGGGGAAAGAGTGCCAAGAGGAGGAACGGAAGTCTGAGCTGGCGGTGTTATACACACCCAACTTTGTTCCTTTGGAGCAACAAAAGATTGAGTAGAAAACTGAGCTGGCACCTGCCCTGTGGAATGTCCCTTAAGAAAGGAATTCGCCCAGCCTATTGCCTCTTCTCTATTTAGTCCCTCTTTCTTTTGGATCAGCTGCAGTAAGCTTCCTCCCTCTTTGTTTTCGTGATCGTAGAAACAACCCGCTTTTTCCCCTACACAAATAACCGACAACGACCCCTTGTTGCCAAACCTAAAGCCTCGTGAATCTTTTCTCTGAGGCCCTTCGGGAAACAATCGATATAACAACCCATCGAGATTGTCTCGGAGTTGAGTCTCTATGGATTCTTTAGGTTGGAGAGAACGTTCATGACGACCAGCATAATCGAATAAGATATCAATCCCCTTTTCTCCAAAAACCTTCCTATCCACACCTCCTTTAATCAAACTATAAGCAGCTAAATTGCGCTCTGCACACGCCTCTTGCCAAAGCTTAAAGCTTGACACCGCTTCCTTAGATATCCCTTGTATTGCCGACTCGGATTGAACGATTGCGTGGACGGTTGATGCGTTTTCATTTTTTTCAAAATAGGCCCTATACAACTTCTTTTTTTCATCCGAAAGCTGTTGATAGGCGGTAGACTTAGATGACGATTGCTTAGTCTGATGGTCCAAAGGTATCCTCTGTTCTGGTTTCTCAAGGTTCATATTTGATGTTATTGAGATTGTTTTGTCTTCCGCTAAGTTTCGTAGCTTCACAACATCTTCCTCTTCTTTCATCTTGACAACACTCCCATCAACAGGTTCTTTAGTGGGAACAACATAAAAATCTTTATCGGCTTTTACATCGCTCACGGCCTCAAGAAGGAAGGAGACCTTAGATTTCAATTGATCCCATGCCTTAAACCCAAGACCCTTTGCTTGAGACAAAAAGTTATCTGCCTCACAAAGCTCACGCACTTTAATGTCCCTCAGTAGGTGTTTTTCATTTTCACGAATTTCAAAAGCATTCGTGTAATTTAGAGTGTTGTCAACCTCGCATTGCCTATTCATGAGTTGGTTTTTGATATCAGCCACACATTTAGCATCCTCATGAGAAACAAAACATTTAACGCTTCGCACATGTCGACTCATTCCAACGTAGAGCAATTTCTGATTCATATATTTGTTGTACACCACGTAGCAGCGGTCGATTGTACGCCCCTGAGATCTAAAATATGTGATTGCATAACCCAGAGAAAATGCATTAAATTTTCGAGGATTAAATGACACTTTCCTCCCCTCTGTTAAAACAACAAATTTGTCCTCAACAGCCTTAATCAAAATGCCTGTTTGACCGTTCTCTAGTTTAAGTTTTTTATTTTTCTCCCTGATTTCGATCAAATCACCCACGCTAACGCGTATATTTCCTGTTGTCGTTTTACACTCAAACTCAACCTTATCTACCTCTCCAAGCGACCTTCTTACAGAGTGAACGAGTTCATTAATATGGCAAACCTCTTCATTCGTGTGTGCAATAATTAAACTCGATCCATAAGGAAAGTGGACCTTGTCTTCCGCCCAATTTAGAACAGCCTTTGATAAGGCATCGAATTTATTTTCGCACCAAACAAATCCCCCTGTCTTACTGATCGTTGCAATAGCTTGGGAAACATCTCCTGTAGCTAAGTTTTTGGAGATTTGCCTATCCAGGGTAAATTTCTGTCTTTGAATATCGCCTAGATAAGCATACCCATACCGATCACAAAACACCTTAAACATGCCTCCCCGGTCCACGGAAGACAACTGAGCTGTGTTACCCGAAAAAATAACTTTAATATCATTTTTGACGGCCAGCTTTAAGAGTTCGAGGAGAGCCTTGTTTCCTAACTTTCCAGATTCGTCTACAATCCACACTTCTTTACCAAATTGAATTGGCTTTTTCCGAGAAAAATGGTGTTTGTACAACTTGCTATGAACCGTAGACGCCTGCTTAAAACCTTTCTCTTGCAAAACTTTCACAGTGGCATTGTCTGGTCCAAACCCTCTTACGTTAAAACCATTGGATGTATAGTACTCCTTTAGGGCAACGAGCAAGTAGCTTTTCCCTGTCCCCGCCAATCCCTCAATACAAACGAGATTATTACCCTGGATGATTTTTTCGAAAGCTACCAACTGTTCATTAGTCAGTTCTTGAGTCGGTGGGTTTGTTTCTTTGACAGATAAAAATGAAAGAAGCACTACTCCTGGCCTATCGCTCTTTTGTTGTGCAATCCTGTCGGAGAGTCTCAAAATCTTTTTTTCTTCTTCTATCACGGCCCAGGATGTGAACTTTCGAACCCCATTGTGACTCCCTTTGTCATATAAATGAACCAATTCGGGAAGAGCCCAAAAAGCCTCACGCACCTCGGCTCTTTCGGTTGTAGACAGGCTAGACGAGCTCAAAATCTTCTCAAAATCCGCATCTGTAAAGACCGATTTAGTGTCGGTAATTTTATCCAAAAGAACCAGTGGATCTTTTGAGAGAACATGGACTTTTTCCGCTATCCGATCATTAATCAGCAATCCTTTTGAAGACATCTCTCCCCTCAGACGGACTGGTCCGAGATGTATTTGAGGAATAATCGACTGTTGATCGACGCGTAAACTTAAGCCCTTGCTTTCGAAATACTCGTTCTGAAATTGCGTCCAAACTTTTCCCCACTCAATTCCATTAAATGCGATGTGGTGTTTGCCGCGCACCTCAGGAAGAAGATCTTTTGATTTCCAATAGCTAAACCTCTGCCCATTTTCTGCAAAGTGACGAGAAGTGATCAAAATATGCGCATGAAAATTCTTTGCCTGGATCTCCTCATCTTCAGTTTCACCTTTTTGAATTTTATCTGGTCGTGGTGGGTGCACATTAACTTGCACTCCGTATCCCTTCGAAACGAAATATTTCATGGCAAAACTCTCAGCCATTTCAATCCTTTCTTCATTAGAAATGACAAAATCATCAGGAAGCGCCACCAATACTTCACACCCAACCTGTGCATCCTTCCGTTTTTCACATTTCTCAACATAATTCCACAACACTTCTGGATCTTTGAATCGAGCATCAACATAATCGGGAAGAAAAATCGTATGGCTTAATGGCTTATCATATATATGTGACCAATCATATGTATGAGGAGAAACAGATACATTCCCTTCGAAGTACATCTTCATTCTTGAGCAATAGGACGCCTTCAATACAACGTTTTTTGCAAGAGATCGTTTAACAAATTCAAGCCTGCAATATCCGATTGCCATTTTATCACCATTTTCCAGGAAATTAATTGTTTTTTCCATTTGCGTCAAGCATGTTTTAAAGCGAGTGTTTGTACAACACATATTGCGTAGAATTCCGTTTCGTTTTGTTGTTTGATTTTTGGTGTTGTCGTTTTCTTTTTTGCCATTTGATATTTCTATTTGCCATAAATCGGCAGATTTCATAAGATGCAGTCCACATGAACGGATTGCTGAAATATCTGATTTTACAAAAGAAACATAGAGGTAGCAAATGACAGAGAATTCGAAAGTGGTGCTTTCACTCGAAGAAAAGAGAAGTCTTCTAAAAAGAAAGGAAAAAATATTGGCTGAGAAAGAGAGAAAAATGAGCGAGAGACAGCTTATCAATATAGGAAAATTGGCAAGTAAAGCACAGATTAATCATTTGGATGATCAAGCACTGCTTGGTGCATTTTTGGAAATCGCGTCACACCTGACTAATAACTCGAAACTTCAGTCTTGGGAAGAACAGGCAAAAAAACACCTTAATAGCAAATCTGAAATCGGAGATCCTCTTGCGATTAAGTTTAAAGAACAGCCTAACAAAGACATTGTAAATCTTCTGAAAAATGCAAAATTTAAGTGGAATCGATTTCGACGCGAGTATTATGGTAGAGGAAATCGATCTGAAATGGCGAAGATTTTGAAAAACGTCGATTGTAAAATTGAAGTTGTGGAATGACTCGTTTGACTGTAGCTGAGCAAGTTCGTTTTAACAGAGGCTTTGCCTTTTCGTTGGCCCTTTCGTTGTTTGTTTGGATAGGCTCATTGCTCCTTGGCAGCTTTAACCAAATATGCACGTTATGTCAAATCCAGCGGCTGCTGTTTCTGCTGATTGGAAGCACGGCAGCTGTTGGAATTTTCATTTCATCAAAGCGATTGATTAATACAATGATCATGTTCTTAAACTGCGCAGTTTTTGCTGTAGCCTGTTACCATCTCGCAATCCAACTTGGATTGGTATACGACCCATGTAGCATCAAAAGTTTCGAAAGTCTGGAAAAATTCAAACAAACGATGCTAAGCAAACAAACCCCCTGCAATATCATAACAGATGCATTTGGCATACCACTTTCTGCTTGGAGTGGGTTGCTTTCTCTCTTAGGACTAACAGTCGCTGTAAACACTTTGATAAAAGAACCAAGCAGCGACCCATAATCTGATACCAGAGATATCCTACATATCTATTAGTCCTAATTCTGCTAGATTGACAAAGTTATTATTTGGATAAAAATCTTCGTGCTCGGATAGAAAAACAACTGTGTAAAAGCAGGGACGAAAATCACTTGATAATGACGGAAATATTTTGAGCATAGCATCTATAATTGCTTGTCCACCTTCATAACTCCACGTAGATTTAGCATAAAACCACATAAAATCCTGAAAAGCTAACCTCTGCATTTCCCAATCCCCTTTATCACGAAAGGTCCAATCTTTCGGATTTGCTTCAACTTCTCGACATGCTTGATCAACCACGTTTTTCCTATGCACGAAAAAAATTCGATGAGCAAAAATTTCATAATCTTTTTTAATCGGGTTGACGGGCAATAGTGAATCATACTTTCGGATCACTTCAGTGATATAAGCTTGGTAATCGAAATGCTTGGGCTGATTACAAAAAAATTGATCTGCTCTCTCTCCCATGCCTTTTCGATTTAACATTTTTGCGACAGCCTCTGAGCCTCTGACTTCCTTTAATGAAAGGGTGGGCGTGGCATCAAAATAGACATGATTTATTGTAGACTTGCTTACAAGCCCGCTATACGGTTGGAACGACATTTTCTATCCTTGGTTATCATGACCATGACTAAAATTTCCCCTATTTTAATCCTCAATCTCGTTAAAGTCAAACTCTTACTTTATCACACATAATAAAATAAATATATTAAATATGAATAAAAAACTAATATGATTTGTTTTTTATTATATTTGTTTTAATAAAAACAACTGGGATTGTACATTTTTTTCAACGCAGGTATTAGTATTCCTTCAAAAAAACGAGTTTTGGCATGAATTTTCGTTTTCAGGATAAGAGCTGTCTCCGGAGAATTAAAATTGAATTCGAGTGTTGATCGTTTATACAATATACTACACATTATTAAAAATACTATAAAAAAACATACTCGTATTAAAATAAATTATATATATTATTGTTACAAATTATTTTATTTATTATAATAATTAACAAGGGGGACGGTTATGGATCCAGCAAAAGGAAAGGGTTTTGAAGAAATTCCGTATTATCAGCCTGACAAACCTGAGAAGAAAAAAGCGAAACTTTCTACAGATGAACAGCAACAATCAAACGATTTAGGCACCTCTTCAGCGGGTATATCCACGAACACTAACAATAATGCATCGGGGTCATCTATGAAGAATTCTGAGGCATTAATGCAGCAAGAAGCCATGCGCAGTAAAATTACCAGTCAACTTGAAACAACATCTATTGATTCCAAACCTCCTTCACCAGCAGTGGTAAAGCAAATAGAAATTATTAATAACCTCATGACTGAGGGGATCTTATCCGAAGACCGATCCGCAGCATTAAAATTATCCACAACCTCTTCGAGTGATATGAAATCAGACACAAGGCATCAAACTGTCTATCCGGACAGGGTATCTCTCAACCATGTAAGCAGTAATCAAGGCAAAGAAGTCTGTATAACGCACAGGGCCAAAGGGGGCCTTACAGTAGTGATGGAAAGGCAATCAGATCCTCTAGCTAATAAACCCATTGATGAACCCTTATTAGACGAGCTTTCTGAGCGCACACAATGTTCGATCCTTATTGTTTTGACATGCAATAAAGTTGATGAATCGAATGCCAAGCTTCATCTCATAAAACCAAACGGGGAGGAGTTTGAAAATAAAGATACTCATATATACAACGCTTCAGACGGTTGTTTTGAACTTAAAGCAGCTGGATCTGTTTCACCAAAAAACTTTGCATATGTTATTCTACCTGAAACATTAAGACCATATAGAAATCAATTAAAGATTGACGATACGAAGATAAAATTTGTTCCGTTGTCAAAACAAGCATTAGTATTTAACGCAGAAGGCCAGGTAAAAGGAAGGGTAAACGTAACCTGTCCTAACTATCAAGAAGGTTTAAAAGATTTGAAAGAACAAGAATTTTTCACTCACATGGTTAGAACTCCCACAACCTATGATTTAAACCGCACAAATAAGTAAAAAACATCGAACCTTCTCCCTTGTCTTCCATTTCCACCTTTTATATAGGCTTGAGAACATTAAAACCCTCTGCGCCTCACATGACGCAAAGGCGCACTTTCTTTGAGACGCTCTAAACTTAAATGCGACAAATTGTGAGTGCAACGCTCTACATGTGATCTCACAATTTTCGGAAATGCCGGCATTTGCGCCTTACATGACGTTTCTCAAGAATTTGCCTGTTTGGAGCCTAAATATCCGCCTTTTCTTATTGGCTGCGCCTTACATGACGAAAGGCGCATTCCCTTTGTCAAACCAAAGTTAAAATGTCACCTTGCAAAAGGGGGTGTTTGAGGGGGGCAAAGTCCCCCTCAAGTTGTTTTTAAATATAAAGTTCTCCAATCCCAACTGCGGCGAATGGGGCCGAAGGCCTCGTTCGCCAAAGGCGGGAGAGGGGGATGCTGGGGGACAGTGTCCCACGCCCGTTTCTGGAAATTCACTTAACGCCATGGATGGTACTTCCCTGGTTTTTTTGCTTGCCTTGTCCATTGCATTTCCAATTCCTTACTGTCTAGGACCTCTGGCTTCCCATAAAATGCTTCCGCCCATCTTGAGTAATCCACTTGTTGTCCTTTACACTCTATCAGGATGGCTTCCCTGGCCTTTCTAACACGTCCACATGGGTCGATCTAAACCGATTGGGGCTTTCTGTTTGTATTTGATAACTATGACCTCCGTATTGAAAGCTTAAATCTTTTGAAAGCTTTCGGATCGACCTTCGAGCAAATATCCTTTCAAGATCATCCTCTTGCCGCATCGGTCTATGTGCACTTTCAAGATCTCTGGGTGGTTTGCCGAATTTCTCGTTGTATTCTTTGATAAACTCAGGAAGAAAACAGTTTGCTTCTTCTATACAACTGATTTTCTTAATCCTCATTTCTTTAATTAACCGGTCTTGTAACACTCCATTTGCCCTTTCTACGCGCCCTTTAGCTTGCGGACTATTTGCACAGATCAATTCGATGTCGAGTTCTCTTAGAATGCGTCCAAAGTGTGTTTCCTTTTCTTTCACACTGCCGTCGCCACGAGAAGTGCGAAAAATACTATGCTTATCAACATATAGCCCAAGGGGTCTGCCATAATTCCCTAAGTGTTCCTCCAAGATTTCCTGATAAGCTTCTGTTGTTTCTGCCGGGACAAAGCGTCCGGCAGTGATTCGACTTGTAGCGTCATCGACAAAAATGACTAACGTACATCTTTCACCCCGTTCTTCAAACCATGCATGACTAGATCCGTCTCCTTGCAGCAATTCTCCAAAACGTCCTCTACGCACTCTTCTCTGGTATATCCTTACCATTTTTTGCTTCTTGTTTTTCCATAACCCCTCTTCAATCATCCATTTTCTAATCGTCTCATCGGATAACAAATACCCGTGCCGTTTTCTTATTTTTTCTTGGGCAAAAGTAGGTCCAAATCCGGCATACTCCTCTCTGCTCAGAATTCTTACAACTTCTGCTCTTAGCTTTGGATCCATTCGATTTTGGCTGACTTTCCCTCGATGTTTCGAAACCAGTCCTTTTGCACCTTCAATCAAATAGCGCTTTCTTACTCTTTTGATTTGTCTCTCAGAAAGGCCAAGATCTTCACTTGCCCTTTTTAGAGTTAATATTTTTTTATCAATCTGCTGCATAACGCTAAGCCGATTCGCTTCTTTAAGGTTCATTTTAGTCTCCAAAGTTGCCACCTCCTTCTGGAGTTAAGGTGACATTTTAACTTTGGCGGGTTGGTGACATTACAACTTTGGCTTTACAATTCAAAGAAAACCCTAGCAAAGAAATCAGAGAAATCCTAAAAAGTTATAAGTTCAAATGGAATCGGTTTCGTCAAGAATTTTACGGTTTCGGAGACAAATCCGAAATCGCAAAGGTTTTTAAAAACGTGGACTGCAAAATAGAAGCACTTTGATGGATCGATTGGCTATATCAGAGGAAATTCTTTTTAACAGGTGCTTCGCCACCTTATTGGCTCTTTCTACATTTGTATTGGTAAGCTCTTTGCTCCTTGGTAGCTCCAGTCAAGCATGTACGTTATGCCAAATCTAACGCTTGCTATTTCTGCTAATTGCCGTCATAGCAAGCGTTGGAATCTTTGTTTCATCTAAGCGGATGGTTAACACGCTAGCCATGTTCTTGAGCTGTGCTGTATTTGTCGTGGCATGTTATCACCTCTCCATTCAATACGGCCTCATATATGACCCCTGTAGCACAAAAAGCTATGAAACCGTCGATCACCTTAAACAGGCTCTTCTAAGCTCTTCATCGCCCTGTAACACCATAACGTATGCCTTAGGAGTCCCCGCCTCTGGTTGGAGTGCGCTGTTTTCTTTCTCCGGCCTTGCAGTATCTGCAATTTCAGCAACGAAACAAATTATTTAGTCGACGATTCCAATGAAAAACTACAGATCCTTTTTTTGCTAACATTCCTACTTGCACAAGAGCCGCCGGCTATAAATCGCAATTTTAGTTTTTTTCATAAAGATGACGTCTTAAGGATAAATTAGGGGACACCCAAAGGACATTGTATCCCCTATTTTTAGAGCTTTATGGAGAGTGTTA
The DNA here is from genome assembly GCA_013287645.1 of Chlamydiota bacterium. GTDB lineage: Bacteria > Chlamydiota > Chlamydiia > Chlamydiales > JABDDJ01 > JABDDJ01. The sequence goes on along the minus strand of JABDDJ010000042.1, from coordinate 1,625 downwards.
TGAAAAGCATCCAACCAAGGAAATTTATCAGGAAATTCGTTTCACGAAGCTCCTTGTCAACGACACCTTTGACCTTTAGGAATTTTCATGCCATCTGAAGTGGATATTGAGGGTTCCTAATAGGGAATGTTCTAGGATTTGCGCCAAACATGACGTTAAATAGGGTTTTGCCACTCTTTTGATAGGCTACTTCCTTCTTTGAGACGGTCTAAGAGGCAAAGTCGGCGGTTGCGCCAAACATAACATTGAATCGCATTTTTACCTCAGTTTTGACTAGGGTCCCTAATCTATGAAAAGAGCAAAAAGAAACCACTCAAATACCAGCAAAATTGCGACAAAATGTGAGTAACTTAAGCTGACTCAGCTCCCCTGATGCAGAACAACAATCGAATCTTTGCGACAGATTGTGAGTACTCTCTCATAAAAGCACTGATCACTCCCCTGTCCACTGCTACAAAACTGCGACAAATTGTGAGTGCCCTCTCATAAAAGCTCTCCTCACTCCCCTATCTACCACCACTAAAATGCGACAAATTGTGAGTAGCCTAAACCCGTTCAGCTCCTCGGATGCAGAACAACAGTCAAGTCATTGCGACAGATTGTGAGTGCTCTCTTGTAAAGCACGGATCACTCCCCTCTCCACTGCTACAAAACTGCGACAAATTGTGAGTGCCCTCTCATAAAAGCTCTCCTCACTCCCCTATCTACCACTACTAAAATGCGACAAATTGTGAGTAGCCTAAACCCGTTCAGCTCCTCAGGTGCAAAACAACAGTTGAATCCTTGCGACAGATTGTGAGTGCTCTCTCATAAAAGCTCTCCTCACTCCCCTGTCCACTGCTACAAGACTGCGACAAATTGTGAGTAACCTAAACCTGTTCGGCTCCCACAGTACGGGATAACAAAGCACCCTTGCGACATATTGTGAGTGCTTTCTCGAAAAAACTCTCGTCACTCCCCTCTCCGCTACTACAAAACTGCGACAAATTGTGAGCAGCAAACCCCACAAACATTTCAGGACCACAAGAGACCGCCGTTATCCAAGACGAGCCAAGAGCTATTCGTCTATTTAATCTATTTCATGATGTGAAGAAATCAATAGACCCTCAGCATACACTTCCTCTAGGAGCCCAAAGGCAATCTCAACTGGACTACTTAAAATCTCTTCTAGAATTAAGAACCATAGAGGACATCGAGAATATAGTAAAATGGGGTCTTATGAAGAAATTTTGGTGCTCCAGAATATCTACCCCAAAGAAATTGCATGACAATTTTAGCGAGATCTGGACTGAATTTGTCCTTTCACAGAAAACTAACCCTGAGGATATTGAAAACCAAAACAAGCGGTTTGTAGAAGAAAAACTTTCAATGTTTGAAGATGTAGATTTTAATGGAAAAAAAATTTCGATTCTTAACAAATATCTTGAAATTGGAAATGGGATTAATCAACCTTCTTGCATTAATTATTCAGAAAAAGATTTTAAAGAAAAGGTGTATGAAGCATTCGAGAAATGGCAAATCCAATTGCCTATTTAAATTAGCTAACTCACAATATGGCGCAATCACTCACAATATGGTGCAAAAACACTCACAATAAGTCGCAAAAACACTCACATTACATCGCA